>JAJRQY010000038.1 GCA_024280015.1 Actinomycetes bacterium
AAACGTGATATTCGGTACATGTCCCACACCCAGGCATCAATCAATTCGTACTCAACGAGTGGAGCACCTGGTGCGGACAATCGCACGACCTCATTGGCGAGGTAAAGACGGCGGTCAGATTCGACCACGAAACGGAACATCTTGATGACGTCCCGATATTCCCGATACAAGCCGAGCTCGTTGTCGGACTCGTAACGTTCTAGATCTTCGCTACTCATAACGATTGGCCCCAGGTGGCAGCCTCATCGTGATGAGAGACTAGTAGCGATCGCGCTTTTCTTTCACCTTGGCAGCCTTGCCGACGCGATCACGGAGGTAGTAGAGCTTGGCCCGTCGGACATCGCCGCGAGTCACGATCTCGATATTGTCGATCATGGGGGAATGCATGGGGAAGGTTCGTTCGACGCCAACTCCGAAGGAGAGTTTGCGGACCTTGAAGCTCTCGCCGGCTCCTCCACCACGAATGCCGATGACGACGCCCTGGAAGACCTGGACACGTTCACGGTTTCCTTCGACGACCTTCACATGCACCTTGACAGTGTCGCCAGGGCCAAAGTGAGGATGGTCATCTCGGAGTTGGGTCTGTTCTACGAGATCAGTGAGGTTCATCGTGCGTTCCTATGACAAAGTGCGGATGCGAACAAAAGGGCGGGGGTGCTCCATTGGCGCGATCCGTAATGCTAGGGCGATTCGGCGCCACTTCCACTGTTCCCGCTCCCCTAGGAGTGACGGTCAATCACCATCGCAGGATTCTTCCAGCCTGATACCAGAATCAGAGCCCAAACTCGTCCAGGAGGGACTTCTCTGCCGTACTCAGACCGCCTCTAGCCTCGATCATATCGGGTCGACTTTTTCTGGTTCGGTCCAGGGACTGGGCCATTCGCCAGCGGTCAACAAGTCCATGGTCTCCTGAGCGAAGGGCTGCCGGGACATCCCAGCCTCGGAACTCGGCTGGGCGGGTGTAGTGAGGATACTCAAGCAAGCCATCGGTGAAGGATTCATCACTGATCGACTCCTCATTTCCTAACACCCCAGGGATCAAGCGAGCCACGGCCTCAATCACTACCAACGCTCCCAGTTCTCCACCGGCCAACACATAGTCACCAACCGAAACCTCGCCGTCGACCAGGTGTTCTCTGACCCGTTCATCAACGCCCTCATAGCGGCCACAGAGAAGACTGAACCCGTCCAGAGCCGACAATTCGATCGCATAGGCCTGATCGAACCGCCTCCCGGTTGGGGATAGATAGAGCAGGGGTCGAGGTGGCTGGGTTTGTTCCACCACCGAAAAGATCGGGGCTGGCTTCATAACCATGCCTGCACCTCCACCGAAAGGACTGTCATCCACGCTTCGATGCTTGTCCTCAGCCCCGTCACGGAGATCGTGGGATTGTACGTCCAGATGGCCACCGGCTTGAGCTCGGCCGAGGATGCTCGCTGAGGTATAGCTATCGATGATGTCGGGAAAGATGGTAAAAACGTCAATCCTCATCGACTTCACTACTGATCGGTATCAGCGTCGGCATCAGTGTCAGCGCCGGTGTCGAGCAGGCCGTCAGGAACGTCGACCATCACCTGGGTTTCATTGGTCTCGACCAGGAAATGGAGGGGCACAAGAACGTCATTGGCCAACTCCAAGAGGTCAGATGCGGGATTGTCAAGCACCGAAAGGATCTCGCCATGGTCTGTCCCGTGCTGATCGAGCAGTCGGAGCCCGATCAGATCATGAACAAAGATGACATCGTCATCCAATCCGTCCAAGGGCTCGGCGAACAAAAGCGTCCCGCGATACTGATCGGCGCTTTCTCGGCTATCGACGCCAACAAAGCTCATGAGCCAGCCCTTCTGATAGGGCTGAGCTTTCTTCACAACAAGTTGTTGTGAACAGTCCAGCTGCCCATCCGCTGATGAACGGCCGGGACCAGGAATGCAAAAGACCGCACCCGGCGCTGTGCGCTCTTGGGTACGGTCCGTTGTGAGGCGGACAATCAAATCGCCCCGGAGACCATGCGGCTTTCCCACTCGGCCAACCTCTAGGAGGGTCACAAGGAAGGACCCGAGCTACTCGACGAACTCGACCTCGGTCGAGACTCCGTCTTTCGCCCCTGCGGCGCCGACCACCGTGCGAATGGCCGAAGCAACACGTCCACGACGACCGATCACACGACCCATGTCGTCCTTATTGACGGTTACGTCGAAACGAACCCGTTCGTCGCCAGCTTCGGATGCTTCGACCGAAACCTCGTCCGGTGAACTCACAACCGACTTGCACAAGTGGACAAGAACGGCTTCGGCTGTTGGAGCCAGAGCGTCGTCGCTCATGCGCTGACCTCTACCGCTGCAGCCTCGGCGGCAGCAGCTTTAGCAGCATCAGCCTCGGCTTCGAGCGCCTCGACAGTGGTGCCATCTTCAAAGGCAGCCCATGCGCCGGAGATCTCCAGCAGCTTCTTGACCCGTTCGCTTGGCAGAGCGCCCTGGCGAAGCCAGTGAACAGCCTTAGCGTTGTTGATCAAGATTTGGGATGGTTCCAGCCGTGGGTTGTAGGTACCCACAATGTCAATGAACTTGCCGTCGCGGGGAGCCCGCGAGTCGGCAGCTACTACTCGATAGCTGGGTTGCTTCTTTTTTCCTGTCCGCGTCAGGCGGAGTCGAACGGCCACAGATTTCTCTCTTCGTACGTGGTTTCGGTGAACTGTCTTGCGTTACTGCCTCTTGCGAGGGGACTACTCTGCGGTTTGACTGCGCAAAAGAGTGCGCTGAGTCAAGCGGCATATGAGGCTACCAACAGTGGAGGGCTGCGCAACGCGCCAGGCGTATTCACTTACCTAATCAGGCCAGATCATCACCATTTAGTGCTTGCTGCTGTGTCTGATCTGTGCCAGCTCAGCGCTTACTCTGCGTCTACTCGGAGAGTTCTTCTAGCTCTGAGGCCAACTTCTCGAAATCGTCGGCGTCCATTCGGTCCAAACCGGGCAACATGAGCGGAGCCTTACGGACCTTGGTGCCCTTCTCACTCACGCGGGCGGTTGACTTCGCCGTGACCCGGCCGCCCTTCTTTGCTTTCTTACCCTTTTTGCCTCGCCGCGCCTTCGACGCCTTTTTTGTGCCCATGCCGCCCATGCGCTTCATCATCTTCTGCATTTCGGAGAATTGCTTCACCAGCATCGAAACCTGGCTGGGGTTGGTACCTGATCCGGTGGCAATTCTGGCTCGGCGACTCGCATCGATGAGCGACGGTTCAGCTCGTTCGATCGTTGTCATTGATTTGATGATTGCCTCAACCCGAGCGAGCTCGCCATCGTCGATGTCAACATCGCGCATTTCCTTGGGTAAACCAGGAAGCATTTTGATGAGGCCACCAAGGGATCCCATCTTCTTGAGCTGTTGCATCTGCTCCAAGAAGTCATCAAGAGTGAAGGTCCCGTCCATGAGAGACTGGGCTGCGGCCTCGGCCTCATCTTGTTCGAAGGTCTGCTCGGCCTTCTCGATGAGGGTGAGCATGTCGCCCATGCCGAGGATCCGGCTGGCCATACGATCGGGGTGGAAGAGCTCGAATTCGTCCAGCTTTTCGCCAGTACCGGCGAAGGCAATAGGCTTGCCAACGATTTCCTTGACCGATAGAGCCGCACCACCACGAGCGTCGCCGTCGAGCTTGGTGAGGATGACACCGTCAAGATTGAGCTTGTCGTTGAAGGACTCCGCAACCGTGACCGCATCCTGGCCGGTCATTGCGTCAACAACAAGGAATGTGTAATCCGGGGACACGGCCTCGGAAATCTGGCGGACCTGTTCCATCAGCTCGTCATCGATGGCCAGGCGACCAGCCGTATCGACAATCACGACGTCGCGACCGGTGGAGCGAGCCTCTTCGACGGCCTTGCTGGCAACGGTGACCGGGTCGGAGTTCTCACTAAAGACAGGGACGCCTACCTGGCGGCCAAGGGTGCGGAGCTGCTCAACCGCAGCTGGACGCTGCAAGTCGGCACCGACCAACAAGGGATTGCGGCCCTGGCTCTTGAACCACTTGGCCAACTTGCCCGTTGTTGTTGTCTTGCCAGACCCCTGAAGGCCCGCCATCATCACCACAGTGGGAGGCTTGGAGTTGTAGGTGATCGAGATTGTCTCGCCACCGAGGCTTTCGGTGAGTTCCTCGTTGACAATCTTGATGACTTGCTGGGCCGGGTTCAGGGCCTTGTGCACCTCTTCGCCAAGGGCCCGAACCTTGATGCGGTCGCGCAGGCTCTTGACAACAGTGATGTTGACATCAGCTTCAAGAAGCGCGATACGAATCTCTTTGAGGGCGGCGTCGATGTCGGCCTCGGTCAGAACACCCTTGTTCCGAAGCTTGCTGAAAATACCGTCGAATTTGTCTGTCAGTGACTGAAACATGGAACTGTTGATCCTACCGGGCCGAGACTCGACGGATAGGGAACTCTCCTCGAATCACAAGGAAGACCCGCGAAACTAGATTTCGGTTCCTTCGACGCTGCCTTGGAGACGGTCACCCTCAACCGTTCCCGAGATGAGGCAAACGACTTCCTGGTCGCCCTGGCTCCAAGACTCAAGGGTTGGGGTGAACCAGGAAACCAGATAGATCGACTCGTCGTAGCTCAGCCCGACATAGTTGTGGAAGGCAATACTGCAACCCTCGGTTGCGGCCTCGGTGATGACTTCGTCGCCAGGGAACGGCCCAGAGGGCATGTCAAAGAATGAATAGGCTTCCATGTCGTGGGCTTGGAAGCACGGAACAATGGATACCGAGTTGAACTGGCTGAGACCAGCATCGTCGGTCGGGTCGTTCAGGCAGTCACCAAGTTCGAGAGCGAACACGTCAAGCTCTAGCTCAAGACTGCCGCTATCGCTATCGACATCAGCGTCTGAACCACGGTTCGTCATGCCACCGGCTGAGCCAGCATTCTGCGAACTCATGCCACCGGCTGAACCAGCCTCTTCCGGCACTGCTTCTTCTGCTGCTTCTTCTGCTGCATCTGTCTCTTCTGTTGCATCTGCTGTATCACCGGTTTCGACATAGGCCAGCCGTTCGACACTGCCTTCGAGACGGTCGCCATTGACCGTGCCATCGATAATGCAGACGATCTCCTGGTCGCCCTGCTCCCAGGATTCCACCGTTGGAGCAAACCAGTTGAGTTCATACACAGACTCTGCGTAGGACTCTCCGACATAGTCCTCGAAGTCGCCAACACACCCATCTGCGGCTTGTGAGGCCACCGCCTCATCACCGGGGAAGGAGCCAGATGGTAAGTCAAAGAGCGAGAATGCTTCCATGTCGTGGGCTTGGTCACAAGGCACCGCGGTGACCGAGTCGAACTCTCCCTCTTTGCCATCTCCGACTGGGTCATCGAGGCAATCGCCGACCTTGATGGAGAACGCGTCCAGCTTGCCGGTTTGGGTGATGGCGCCACTCTCGTCTCGATCGGGGCCGACAGAGCAGCCGGTCACGCCAAGGGTCAACGCCAGGGCAGTGAGACCCAGGGTGGCAGGCCGGGGGCGATACAGACGGGGGCGGTACATAGGAAGCTCCTGCACAGGCGATCAACAAATCAGTTCGGACTGAAAGACCAGCTCCCAGTTCCCTCCTACCGTCGGCACGCGACGGAGATTCTTAACCACTGGCTCACAACCTGTCTGCCCCATAACTTGCCTGCCCCACGGCCTGCCTGCCTCAAGTTCCGCCCTGCGGCACTGTTTGGCCGGCGACAGGTCAGGGTGGCTCTAACTTGCTTGCCATTGCCGATGAAAGGACCGCAGCTTGTCTTCGTTGCGAATCAGCATGACGCTGTGAACTGCTCCCGCCTTCCAGTTGAGGATCAGGAGCAGGAATGGCCGAGTAGCGCCCTTGACTTCGCCATCTGGTTGGGTGAGATAGAGGCAGGGTTGGCCACTGGCCTCAACCAGATGCAGTTCGACTCCCGTGATAGAGCGCTTCGCCAGATTGATCAGGTAGCGAGCAACGCGTTCACGACCAACAACGGGGGCCCGAGCGGCGCGATAGTTCGCTCCGCCGTCACTCACGACAACGGCTTCAGCCGCTAGCCGCGCCCCGAACTCTTCAACGTCGCCAGTCAACAAGGTCTCCAGAAATTGATTCATCAACTCGGCGGCCTCGTCGGGCTGCGGCTGAAAACGGGGACGCTCAGCGCGGACGCGATCTCGGGCACGTTTGGCGATCTGCCGAGTAGCTGGCTCACTTCGATCAACTACCTCCGCAATCTCGGCCATTGGCAGCGAGAAGACCTCTTTCAACAAGAAAACTGCTCGCTCTGTTGCTGACAACCGTTCCAGAATGGACAGGAACCCGATGGACACAGACTCAGCCAGAATCACCTGGTCAGCCGGGTCATCGCTGGCCTGAAGCATTGGATCAAAGGCCAGTGGCTCCGGCAACCAGGGGCCGACATAGGTTTCTCGCTTGACCATATTCGAACGCTGCCGATCAATGGCGATGCGAGTAGCCACCGTTGTTAGCCATGCCGCAGGATTTCTGATCGATACCAGGTCGGCACCTTCGAATCGAAGCCATGTTTCCTGCACTGCGTCTTCGGCATCCTCGACCACACCAAGCATTCGATAGGTCAGCGAGGTCAGGCGGGGTCGTTCTTGTTCGAAAACGTCCGATGCCGTCACACTCACGAACGTATCCGCTCTGCTGCTATCTGGCCAGCAGCCCTGCCGCTGGCGAAGCTGGCATCAGCCAGATGACCATCGGGACCGACCCAGTCGCCGGCCACAAGTACTGAATGGTTCTTGGAGAAGTCATCAACACTGGGTCGGCCAGCGAGTCCGCCATGTTGGGGCGTTGGGATCGAACTAGTGGCGACCATCTGGTGAAGAAAACGATCCTCGACAATCGAGGAATCTTGTACTCCACATCCTGCGGCAAACTGGTCAAGAATTCTACGGTCGACCTTCTCGGTCGGACCAGAAAGGTAGCTGAGCACCGACACCAGGTGGTGTCCGTCCGGCGCCAGATCACCCCCACGGGAATGATTGGAAAAGTACAGCGGACTGTCGCCACCGAGGGCAAAGTCAACCGATGGTGCCGTCTTCAGACCAAGATCCAGGCAGGTCGCCAAGGCGGGTGGACCGACCTCGATCTCCTGTTCAAGGAGCTTCCCAACAGCGCCGGGACTATTCAGTGCAAGGATCACTATGGGAGCATCCGGTAGCTCTGTCACCTTGCTACTGGTCTCGATGACGCAACGACCAGTGGCCCGTAGTCGTTGCTCAAGATCATCGACCAGTCGTTGCCAGCCACCGTCCAGGTAGAGAACACCGCCACTGAGACCGAGCTGGAGCTGGCTAACAGCAGAATCCGCCGACAGCAGATCCAGTCTTCGCGCATAGGTGCTGAGACGTATGACTGCCGCCAACACTCCTCGCGCCCGCTCTTGGTCAACCTTTTGGTCCATCCACTCTTGGACACTGAGGTGAGCAACAGACACGGGATCTATCTTTGCCAGGGCGGCAAAGACTCGCCCCAACTCCGCCTTGGCTCGGGCCCCGAGGGCACGAGTCTTGAGCAAGGACATTGGCCCTGACGGCGACAAGAACAGTTGACCGTCAAACATCACCTTGCCGTCGGGAGGGGGTGGACCGCCGGCTGGCTTGATCCCGAGCTCGCTCAGAACCTCGTTGGCTCTACCGGCCAGGTACAACGCGTGCGGTCCTTGATTGAGGTAGAACCCGTTTCGCTCATCAGTACTCGCTCGACCCCCCAGCCTGCTTCGAGCTTCGATCAGCTTGACCCAATGTCCCGCATCAGCCGCATAATTCGCCGCGGTCAGCCCAGCCAGTCCACCGCCAACGACAATAATGTCTGGTTCATTCATACCTGTTCGACGAAGGTGGCATCACAAATGTGACAGGTGACTGGACACGTATTTTGGCTTGAGGGGCGTGCCCCTATTCGAAAAGCGCGTTCACGAAGGCGTCAGGGTCGAAATCAACCAGGTCATCGACCCCTTCACCTAGCCCTACGAGCTTGACTGGGAGACCAAGTTCGCTCTCAATAGCGAACACGATGCCACCCTTGGCCGAACCATCGAGCTTGGTGAGAACAACACCGGTTACCTCGACTGCCTCGGCGAAAACCTTGGCCTGAGTCATGCCATTCTGTCCAGTAGTCGCATCAATGACCAGCAAGACCTCGCTGACATGTCCTGGCTCTTTGGCTGCCACTCGGCGAACCTTGGACAATTCGTCCATCAGATTGGACTTGTTCTGTAGCCGTCCCGCAGTATCGGCGAGCACGACGTCACAACCGCGAGCCTCAGCCGCCTTGATGCCATCAAAGATGACCGAAGCCGGATCGCCACCCTCATTGCCACGAACAATGTCAACGCTGGAGCGCTCGGCCCACATGGTGAGTTGCTCGGCGGCGGCAGCCCGGAAGGTGTCTCCGGCTGCCATGAGTGGCTTGTGTCCTTCGGCCACCAGGCGCTTGCCCAGCTTGCCAATGGTTGTTGTTTTGCCGACACCGTTAACGCCGACAAACAACCAGACATTGGTCTTGCCTTCATCAATGATGAGTTCACGATCCTTACCGGTGATCTCCGCCTTCATCCTGGTCTTGAGCAGACCCAGGATTTCTTCTCCCTGATCCTTGCCTTCTTCTTTGGCTTGGGATCGGACGTCTTCTAGCAAGGACATTGCTGTTTGCACACCGACATCAGCCCGGATGAGAGCCTCTTCCAGGTCTTCCCATGCCTCATCGTCAAGCGCACCTGCACCAACCAAACCGCCGAGGTAGCCGGTGAATGCGCTTCGGGCCTTGCCAAGACGATCAAAAAAGGACGGCTTGATGACCTCGTCGGCTACAGCCGGGACTGTTGACTCCTCAGCCAACACAACATCTGGATCAGCATCGACGGTCTCACCAGGAGTTGTTTCGCCTGGGGCTTTGTCACCTGGAGCTTCGCGCTCCAGCAACGCAGTGTCGCCGGATTGTCGTCCACCGACCTGTGCCCGTTCTTGAGGCTCGATCTCAACCCGGCGGGAACGACGGGAGAAAAAGAAGGCGAGGCCAGCAACAGCAACGACGGCGGCAACAATGATAATGATCAGGATTGGTTCCATTGCTCCTGATCCTACGGCCTAAAGCGGCTCCTAGGAGCCACTGGTTCTGCCGCGCCACTCACGCATCAAGGGTGACCCCAAGACTGACTATTGTTCGCCAAGCGTGGCCGCAATCACAAGCGTCTCTTCGCCCCGAACGATCTCTAGCTCGATCACATCACCGGGAAAACTGGCACGAATCAAGCCTGCAAGTTCCCCGAGATTGGTGACCGGGGTTCCGTCGACTCGAATGACCCGATCGCCAACCTGTATCCCTGCCACCTCAGCACCGGACCCCGGAGTTACTTCACCAATGACAACGCCTGCCTCGCCTCCGGGGGCATCCTGGGCGTTGCCGACTCCAAGGAAGCCAGGAACCAGGGACTCTCCAGCGATTATCCGGTTCGCAACCCGCATGGCATTGCCAATCGGGATTGAGAAGCTGATGCCAACGCTTCCAGTAACAACCCCGTCGGTGCGGATGGAGGTGTTGATGCCAATAACTCGTCCAGCCCGGTCAGCCAGAGCACCGCCGGAGTTTCCAGGGTTGACGGAGGTGTCTGACTGGATCATGGCGTTGATGCCTTCGCCGTTTTGTACTGGCCGATTGATCGCAGAGACAATGCCGGCCGAGATCGACTGTTGCAGTTGGAACGGACTACCGAGTGCGAACGCTGCTTGGCCGACTTCGGGGTCATCATCCAAGGCCAGGGTTGCGATCTGTAGGCCCGAGTTCTCTCCAACATCAAGCACGGCGACATCAACCCTGGCATCAGAACCAACAAGTGTGGCCGGCAAGGTTCGACCGTCCGCAGTCCGGACTCGGATACGAACCGCATCGACGATCACATGATGGTTGGTGATAACAAGTCCGTCATCAAAGACGATTCCTGATCCGACGCCTAGTTCGGTTTCGATCTGCACAATGGATGGACCAAGGACAGCGGCAACATAGGCTGCTGGCTCGGTCACATCTGGGTCGGGCGGAGTAAGGACTATCTCTGAGGGCTGCAGGGTGGTGCTTGTGGTCGACGCAGTTGTTGCCGTCGTGTCGACCTGGACAGTGTCTCCGTCGGCCACCAACTGTCCGGCGACAAATCCGCCTCCAGTCAGGAGTCCACCAGCCAGGAAGGCCCCCGCGACTCGAAGTCCCCAACGTGGACTCTTGTCAACAGGTGTCTCGTTGGCCAGCTCCCCAATAATGGGAGGACCAGCCAGTCCCGGACGGCTCGGCTGTTGCTGATAGGACTGAGGCTGGTACGTGGATTCAATCGCTGCGGGAGCGGCCACCGGCGGTGAGCCAACCTGGCCGGAGCGAGAAGGCGCAACGGGTGGGCTGGATGGGGTCTCCGGCCGTCCACTTGATCCTTCGTTAAAATCCCAGACCCGCTCGGTCATCCTTCAGCTCCAATCTCTGCCGTCACCTTAGAGCCAGCGGACGAAAGCGGAGGTAAGGCTTCACCGATCGGCCGGGAGTCAGCCGATGCGGTACCTGAATCCGTTGTTGACTGCGTTGTCATTGTCATCGTCATCGGCAAACGGAGGGTGAATATTGAGCCCTGATTCTCCCCCGAGCATGCCGATTCCAGACTCACCGTTCCGCCATGACGCTCGATGACCCGCCGCACGATGCTGAGTCCGAGGCCACTACCGGCATTGGAGTCCTTGCCCCGCCAGAAGCGATCAAAGACTAGGGGCCGGTCTTGGGGCGCTATCCCTGGACCCTCATCGGTGACCGTCATGATGGCCTCGGTCGGGGTTGCACGAACCGAAAGCTTGATCGCTGATCCTTCGGGGGCGAGTCGAACCGCGTTCGAGATGAGGTTGTCAACAGCTCGACGAAGCGCCGGCCCGTCACCGCGAATGACAACGGGTTCAGCATCAGTAACAGCACCATCAGATTTGCTGTCATCCACGATCAAGATTCGAAGGTCCCGCTGTTCTGCGGCTGCCCGGAACTCTTCGGCTGATTCTCGGATCAGCTTGCTCAGGTCTGCTGGACCGTGATGAAGCTCCGGCACACCCTGTCTTGCCTGTTCAAGCAGGTCCTCGATCAGCACGCTCATTCGTTTGGTCGCACCGAAAGCAATTGTCGCTGCCCGCCGAATCTCCTCTTCATCATCACCGGTCAGCGCCAGTTCCAGATTCGTTCGGGCAACGGCAAGTGGGTTCCGTAACTCATGAGATGCCTCGTGAGCAAAGCGTCGTTGATCCTCAAACGCTCCTTGCAACCGGTCAAGCATTGCGTCAAAGGTGTCAGCCAACGCCTTTAACTCGTCGTCAGGCCCACGCATCGAGATCCGACGGTTGAGGTCGTTGGCTGTAATGTCTCTGGCTACACCACTGATTCGCTCCATTGGCTTAAGCATCCAACCAGCAAAGAGCCAGCCAACGCCGAAGGACACCAGAAACAGCACCCCCATGGAGGCCAGGGTGGCTGACCGCAACTGATGGAGGGCTCGCCGGTAGGACTGTTGTTCGATCTGTTCAACCGCAAATTGTTGGGCCGCTTCGGGGAAGACGACCTTGATTGACGTTTCGACCAGTTCGCCGGTTTCTGGGTCGGCCATGACAACAGGCTGGCTCTGCAGCACAGGCTCGGCCAAAGAGTTGACCTGGTAGAAGTAGATGCCAGCGATCAAGAAGGAGCCGACGGAGAACACGACAATCGAGAAGGCCAATGACAACCGGAATCGGATGGATTGGAACGCCCGAGGGATATTCATCGAACCTGATCTACTCCTCATCGATAAGTCGATAGCCGGCACCGATGACCGTTTCGATCAGGGGTTGCTCGGACTGGGCGACAAGTTTACGCCGGAGGGTTCCCACCGTGACGCGCACCGTGTTGGTGAATGGGTCCATGGCCTCATCCCAAACATGTTCCAAGAGTCGCTCCTGGCTAAGCACCTCACCAACATGGACCATGAAGTAGCGCAGGAGTGCGAATTCCTTGGTGGTGAGATCAAGGGTCTGATTGTCCCAGTCAGCTACCAGGCGCGCCGTGTCCAGGTGGAGCAAGCCGACATTCATCGTGGCGTCCTCGCCGGTTGTCTCTCGTCGGAGCAGGCTGCGAACGCGAGCAGAAAGCTCGGCTAGGGCGAATGGTTTGACCAGGTAGTCGTCCGCTCCATCGTCCAGGCCGGCTACTCGTTCCGCCACTCCGTCGCGAGCCGTGATCATCAGGATCCGGGTACTAGGGTCAAAGCGAGGGTCGGTTCTGATCAATCGGCAAACCTCTCGACCATCAATGTCGGGCAGGGTGAGGTCGAGGGCAACCAAGTCATATTCGTTGAGCATGAGACGATCAAGTGCGGCCTGCCCATTGATGGCGACATCTACCGCATACCCTTCCCGTCGGAGAGCAGCCGCAACGGCAGCTCCGAGTTCCTCTTCATCATCAACAACCAGAATGCGCACACCAGAACCGTAGCCAGAGATAGGCCGGGGAAGAGGTCGCAGGACCGGAGATCAACGGTGACCGACAATTCACTGACTTCTGAGCACAGCCTTCTAGACGATGCCAGTACAAGCAATACGGCCGATGCTGGGCCCAGCGCCCAAACCGCAGACGAGGCACAACCTTTACCGACACCTGCTGAAGCTGCCGTCGAGCTTGAGCAGGCCTTGTTCGAGATCAAGCGTGTCATTGTGGGCCAGGACCATATGGTCGAGCGACTCTTTGTCGCCCTGCTTTCCCGGGGGCACATCCTGCTTGAGGGCCTGCCAGGTGTGGCCAAGACGTTGGCTGTTTCTACCCTGGCTCAGGTCATCGGTGGCGATTTTGTTCGATTGCAGTTCACCCCTGATTTGCTACCTTCGGATCTCATTGGCACTCGCATTTGGCGAGCAAGTAGCGAGTCATTCGATATTGAGTGGGGACCGGTCTTCACCAACTTATTGCTTACTGATGAGATCAACCGGGCTCCAGCCAAGGTGCAGTCAGCACTCTTGGAGGTCATGGCCGAGCGCCAGGTTTCCATTGCTGGCCAAACAAAGGCCTTGCCGGCACCGTTTTTGGTGCTAGCGACCCAGAACCCAATCGAGTCTGAGGGTGTGTACACCCTGCCTGAGGCTCAGCGCGATCGTTTCCTGATGAAGGTAAGTGTTGAGTACCCGACACCAAGTGAAGAACTGGAGATTGTGCGAAGGATGGGAACGAATCCTCCTGACGCCAATCAGGTTCTCACCCTCGCCCGGCTTCAACAGCTGCAAGAGGTATGCGACGGAATCTATGTCGATGCCGGTGTCGCCCAGTACGCGGTTGATCTGGTAATGGCGACCCGGGAGCCAGTCGCCCGTGGCCTGCCTGAGCTTGACCCGCTGATCGAGTTTGGCGTCAGCCCTCGGGCAACCCTTGGCCTGGTGGCGGCCGGACGGGCCCTTGCTCTGCTTCGGGGCCGGACCTATGTCACCCCACAAGATCTCTTTGATGTAGCCAGGGATGTTCTTCGCCACCGGCTCATGCTGTCCTATGAAGCTCTGGCCAAGTCCCTGGACGCCGATGATGTCTTGAATCGACTGCTATCAGTCATTCCAGCGGCTGCGGTAAGCCCTCGTGATGTCTCCTCGGGATCCTTCTCTCCGGCTTCCCCAAACTCGGTGTCCGTCTACCCTGGTCCGTCAGCTCCAGCCGCAACAGCCCCCATGCCGGTCGCCTACCCCAACCCGAGCCACTCGGGGTCAAACATACCTGCGCCTCCCCCCGCCCCGTCAAGGGGCTCACTCCCCCCGCCTGCAGCAACGTCAGTCATGCCGTTGCCTCCGCCGGCACCAGCACTAACAGCCCCTGACCCGTCTCTTGGACTGCCCCCGATCCCTCGTCCGGTTCAGCCTGGTCTTGGCCAGAGCACACCCCCTACCCCCCAAGACTTGCCACTCGGTGGCCCCATCTCCGACAGCTTGCCCGGTGCCATCGATTCAGACGAAGCGGATTGACGGTGTCCCCAGTTTCTCCTTCCGACGTTTCCCAAGCATCGGCGTTCAGCGAACGAACTCGGGAAGCCTTACGCCGTCTCGAACTTGACGTCACCATGCGACTGGATGGCCTACTCCATGGCGACCACCAGGGCCTGGTTCCTGGCCACGGGACTGAGTTAGGGGAGACGCGGGCCTACGCCCCGGGCGATGACGTTCGCCGGATTGATTGGAACGTGAGTGCTCGGCTGGATGAGCCTCACATTCGCCAGACCATCGCCGACCGCGAACTCGAAACCTGGCTGGTCCTTGACCAGTCTGCTCGCCTCGATTTCGGCACCGCCCTGTGCGAAAAACGTGAACTTGTTCTTGCCGCCGCAGGGGCCGTTGGATTCCTAACCAATCGTGACGGAAACCGGATCGGAGCAGTCTTTGCCGGCCGAGGCGAGTCTCGGGCCGTACCAGCAAAAGGAACACGCAAGCATTTGCTTCGGATCCTCTATGAGATTGTTGACGCCCCACGGGGCGACCAGACTGGCGTGACTGATCTGGTTCCGAGCCTGGCCAAGGTCGGAAAACTGGCCAAGCGCCGCGGGTTGATTGTTGTTATCTCCGACTTCCAAGTTGAGGCTGGATGGCTTGCTTCATTACGAGCCCTGTCGCGTCGCCACAATGTGTTAGCAATCCAGGTTCTGGACCCGCGTGAGCTTGAGCTTCCAAATGTTGGCCTGCTTCCCGTAATCGATCCCGCAACCGGTCAGGTACGCGAGATTCCAACCAACAAGAAGTCCGTTCGTGATGCCTACGCAAAAGCGGCAAAGGAACGCCAAGCCGAGATGGCTGATTCTTTCCGAGAGGCGCGCATCGACCATCTCACGTTGCGCACTGATCGGGACTGGTTGAGCGACGTTGTGCGTTTCATTGGTAATCGAAGGCACCGAATGGTTGCCCTCGGTGGAGGACGACCATGAATTTCCTGACACCAATGCGGCTGTGGAGCCTGCTCCTCGTCGCTGTCTTTGTTGGTTTGTACCTGTTCATGCAGCGACGACGCCAAACCTATGCGGCCCGATTGAGTTCGAGTGAGTTGCTTGATTCAGTCATCCCCAACCATCCAGGGTGGCGGCGCCACGGCACGGCCTTGTTGTTCCTCTTGTCCTTGGCTGCTCTGGCTACTGGCTTTGCTCAACCAACCAGAACTGTTCGGGTTCCCAGGGAGCGAGCGACAATCATCGTCGCTATCGATGTTTCACTATCGATGCAAGCCGATGATGTTGAACCCGACCGGCTGCGGGCCGCCCAGGAATCGGCCAACCGGTTCGTTGATGAGCTGCCACCAACTCTGAACGTCGGCATCGTCGCTTTTGCCGGATCAGCCAGTGTGCTCGTACCGCCGACGCAAGATCGCCTGGCCGCTCATCGAGCAATTGATGGGCTGCAATTGGCTGAATCTACCGCAATTGGCGAAGCAATCGTCACCAGTTTGGATGCATTGGCTGCTGCTCCGCTGGATGAAAATGGTGAGACTCCCCCAGCGCGGATCGTCCTGCTCTCTGACGGTGTGACAACGGTCGGTCGCAGCGACGAAGAGGCCGTCGCCGAGGCGATCTTGGCCGAAATTCCGGTGTCTACCATTGCCTTTGGCACCAAGGATGGCGCCATTCGCTATGACGATCCGGAGACGCCACAGGTTGAGAGCGAGTTAATTCCCGTGCCCGTCGGCGGCGATAGCTTGCGCTTTATCGCCCAGTCAACTGGTGGTACGTTCTTCTCGGCTGAAAGCTTGGAAGAGCTGGGCAAGGTCTATGACGACATCGGCTCAGCCATTGGCTACGAAGACGCCGAGCGAGAAATCACCGACTGGTTCGTCGGCGGCGCCCTCGGCCTGCTGGCGGCGGCTGGATTGCTCAGCCTTCTCTGGTTCCAACGCCTCCCCTAGAGCTAGGCACTAGGGTCTGATCAACCCCTCCCGGAAGGCCTGCATCCAACGAGTTCGCGTGGGCACTTGTGCTCAGTGGTGGAGATATGCCACAATTCGGTCCGTGGTGGGGCGTGCGGTTTCACCTTTGGCGAATGTGGAGGCGACCCCATGGGTCTACGCAAGACAGCTGTAGGTATTTGTGGTGCAGCATTGTTGATGGCGGGGATACTTTCCCCCCAGTTGAGGCCCAAACCAACCCACCGGGTGAGCCGGTTGAGGTAATCGACGCGGTTGAGGTAATCGACGCGGTTGATGATGTAGAGATGGTGTCAAAGAACGGGACCACGACCATTGATGTGACTGGCAACGACACGGATGATTCTGATGACGCCGATGTAGCCGTCACCATCCAAGCTCAGCCAACGAGTGGCACTGTCAGTATCAGTGCTGATGAAGATCTACCGGTCGTTGAGTACACACCGAACTCTGGGGCGCCTGCTACGGATTCGTTTACCTATGAGGCGTGTGTGGACGGGTCTTGTGACACCGCCACCGTCATCCTGTTCATTGGGACCGCTGGTTGCACCATCAAGGGCACCAATGGTGCAGACACCCTGACCGGCACCGAAGGCGATGACGTGATCTGTGGCCGCAAGGGACACGACACCATCAACGGTCTTGGCGGCAATGACATCATCTTTGGTGGCAAAGGCCGAGACACGATTGACGGCGGCGACGGGGACGACATCATTCGAGGCCAACGCGGTAGAGACACGATCACCGGTGGCTCAGGTGATGATGAGATTCGTGGCGGCCGGTTCCATGACATCTTGGATGGTGGGCCTGGCAACGACAGGATTTATGGCGGAGCGGGCGACGACATTCTGAACGGTGGTGACGGTGATGACCTTCTGATTGGTAAGGCTGGTGCGGACACCCTTAGTGGGGGTGAAGGAAATGATGTGTTGCGTGGTTGGCGTGGCCCCGACACTCTGAATGGTGACGGCGGTAACGACTCCCTGTATGGCGGGCGTGGCCAAGACACTCTCACAAGACCGAGACGATTATCCATGAGCTGTTCCATACATTTGAGTGGGCTTACGCCACATGGTTGCATGATGTACCTAGAGACGCTGACGCTTCGGCTTTCTTTGAATCTGCCGCTAACTGTGCAACCCACCAGGTTGCACAACGCAACCGGATAGATCCGTACAAGGGTCTTCAGAAATACAACGACGACTTCTTGATCGAGGTCGGATCAGGTGGAGACAAAAGGCCGCATTTCTTAGCGGTTCCAGCTCAAAGACCGTTGGAGTCGCCTGCCTTCTTCTTTGACAGGGGAGATCTGATCAAGGCCATCGGAACGACTGAACTGTACGCGTACTACCCGATCCTTGAATGGTTGGATGAGCATGCGGTCGCAGGCAACGCGACGGCAGAGTTCTCCGACACCGTCACGGGGATACTGAAGAGGTATCGCTTAGACAACGAGTCGGATGATCCGATCGAGCTGATTCAACAAGAGTTGCATCGTCCGGAGTGGATCGGAACCAGTAGCGAGCCTCTTGGTGGCGCATGGCTCCGTATGTGGACTGCCCTGTACCTGTTCCAAGATGCCGCCTTGGTGGACCCGGCACTCACCTCGCCAGAATGGCAATGGACAGCTTTTTCCACCTCATCGCTGGATGAGTGGCAAAGCAAGCTGGGGGAGAAAGGCGCCACACCGATCGCTGACGTCACGATTCCTCAACATCATGAGCTTGGCTTCGAAGCCGAAGTCGATTTCGGTGAAATCACGATCGATCTCGCCGGGCAACGAATCAAAGCAGCCATGTTCGTGATGCGCCTATCAGCCTCAGGGAAAGGGTTCTGCAAAGCCTATTTGAACGAAACCCAAGACGCCTTACTCGATGGCCACATCGCAGCATTTGAGTTTTATGGCGGCATCCCAACCAGGATCCGCTACGACAACCTCGCGGCCGCTGTTGTCGAAGTCTTGGAAGGCCGGTCACGTCTCGAAACAGACCGGTTCAAAGCCATGCGATCTCACTACGGGGTCGAATCGTTTTTCTGTCGTCCTGGGATCGATGGCGCACACGAGAAAGGTGGTGTCGAGGGTGAAGTCGGCCGGTTCCGGCGGCGACACCTGGTCCCTGTCCCCACAGTTTCCTCAATGGACGAATTGAATGCGACCCTTCTCGCTGGGTGTGTGGCTGATGGTGACCGAGTGATAGGTCACCGCAGAACAACCGTCGACACCGATTTCGGGGTCGAAGCCGCCTATCTCTAACCCATGGTTGAGGAACGGTTCGAGGTTGGTTTGACCGCACCACATCGGGTTGATACCAAAGCCAGAGTCTGTGTCCGCACAGTGTTTTACTCGGTTCCTGCCCGCCTGGCCCGCAAAACGGTTGAGGTGTGTGTGGATGCGGAACGCATCAGCATTTCTTTCCAAGGCTGCCAGGTTGCTTCACACCAGCGTGGCCGCAAAGGCGACGAAGTCCTTGACCTCGATCACTATTTGGAAGTCCTCGCAATCAAGCCCGGGGCGTTGCCGGCGTCGAAAGCGTTGCACACGGCCCGCCAAGCAGGCTTGTTCACCAAGACACATGACCAGTATTGGCGGGCGGCGTGCCGCTCACTCGGTGACCGTGACGGCACCAAAGCTCTGATCACTGTGTTACTTGCTCACCGTAGTGTCGGGAACGAAGCGATTGTTGAAGGGATTCGTCGGGCGATGCTGGTTGGCAGTGTCGATCCGGCGGTGGTGTTGGAGGCCGTCCGTTACGTGCTAATAGTTTCCGCTGGTAAAGCGGCCTGGACAGCATTATAGGCCCGTTCGAACTCGTCGGGAGATCTGTCACCACAGTAACTATGAATCCTCGA
>JAJRQY010000039.1 GCA_024280015.1 Actinomycetes bacterium
AATCCCCAACACCCACCTCCAAAGAGCCGTCGCTCTGGCTCACTTGACCGAAGCCCCTGAAGCAATCCCCGCCGGATTCTTGGACTCCGCAGTCGAGCCCGACGACCTGTTGGCCTCGGCCATGGCGGAGGCCGAATTCATGTCAACAATCGACCGCAAGGCGTACGCTGGCGCAATCGGAATCGTTCGCGCCAAGACCTTGGCCACCATGCGGACTCAAATTGATCACGATCGTGCTTCGGTGGCCTAAACGTTCCTGCTCAGGAACTCGAGGCCCCTAGGGCCAGCTCAAAGCCCGGCGGGATGATGATGTCTTCTCGACTGAGTTCACCAATGGAGGACCGGCCAAGACCGAGCAAGGCCGAATCAATTTCGCTGCGGAGCAAGTCGAAGACGTTTTCGACCCCAGCTTGACCATTGGCGGCCAACCCCCACAAACCAGCCCGACCAATCATCACTGCTCGGGCCCCAAACGCCAAGGCTTTGACCACGTCACTGCCCCGACGGATTCCTCCATCAAGCACAACTTCGATGTCATCGCTGACCGCATCGGCAATCGGCCCAATGGCTCGAATGCTTGCCGGTGTGCAGTCCAGGTTGTTGCCACCATGGTTGGAGACCGAGATCGCCGCCATGCCGGCATCGACAGCTCGCTTGGCGTCATCGATCCGAATGATTCCCTTCAGCATCATGGGCCCACCCCATTCTTCCACCAGCCAAGCAATGTCTTCCCAGCTCGGAGGCGGTGTTTGCATCCACTCCCAGTAAGCGCCGAAGAAGGTCGGTGCATCTTGACCAGGTAGCGACATGTTGGGTGTTGACAAGTCCGGAAACTTCTTGACCTTCACAAACTCCATGAGCCAGCGCGGATGCAGCATTGCCTGGGGGGCGTGGGCAATCATTGTCTTTAGATCGACCTTTTCCGGGATGGCCGGGCTCCCCCAATCTCGCCCATCGGAGAATGACCAATCCAGGGTGAGGATCGCTCCTCCAACGCCGGCGGATCGGGCACGGTCCATACGAGCGACCATGTCGTCGCGAGAGCCACTCCAGTACAACTGGATGAATGTCTGTTGGTTCGCTTCCACCACATCTTCGACCGTACGACTAGCGAAGGAGCTGAGGCTCATCACCGTTCCCCGGTTGGCAGCAGCACGAGCAACCGCGACTTCTCCTTCGGGGCAAACTCCTTGAATGCCCGTTGGCGAGACAATGACAGGCATGGAGATCGGCTGACCCATCACCGAGGTCACTTGTTGGCGATCAGCGAACAGGTCGGCCACGTGTGGAGCAAAACCCAATTCCCCAAAGGCTGCCTTGTTATCAGCCAGGGTGAAGCCTTCTTGGGCCCCACCGACGATGGCACCATAGACCGAGGACGGCAGACGCTTCTTGGCCCGTCTGTGAGCCTCAGCAACAGTTTCAAACCAGGGGTTTCCCATTCACTCAGCCTTTCGGGCGGGGTCAGCGAGCACAGCATTTCGACAGCACAGCATTTCGACAGCACAGTTGTTCTGCCGGACAGTGTGCTCGTTACAGCCCGCTTCGGGCAAGTTTGGACCGTCCGCTCGGGTCGTTGACCAAGACTCCTATGCGCGCTGAGCTAGGAACAAGCCGAACTCATCACCATCGGCCAGAAACTGATGGCGAACGCGAAGTCCAACAGCTTCCAGCTCAGCGGCAAGTGCCGGGGGACGGAACTTGGTTGAGATCTCCACCCGAAGTTCTTCTCCTTCATCAAAGACGACAGCAAGGTCCAAGGCACCGATGAACGCATGGATCTCGGTCTTGGCCCGGACCCGCATGTCGATCCGCTCATCGTCTGCTTCCCAGGTCACCACGTATTCAAAGTTCTCCACCGGAAGGTCGGCATCGAGTTCTCGATTGAGAACGTGCAACACATTGAGGATGAACTCAGCGGTACTACCTTCAACATCGTCATAGGCAGCCAGGATTCGGGCCGGATCTTTCACCAAGTCAGCGCCAAGCAGAAACCACTCCCCCGGCTGTAAGACCGCGGCGACTGACCGGAGAAATGTTTCTCGTTCCTCAGGGTAGAAATTGCCGATGGTTCCTCCGAGGAACACCAACATCCGACTCTTGGCCTCGGGCAACTGGTCCAGATGTAGATTGAAGTCGCCAGCAACGGGAGTAATGGAGACTCCCGGGTAGCGGTCGCCAAGGAGGACCAAGGCAGACGTGAGCATGGACTCGCTGACATCGAATGGGACGAACCGTTTCAACTGCCCATCACTTACGAAGGTGTCCAACAGGATCCGGGTCTTGTCGCTGGTCCCAGAACCAAGCTCGATCACCGTGTCAACCCCCGCCATCGAGACTATTGCCTCTGCATGTTGATCGAGAAGCAGACGTTCGGCCTCGGTCGGGTAGTACACGTCAAGCTCGGTGATCTGGTCAAAGAGCTCTGACCCGCGCTGGTCATAAAGCCATCGTGGCGAGAGCTCCTTGGGAAGCGACGTAAAGGCTTGTTGAACTTCTTCTCGCAGGGCCCGGTCAGACCACCCGGGGTCAAGGTGGGTGGTAATTCCCGTGATACCGGGCGCCTGGTCAGTAGAGGCTCGCAGAGGTGGAGGCGATGGATGCATTACGAGTTCAAACACCGCAGATCAGCCATCTGTTCCCAACCGTCTGCAGCAAGATGGGTCAGCCTCACCGCTAGATTGGCCGGACCGTGAATAGTCATCGGATGGCCAACAAGACAACGACCGAGCTTGCTCAGCATCCGCCCCGTGTCTTGTTGATCCCGCTTGGCTCGACTGAACAGCATGGACCACATCTCCCACTCCAGACCGATTCCATTATTGCTGCGGCATGGTGCGATCGTTTAGCCGCTAGCAGACCTGACGTTCTGGTGGCTCCAACCTTGCCCTACGGATCTGCCGGTGAGCACCAGGACTTTGCTGGCACCCTTTCAATTGGAGCCGAAGCCCTTCACCAGGTCCTGGTTCAATTAGCCCGATCAGCAGCCACCGACTTCAAACGAGTGGTGTTTGTTTCTGGCCATGGCGGCAATGCTTCGGTGCTCTGTGCGGTCGTGAGCCAACTCCGCGACGAGGGCCATGATGTCGCCGGGCTCGTCCCCGTTTTTCCTGGCGGGGATGCTCATGCTGGCCGAAGTGAGACGTCAATCATGTTGGCCATTGCTCCCATGTCGGTTCGAACGGATCAGGTCCAGCCCGGTGATCTCCGGCCCTTGAGCGAGACTATCGACCAGCTCCGAGAGGGCGGTATGAAGATGGTGACAGCCAACGGGGTTCTGGGCGACCCGACCAAAGCCAGTGCGAGCGAAGGGGCATCGCTGATGGATTTCCTGGCGCTCGTCTCGATTTCTGACGACGGTCACTGCTAAGTTCCGGGAACCGGCCTTACACCGTATTGTTCACCCGTCCTGCTTACCCCGCATTGATCAAGGAGTCACCATGAAAACTCGAGCTGCTGTCCTCTGGGGCGTAAGCGAAGAATGGAAGATCGAGGAAGTCGAGCTTGGCGACCCAGCTCCGGGCGAAGTCATTGTCAAGACTGCCTTCGCCGGGCTGTGCCATTCAGATGAGCACCTTGTCACCGGTGATCTCTTTGTCGACGATGAATTGGCGGCCATGGTTGGAGCACCCAGCTTCTTCCCCATGATCGGCGGACACGAGGGCTCCGGTGTGGTGGTTGAGGTTGGCGACGGGGTTACCGACGTTGCGGTCGGCGACCACATATCGGTTAGCTTCATTCCCTCATGTGGCAAGTGCCACTGGTGTGCAACGGGTCGCCAGAACCTCTGCGACCTCGGGGTGACCACCTTGGCTGGCGGCATGATTGCTGACGGTCAGTACCGCCATCATGTGAACGGAACGCCAGCTAACCGCATGGCTCAGGTCGGAACCTTCTCTGAATACATGCTGTTGCATGAGAGCTCCGTCATCAAGGTCGACCAAGATTTACCTCTGGAAGCTGTGGCCCTGGTCTCGTGTGGCGTTGCTACTGGGGTTGGATCCGCTCAAAGCCGAGCTGGGGTGAAGTCCGGCGACACCGTTGTGGTTGTCGGTGTTGGTGGCATTGGCTCCAACGCCATCCAGGGCGCTCGGATGGCCGGTGCCGCAAACATCATTGCCATCGACACCAATCCGGACAAACAAGAAAAGGCCGAAGAGTTCGGGGCCACCCATTTCTACTCCAGTTTCGATGATGCCATCCTCAACACCATGGAGATCACTAACGGCATCATGGCCGACTCCTGCATCCTCACTCCCGGGGTCACGACCGGCGATCTATTGGAGCCGGCAATCAATATTGTCTCGAAGGACGGAACAGTTGTTGTGACCGGGCTTGCCCCGATGGCTCAGCGAGATGTCACCTTGGACTTGTTCGGCTTGGCCATGTACAACAAGGAAATCAAGGGCTCAATCTTTGGTTCCTCAAGCCCTCGGGCTGAGATTCCTCGGCTGCTGAATGAATACCGTCGCGGCGCACTCAAGATCGACGAGCTCATCTCGCAGCGCTACACCTTGGATCAGATCAATGAGGGCTACCAAGACATGCGAGACGGCAAGAACATTCGCGGCATTATTGCCTTTGACTGAGCCATTCTCTTGACAGAACCGCAGATCTCAACAACCCAGCTTGGCTATGGGGCCGAGCTATTGGAGCCCCTTTCGAAGGCGGTGGTCGGCCGAACTCGAGAGATCGAGGTAGTTGTTGCTGCCTTGATGGCCAGCCGTCATCTCCTACTCGAAGGGCCTCCGGGGACCGGAAAATCAACCCTACTACGTGCTATTGCGCAGGCGTCTGGCCATGGTTTCCAGTTCGTGGAGGGCAATGCCGAGCTCACTCCAGCCCGGCTCACCGGCCACTTCGACCCAGCCCAGGTTCTTCAGTCGGGCTATGACTCCAAGATCTGGATTGATGGGCCACTGGCCACCGCGCTGCGAGACGGAGAACTTCTCTACCTGGAAGAGATCAACCGGATTCCCGAGGAGACACTGAACCTCCTGGTCACCGTTATGTCCGAAGGGGAGCTGACGATTCCGCGGCTGGGCAGGATCGAGGCCCATCCCGATTTCCGACTGGTGTCAGCTATGAATCCATTCGACTCGGTGGGCACAGCAAGAATCTCTGGGGCCATTTATGACCGCGTTTGCCGCGTCTCTATGGACTATCAGTCAGCCAGCGACGAAGAAGGAATCGTGTGCTCCAAGGTGGCCGCTGCTGCCAAGGGCTCCACCAACCGAGGCTTTGCTGGCCGGGCTGTCCAGCTTGTTCGGGCAACACGCGATCACTCCGAGATCCGGGTCGGCTCTTCAGTCCGAGGTGCCGTCGACCTGCTCTTAATCGCCCAGCAGCTCAGCTCGATCCGGAAGCTGCCAAACGACTCGCGAGGGGTCGCCCTTGATGCCGCCTTGACCTCCCTGTCGGGTCGGATCCGGCTTCACGATTCGTCTTCGGAAACTCCCGAACAGATCATCACCGCCCTCTACGACAAGATCATGGAGCCAGAGCCAGAACCGTCGACTGATCTGCCTCCCGATGACCCGGGAAAAGCCTAGAGCCGCCAGGCGGAGGCGGCCAAGACCAAGACAGCGACCGGATCCTCACCGGTGAGGAGGCCGAACAAGCCCTCAGCGATGAGCGAAGGCGATCCATCTCCCGACGAGACCTCGATCGAAACGATCATTTCAGTGATATCTCTCCCGCCCTCGGCGAAGTAGATCCTGAGGCATTCGATGAGTTCTTTGAAGAAGCCCCCGACGAGGCATTGGAACTCTTGGCCAAGATGGCCCAAGCCACCGACAGAAACCTCGCCTTGTTGTCGCGGCGCCTGGCTGGTCGGCTAGTTCTTGATCTTGCCCGCACAGGTCGAGCACGTAGCCGTGGAGTGGGCAAGCTCGCCCGCTCACCCGCCAATGAGTCGGCAACTGATATTGATATTGATGCCAGCCTGGAAGGTCTGCTGCTGGCCAAAGGTGAGCGTCGCCCACCCCGGTTGGATGAGCTCTTCGCCACCAGTTGGGAACGTCCCCGTACCGCCATCTGCTTGCTGATCGATCGATCAGGTTCCATGAACGGGGAGCGCCTTGCCAGTGCTGCGCTGGCCGCCGCGGTCTGTGCTTGGCGAGCCCCGAAAGACTTTGCCGTTATTGCCTTTGGCAGTCGGGCGATTGAGATGAAGGGACTGGCCTCCTCCAAAGGCCCCGAACAGCTGGTAGCCGAGGTCTTGTCCCTGCAAGGTCACGGCACCACTGATGTCGAACTGGCCTTGCGTGCTGCTCATCGACAACTGGCTAGCTCGCGAGCAAAGCGCAGGATTACGATCTTGTTGTCCGATGCCGAGGTCACCACCGGTGGTGACCCGATCCCAACCGCCAGAGGACTGGATGAATTCGTCATCCTGGCCCCAGCCGATGACCCAACTCACGCTCGGGAGCTGGTGAAGGCAGCCGGAGGGCGCCTGGCCGAAGTTGCTGGACCAATGTCCGTGCTCGATGCCCTACGACAAGTCGTGCAGTGACGGTCACGAAGTGACAGTCGCGCCGTGATGGTCACGAAATGACGGGAACTCACTCGACACGCAGCCTCCTATTTCCCGATGGTTGGCGACTTATCCCCGATCCAGATCTCCTGCGGCGCGATGGCGGCAAAGTCTTGATGGGTGGTTCGCCATTTCGACTCCTCCAGCTCAGGAAGGCTGGGTCAGAGCAGATCAATACGTGGTTTGCTGGCGCCCCAATCGGGTCCGGAACATCGGCCACGAACCTAGCGCGCAGAATTATCAACAACGGTATGGCCCATCCAGTACCGCCCTCCTACATCAAGCCGCCCTCCATCAAGCCGCCCTCCATCAAGCCGCCCTCCAAGAACCCGTCCTCCAAGAAAGCGACCGACCAGAACTTGGTCGACATCGAACAGCCAGGGGGCGGCGGCGTTGATCCAGAGATCACGATCGTCATCCCGGTAAAGGATGACCTTAGGGGACTCATTGTCACCCTCGATGACCTCAGCAAGAGCAGCGATCTTTCACTCCCCATCATCGTCGTTGACGATGGCTCAAGAATCCCGATCACCGGCCGACTGCTGGGTGCTCCAGACCATGTGCAGATCATCCGCAACAATGTCGCGAGAGGACCTGGATCAGCCCGCAATCGTGGATTTGAAGGTGTAGGCACCCAGCTGGTTGCCTTCGTCGATGCTGGGGTGAGACTCGACTGCGGTGACCTGCTCCAATTGGCTCAGCACCTGGCTGACCCTGATGTCGTTGCTGCTGCCCCTCGGGTTCGGTCATGGCATGACGAGGACCAGTCCGCAATCGCCCAATACGAACGCGGCCACTCCCCTCTTGACCTTGGTCAACAACCGGCCGCGGTGAAACCAGGATCTCGCGTCTCCTATGTCCCAAGTGCCTGCCTGATCGTTGACGCCGCGGTTCTCCAAACTCTGGGCCAGGCCTCCTTTGTCTTCGACCCTGGCCTGCGCTATGGCGAGGACGTCGATCTGGAATGGCGCCTCAATCGAGAAGGGTCGATTCGCTATGACCCCTCGGTTGTTGTCACCCACCCTCCGAGACCGGACATCGTGACCTTCGCTCGACAACGCATTGGCTACGGCTCAGCGGCCGCTGCCTTGACTGAGCGGCATGGCCCGATTGTCGCCCCCTTCCGCAGTTCCCGCTGGAGCATGGCAGTCTTGGTTCTTCTTCTTACTGGGCATCCCGCTCTTGCTGGCCTTGTTGGTGCCAGATCAACAATCCTGACCAGCCAGAGGCTCCGCGGTCGACTGCCCGACCACCAGATCGAGGCAGTCCGACTTAGCACCGTTGGCCATGTCACCAGCGGTATTGCCCTCGGGCAGACAGCCATCCGGTCTTGGTGGCCAGCCGCCCTTGCTGGGCTGGCAGTGCCTCTCCTCCGACCGCCGGTCCTGCGACTAATCGGCTGGGGATTGGCAGCCAAGCTTTGGCGCCACCGACAAGATGAAAACACGATCGTCCAGGCGGCCATTGGCCTCCTGGACGACCTCAGTTATGGTTTCGGCCTGTGGCAAGGCGCATGGAGCGAACGTTCATTGCGGGCTCTGCTGCCCGATCTCACTTGACAGCCCAGTCTCACTTGACAGCCCGGTCTCGCTTAACAGCCCGGCCTCAGTCGCCCTGTGACGCTTCCCAACGATCAAAGAGAAGGTCCAGGAGCTGACCATTGCTCAGGAGCGTGGCTCCTTGGGCACTGGCGTACTCGGCTAAGCCAGCATCATCACTGACAACGGCGATTGGCCACTCTCGGGGATAACTGTCCACCAGCTCGGCTAATGCGTCGGCTGGAGCGATTCCCGGTGCAGTGATTCGAACTCGTACAGCCCGGGAAACCGGTAGTTCGTCTCCCTCAGAAAGTGCTCCACTGAAGACCGCATCTTGCGCTGCCCCAGTGTCGGCGGCAAGGTCACCAAGGTACTTCACCAGCGCTTCGCGTCGGGTTGCAACCGCAGTTTCAGGCCAGCCCATCTCCGAGACGGCGTCCCCATCAACCAGGACAACAACATCGTCGGTGGCAACAACATGGCGGATCACCGCAAGTGGATCAGCAGAGATCGAAGCCGGAATCTTGATTTCGAACCTTCGCTCTGAAACAGGCTTGAGGGGGTTCCTCATACCGACGGGATCTATCTCTGGCTCAGCGAGTGGCGAAACATCAGCTGGTGAATCATCACCGGTCGAAGTGTCACCATCTTGAGCCTCAGTGCCCTGTATCTGCTCAGTGTTCTGTGTCTGCTCAGTGTTCTGTGTCTGCTCAGTGTTCTGTGTCTGCTCAGTGTTCTGTGTCTGCTCAGTGTTCTGTG
>JAJRQY010000040.1 GCA_024280015.1 Actinomycetes bacterium
GCTGATGAAGGATCTGAGCAAAGACAAGACAAGAGCCAACCTGGGGATGTCCCCGAAGCCGTACCTGATAGGGACCCGACGCTTCTGGCATCGACTCGACAGCCCACGACTCCCAATCCAATCCGTCGAAGGCAAGATAAACCGAGTCCACTGGACTGGGATGGGCGACCATCCCAGCTTCGAGATCACGTCTGACTCGGGGTCGGTACATTCCTTCAGCCGCTACGGCGACATCACGCGCTACTCCAAGAACCTACGGGCACGAGTCGAGTTAGTGGAGATGCCGTGGAAGTCAGGCGTGACGCACATGCCATCAGACAGCAATCGCCTTGTGACTCGAGTCCTCCTTGAACCAACGCTAACTCGATCAGACCCACGCAGCCCCGGTCCCTACGGTCCGATACTGGCCCAGGAACACGAAGGATCACGCTCTGGATGGGGCCTCCGGTGTTTCGAGCACTGGCTCGAAATCGAACAAATCAAACACCGTGATATCGCCGACCTTCTCGAACACCTTTGGGCCTGGCTCGCTGTTTCTCAATCGACCTTCAACGACTGGTACGACCACCCCGCCAAGCTCGTCGATAATCGGCTTCACAATCAACTTCGGTCCGAGTTGACCCTCGACACCACCGTTGATGATCTCCTGGACCAGGCATTGCAAGATGCAACCGCTCTCGCCTACGACAATCTCTTCGCGGGCTTTGATCACGACCGGAATGTCCAGCTTGTAGCAGCCCTCGGACACTTGTTAGAACCACACGGAATCGCTCTGCCAGATCCGCAGGTCTTTCGCATCCCAGAAGCCACGCAACTCACTCACGAGTGGCGACCTATTCCTAGGGATGTCGTGGCTTCATGGCGATCCGTGCCGATCTCATGGCCGCAGTACTCCACTGTCTCGATTACAACAACACGACATATCTCCGAGGGAGCCAACCTTGGCGACCTGGGAGCAGTCGTGGAGGTTTACCCAGATGCCTATGAGATCGAGATCGTGGACTCCTCAGGTAGGGGTGTGTTCCTCGGTGCTGTCGCACACGACGATGTTAGGTTTCATAGCTGCATGAAACCCAACACCTGACGCTTTCCTCAAGTTGATCATGGTCAAGCTAGGCAAGCAGCCAACTGGACCTAGGCAGCCTCGCACAGTAGACAGTCGATGAGTTGACGGGCACGACTGATCCAAACCCAACGACCGGAACCCAATTCCCCAGCTCCACCGGACCAAAGAAATTCTGGGAGACTCCCGAGGTTTCGGTTCCGTCAGAGCGCTTGGTCAGGTGACACCCGAGTTACAACGCCAAATCGGCCAGGGGATAACCAGGTCCCAAGCGACAAACCACGAGGTTTCCGAGCAATGACTAACCACACCGACAACGTCCGCCAAATGGCGACCCAATCACGACTGCTGGACATCGCCGGAGCAGCCGAGGTATTGAACGTGACCCCACGGTTCATCCGGCGACTCATCGCCGAACGCCGGGTCCCCTTTCTCAAGATCGGGAAGTTCATTCGATTCAACCCCGACGAACTCACTGACTGGATCAACGACCAACGAGTCGACCCCCACCGCCAGGCCAGCTAGTCCTCCAACACGGCACCAAGCTTCGCAGCCAACTCAACATCGGCAGCCCGCACCGCATGGGAGTACACCCGCAGCGTCATCGACGGGTCCGAATGGCCAAGACGATTGGCCACGGTCCGCACATCGGCACCGCCAGCAATGGCATTGGTCGCCGACCAATGCCGCAGATCATGCAAGCGCCACTTCTCATCGATGCCAGCCGCCTTGCGAACACGACGCCACCACCACCCAATCCGATCCGGATTCGGTGCATCATCATCTGGACTGAACATCCACACTGTCAGCGGCGCCCACGCCTCAGCCATCACTCTCACAACCTCCAACGTCGGCGCAGACAACGTCACCGCCCGCCGGTTCCCCGTCTTGGTGGCACCAACTGTCTTACGACGCACCCCTGAAATATCAGCCGCGACAGTCACCTGACGGTCGATAACCAACCGGTCATCCACCAGGCTCTCCCACCTCAACGCCGCCAGCTCAGCCCGTCGGGCCCCAGTCTCAGCTGCTAGCCGCAACGCCAGATAGGCGAATTCGTCCACCTCCGACGCCGCATCCAACACCGCTCGGACATCCTCATCGGTCATCGCCGAACGCTGGATCCTGTTCGCCTGCCTCACCGGGGCATTCGACGCCGGATTGGTGGCAATCCACTCCCACCGAACCGCCTGCTGCAACGCCGTCCGCAAGGTGCTGTGCCGATTCCGAATCGCAGACTCACCCACCCCTTGACGCCGACAGCGGGCCGCCCATCGATCAATGTCAGCAACACCAAGCGATGCCACTGTCTGGTTTGCGATCTGATCTTCCTTGATCTTGCTCGACCGATTCGTATAGGCCTGAACCGTGTGGGGCGCCCAGCCGTGAGATTTCACCTCAATCCACTCATCCAGCAGATCCGATACTCGACGGCCGCCGCCATGGCCGGTCGCCTTCACTTCAAGCCGAGCCGCCTCACGTTGGGCATCTCGCTTGGACCCATGCACCGTCCGGGAGACCTGTTTGGGGTTTCCGGCGTTGTCGTAGCCAATGAAAGACCGAACCTCCCAGACCCCTCGCCGTCGTTGTCGAATCGTCGCCATGGGCGAAACAGTAGACCATCCTTCTTGCAAATACTAGGGATGCGACTAGGGATGGTCTCGAAATGATCGATTCGACGGCGACTGAGCCTCGGCTCGAACGGTGGCTCGAGTAATGACATATACCCTGGTCAGAGCTACTCTATGCGCAATCCGGAAATGGCCCGAGCGATCACCAATTGCTGGATTTGCTCGGTGCCTTCGAAGATGTCGAAGATCTTGGCGTCGCGATGCCAGCGTTCGACCGGGTACTCGCGGGTGTAGCCGTAGCCTCCAAGAATCTGGATCGCCCGCTCGGTCGAATGCACCGCCACCCGGCCAGCCTTCAGCTTGGCCATCGAACCCTCTGCGTACTTGAAGCCCTTCTGCTTACCCAACCAAGCCGCCCGCCACACCATCAGGCGCGCCGCATCAATCTCGGTGGCCATGTCAGCCAGCATGAACGAAATACTCTGGTTCATGATGATCGGCCGACCAAAGGCTTCCCGCTCCTTGGCGTACTCCAATGCATACTCATAGGCCGCTCGGGCAACACCAATTGCTTGGGCCCCGACAGCTGGACGAGTGGCCTCAAAGGTCTGCATCGCCGCCTGGCTATTGCCTTTCTTGCCCTCACGCACTCGAGCCAAACGCTCGTCAAGCTTCTCCTTGCCACCCAAGAGACAACTACCGGGAATCCGGCAATCATCCAGCACCACCTCAGCGGTGTGTGACGCCTTGATGCCGTGCTTCTTGTACTTCTGACCCATGCTCAAGCCTGGATTGTTTGGCGGAACAATGAAGCTGGCATGCCCCTTTGATTTGAGTTCCGGATCAACAACCGCAACCACCACATGGATGTCGGCAATGCCACCATTGGTGATCCACGCCTTGGTTCCGTTCAGAACCCACTCGTCATTGGCCTCGTCATAGACCGCCCGGGTCCTATAGGCGGCAACGTCGGATCCTGCATCGGGTTCGGAAGCAACGAAGGCACCCAGCGCCAGCTTCTCCGGTGATCCGTAACACTGGGGCACCCACTCCATGACCTGCTCACTGGTTCCCGACGCAGCAATGCCCGCTGCTGCCAACCCAGAACCCATGACACACATGCCAAGACCGGCATCGCCCCAGAACAACTCCTCCAGCGAGACCATCATGGATATGCCGGTCGGATCATTCATCATCATCTCGGCCATGAACTCCCAGCCGTACAGACCAATGTCGGCCGCCTCTTGCAGGAACGGCCAAGGGAATTCTTCCTTGTCGTCCCACTCCTCGGCGATTGGCCGCATCTTCTCAAGGGCGAATCCGTTGATCCACTTTTTCAACTGGATCTGGTCTTCATTGAGCTTGAGTGAGAACTCTGTCATTTGTGTCTCCCGAGGCCGGATTCCGGCAATGGATTCCAAGCCGCTTGATCTATGTGAGGTGCCCAAGAAGCGAGGTTACCCACTGGTAACTTAACCGTATCGGGATGAAGCTCAACCTACAAGAGGCGTTCGACTTATTCGGGACAATCACCAAGACAGTCAAGCGACCCGAACTTTCGGGTGCCACCAGCCGCACTTACTCCATGGTCGACAGCAGGTCAGCCAACGCCTTCATGACGAGGTCGCCATTGGCCTGGTGATCCTGGCCCTCGAAGTCAATCGGCTCACCCAAGCGCAACGTCACCTTCGGCCGCGGCCACTGCAACTTCGGTTTGGAGCCACGGGGCCAGACATTCTCGGTTCCGGCAAAAGCCACGGGCACAACCACCGCTCCCGAAGCGCAAGCGATCCGGGAAACCCCTGGCCTTGCTGGACCGACCCCATTGACCCGCTCCTCAGGCTTCACCAACCGCCCCTCAGGCATCAGGCAAACCAGCTCACCAGCATTCAGCGCCTCGATCGCCGTCTCTTCCGATTCGGCTCTCAGTTCCCTCGATGCGGGAATGCAACCAAGCCCTTTGAAAAAGGCGGCGCCCGCGCCCTTCTCCATGAGATCGGCACGAATCAGGATCCGGCATGACAAGCCGAACTTGGTGAAGATCGCCATCGAAGGCAGCAGATCAAACAGGCTGCGGTGATTGCCAGCAAACACAATTGGACGATTGGTTGGCAGGGTCAGCTTCTCGGGAAGATCCAATTCACAACCGATCTTGGCCAACTGGGTAAAGGCCCGGCCCACTCGAATGAAGTTCTGGTGTTGTTGGATCGGCTGCACCACTGCACGATAGGGCACCAGATCAGAAGGCCACCACTTGTCGATGGTCTACCTTGACCAGCAAGCGGGAACCGACCTGTGGCTCATCGACCATGTCCAGCACAACAGTGACTGGTCCGACATTCATCTGGCAAAGCGTCGACCCTTCCGAGCTGGCCGTCACCCGGAAGCGACCTTCAATGAACCGAACCTGTTGCACAATCACCAGGCGGTCAAGGTCTGCCGCGGACAAATTCGAGCCGCGCTCTCCATCAGCGGGGCGAGCGCTGATGGCGGATATTGGAACCAGGAGTGCGGAGTCATCAATTCCTTTGCTGCCGTCTGCCTGGTTAACACCTGCCTCGCTACCAACGGGTTGACCACCAATGGCCCAAACATTGGGATGACCGAGGAAGCGAGCAACAAACACCGATGCCGGACGTTGCCACAACTCAGCAGGCCGCCCGACCTGCTGAACCTCGCCGTCTCGCAGGACAACCACTCGGTCGGCCAAAGCAAACGCCTCACCCTGGTCATGGGTAACGTGCAGCGCCGTCACCTCAAGCTCGGCGAACATCGAACGAAGCTCGACCACCAGTTGCTGACGAAGGAGCTGATCCAGCGAGCCAAGAGGTTCGTCCAGCATCAACAATCCCGGCCGAGGCGCCAACGCCCGAGCAAGAGCAACCCGCTGAGCCTCTCCCCCCGACAGCGCATCGATGCCACGCCCACCTAACTCCTCCAACCCAACCAGCTGCAAAAGCTCCGCCACTCGTGCCGTCCGCCCAGCCTTGTCCTGGTTCTTCTTGTGCATCCGCAGCCCAAAGCCGACATTGTCAGCAACACTGAGATGAGGAAACAGGGCGTGATCTTGAAACATCAAGCCAAGGTCACGCTCGTGGGTCGCAACGCCGGCCAAATCCCGACCCCCCAGCGCCACCGAGCCCGAAGCAAGCGGTTCAAGTCCGGCAATCGCACGCAGCAGGCTGCTCTTGCCGCACCCACTGGGACCAATCACCGCAACTATTTCCCCCGAAGCCACTTCCAAGTCCACACCACGAAGTGCCACCGTTTCGCCGTAGCGAACCGACAGGTCTCTAATCACCAGTCCACTCACAGGATTTGCACCCCTTCGCCCCGCTGTCGCTCCAACACCGCAGCAATGATCGCCACCATCAGTCCAACAATCACGCTCAAGGCAATAGCTTGGCCTCGTATCAGCTCACCCGGCTGGGACAATAGGCGAAAGATTGCCAAAGGCGCGGTGAAGGAGCTTTTGCCTCGGGAGACAAACGATGTCGCCCCGAACTCACCCATGCTGATGGCTGCCGCGAACCCAGCACCGGTCATCAGCGGCTTGCGCACCAGTGGCCACACAACAACGAATCTGACCCGCGAGGGTGATGCCCCCAAGGTGGCCGCAACCTGGCGAAGCCGGTCATCGATCGACCGCATGGCCGGAACTACCGAGGCCAACACGAACGGCAAGCCCATCACCGCATGGGCCAGTGGTACCAGCCAGATCGAACGGCGGAAGTCGAACACGGTGAATGCCAACAGATATCCCAGCCCCAACGTGACCGCCGAGATCCCGAGAGGAACCAGCGAGGCAGCCTCCACCATGCGACCCATGCGACCTCCACGAACAATGCCAAAGGCCGCCACCAAGCCGACCAGAGAGGCGACCACAGCCGCCATGAACGCAAACTTGAGTGACGTCCACAAGGCCAGTATTGACGTGGTTGGCAGGAGGCTGACTGGATCAGCCAGGTTGGTGTAGTTACTCAGTCCGTACCCATCACCAACCTGCAGCGAACGCTGGATGAGCGAACCAAGGGGCAAGCCGATGACGACAATAACCAGGATCAGAATCAGGCTGAGATGAAGCCGCCGCACCGCCGTATCCACCGACACCGGATTGGGTTTGGATCGTGCCGTCGTTGCCTTGGCGTAGGACCGTTGGAACCGGGCCGAAGCGGTAGCCAAGCCGATGACAATCACCAGTTGGATCAAAGCCAGCAAGGCAGCAACATCTAACTCACCCCGAGAAATTGCGTAGCGATAAATCTCGGTCTCAACCGTCGCTCGCCTGGGCCCACCAAGAATCAGAATCACGCCAAAGCTGGTGAAGGAGAATAAGAACACCAGGAGTGATGCCCCCAGAATGACTGGCGCCAAACGAGGAAGGGTGACCCGCACAAAGGCGGCTATTGGTTTTGCTCCGAGTACACGAGCTGCTTCTTCTAGCGAGCTATCCATGCCCTGCCAGAAACCTCCGACCACCCGGATAATGACGGCAACGTTGAAGAAGACGTGGGCCCCCAAGATGGCAAGAAGCGAACGCTGCCCGTCGAGTTGCCCGAATGAGCTACCAACCTGGCCAATGAGTGAGTTGAAAGCAGCGGCTACCACCACGGTCGGCAACACGAAAGGGACCACGGCGATGGAACGAATGACGGATCGGCCACCGAATCGGTAGCGGGCCAACGCATGGGCGATCGGCAATCCCACCAGCAGGGTAAGAGCCGTTGAGACCAGGGCCTGCCAGAAAGTGAACCAGACAATCCCCCGGGTCGACGACCGTGTCAGCACTTCGACCACGCGATCAAGGTCAACACCAACAAGACTTCGCTCCAAGACAGCAACAAGCGGCCAGACAACGAACACACCAAGGAAGACCAACGGCACCAGAATCGGCAAGTTCCGGAAGGTGGAGGTCAGCCGGGCGGCCACTAGCGGAGCACGATCTCGGTCCATTCCTCTGTCCATCGACCGCGGTTCGCTTCGATTTCCATCGGATCAAGAATCAGTGGATTGTCGACCTTGATCGCATGGTCAACAAAGACCTGAGGTAGTTCGGTGTTCTCGTTGGCCGGGAAGACAAACATGTTGAGCGGGATGTCAGCCTGGAAGATGTCATCCAGCATGAAGTCGATCAGTTGCTCAGCTTCGAAGGGGTGCTCGGTACCTCGGAGAATCCCGGCAAATTCGATCTGCCGGAAACAACCATCGGTAAGGACACCGGTTGGCGGGGAATCAACTGGCGGATCAGCAAACAAAACCTCGGCCGCCGGGCTGGTGGCATAGGAGGTAACGATGGTCTTGTCTCCTCCGCCTTGCACGAATTCTCCGTAGTACGCCTCATTCCAACCCGAAGTTACGGTGAGGCCTCCATCGGTCAGCTTCTGCCAATAGTCCTGCCAGCCGTCCTCGCTACTCTCCCCGCTTTCGCCGAAGGCGGCAATGGTGGCCAACAAGAAGGCGAAGCCGGGTGAGGACGTCTCTGGGTTCATGGTCACGAACCGCGAGGCGAAGGCTTCGGTAGCGAGATCATCCAGCGATTCCGGCGCTGGGTTGTCATCAAGGATGTAGTTGACGCAGACGTCGCCGTAGTCAATGGGCAGGGCCCGCCATTCCTGATCCAGTTCTAGCTCATCAGGAATAGAAGCCAGGAACTCCGAGCGGTAGACCTCGAACACGTCGGCATCGAGGGCCCGCTGCAAGAAGGTGTTGTCCACGCCAAAGAGCACGTCTCCCTCTGGTTGGCCAGAGGTGAGGACCGCTCGGGCTACCAGTTCGCCGGCGTCGCCAGCGCTGACCACGTCGACCTTGATGCCGGTCTCGGCGGTGAATTGTTCGAAAATCCCCTCGCTCACCGCGAAGGAATCATGAGTCACGAGTGTGATGGTGACCGCCTCTCCAGACTCGGTCTCCCCGGATGGGCTGGCCGCGGATGGGCTGGCCCCGGATGTGTTGTCCTCTGATGTGATGTCGCCAGCCTCAGCTTCTTGCTCAGTCCCAGTGAGATCTTGCGCATCATCACTTGCGCAGGCCCCCAACAACAGCATTGCTGCGAAACCAATCGCCTTGAGTTTCATCTTCGCTCTCCCTCTCGCTGGAATTACCCAGATCAGGTTCACGGGTCGACAGCAGGAAAGCTGTCCTCTCAGCCCAATTCCTTGAGCTCCCCGGTCATGTGTATTTGTTGGTCTCAACTGTAGCGCACACTCAGGTCAGCCCAGACCCCGTTGCCTGATGCCGTCACCTAACTGCGACGGCTATTTGCGGCGCAGCACCGGTCCATCAGCCAGGTCTTCGACGACCCAACCCGCCGCCGCCAACTCATCACGGATCTCATCGGCCCGGGCGAAATCCTTGTCGGCCCGGGCTTGTGTCCGCTCAGCCGCCAGCAGCTTCATGTCCTCAGGAGCACCCTGGTCCTCCACCAATCGCAAGCGGAATGCCTTAGCCAGTTCTCGAACGTTAGCGGCATGAACCGCAGCCGCCCGTGACTGCCCGGCATCCAACGCACTATTGCCGTCACGAACCTGGCGGAACAACAAGTCCGTACCACCAGAGGTATCGAAGTCATTGTCGACAATGGCCTTGAACTCATCCACCACCGCCTGATCAGCCTGGGCAACTGACGGCGCCGTCCGACGAGCAAAGGCGTCCAACCGGTTCAAAGCCGCCTCCGCATTCTGCATGCTCACATCGCTGATCTCGATCGGAGACCGGTAGTGCGACTGCAAGATCAACAAGCGATAGGCCCGCGGATCGTAGTGGGTGGCCAAGCCTGTCAGGTCTTGTGTATTGCCCAGCGACTTGGACATCTTCTGGCCATCGGTCTCAACAAATCCGTTGTGCATCCAATGGGTGGCGAACTCATGACCCAAAGCCACCGCTTGGGCCCGTTCGTTCTCGTGATGAGGGAATGTCAGGTCCAGCCCGCCGGTGTGCAGGTCAAAACCTTCACCCAACAGGTCCAGGCTCATGGCGACACACTCGGTGTGCCAACCGGGACGGCCCTCACCCCAGGGGGCAGGCCACGATGGCTCACCGGGCTTCGGGAACTTCCACAAGGCAAAATCGGCGGCGAACTTCTTCTCAGTTCCGACAATCTCGCGATCGCCGCCACCCTCCAACAACTGGTCCAGGGACTGATGGGCCAACAAGCCATAGCCATCAACCTTGTCGACCGATAGATACACCCCATCGCTGGTCACATAGGCGGCATCAGCATCCAGCAATCGCTGAATAAGATCCACCATCTGCTCCACATACTCGGTGGCATGGGGTGACTGATCGGGTCGAGCAACATCGATCAGATCCATGGCCTTCCACCAAGCATCTTCGCTGGTGGCGGTCACTTCTTCGCAGCTGACACCCAGCTCGTTGGCTCGCTTGATGATGTTGTCGTCAATGTCGGTGATGTTGGACACAAAGGTCACTTCGAGCCCGCTCCACTCCAGATAACTGCGGAAGGTGTCGAATACCAACACCATGCGGCCATGACCGATATGGGGCGGCGCATACACCGTCGGTCCACAGACATAGATGGACACCTTTCCCTCATCCCGTAGTTTGAACGGGACGACCTCTTGCTTGGCGGTGTCATAAAGCCTCATCATGGGCTAGAAGCTACCGTTGCCGCGCCCGAAAGTGAAGGGAATAACTGCCCTCACCCTCCTGCCTATCCTCAACTATCGGCCCTAGTCTGGTTGGCCATGAGTGACACCCCTGCTGCCGCAACCCCCGGCGCCCCAAAGAAACCCTCCCTCGACGGCCTTGAGGCCAAGTGGGTACAGCTATGGGAGGAAGCGGGCACCTACACCTTTGACCGCTCAGCGGAGCGTTCTGGGGTCTTCTCCATCGACACCCCTCCGCCAACAGTGTCCGGCTCACTCCATATGGGCCACATCTTCAGCTACACCCACACCGACACCCTCGCCCGCTATCACCGCATGCAAGGCAAGGCCGTCTTCTACCCAATGGGCTGGGACGACAACGGGCTGCCGACCGAACGTCGGGTGCAGAACTATTTCGGTGTCCGCTGCGATCCTTCCTTCCCCTTTGTCGAAGGCTATGTGCCCCCGGGGATCGAAGGCAAGGGCGCCCCAGGAACCGAGAACGCTGGCAAGAAGCTCAAGCGGCCCGAGCCAATCAGCCGACCCAACTTTATTGACCTGTGCGAACGCCTGGTCGAACAAGACGAGCAGGTCTTCGAAGACCTCTTCCGCACCCTCGGCCTGAGTGTCGATTGGAGCTTGCTGTACTCGACCATTGACGCTCGCAGCCGCCGCATCTCCCAGAAAGCATTCCTCAAGAACCTGGAGCGGGGCGAGGCCTACCAGCAGGAGGCCCCAAGCCTGTGGGACGTCACCTTCCAAACGGCAGTGGCTCAAGCCGAGCTGGAGGACCGGGAGCAGCCAAGCGCCTATCACACCCTCAAGTTCACCAAGCCCGACGGCTCCGAACTCTTGATCGACACCACCCGGCCCGAGCTGCTGCCAGCCTGTGTCGCTGTGGTCGCCCACCCCGAAGACGAACGCTACCTCCCCCTCAAGGGTCAAAACATCACCACCCCGGTCTTTGGGGTTGACGTCCCCATGGTTTTCCACGAGCTGGCCGATCCTGAAAAGGGAACCGGCGTCGCCATGATCTGCACCTTTGGCGACCTGACCGACGTCACCTGGTGGCGAGAACTGGACCTGCCCGCTCGGGCCGTCATTGGCCGCAACGGCCGCTTCATCGCCGATGCCCCCGATGTCATGGGCACCGACGGCGCCGCACGCTACGCCGAGATGGCCACCAAGACCGTGCATTCAGGGCGCGTCGCCATCATCGAGATGCTGACCGAGTCCGAAACCTTGATCGGCGAGCCACGACCCATCACTCACCCAGTCAAGTTCTTCGAGAAGGGCGACAAGCCGCTGGAGATCGTGAGCAGCCGACAGTGGTACATCCGCAATGGCGGCCGACAAGACGACATCAAGCATGACCTCATCGCTCGCGGCTCAGACATCGCCTTTCACCCAACCCATATGCGAAGTCGCTATACCAACTGGGTCGATGGCCTCAATGGTGACTGGCTCATCAGTCGGCAACGATTCTTCGGTGTGCCGATCCCCCTGTGGTACCAGCTGGATGAGCAGGGCGAACCGGTCTATGACCAGCCCCTGCTGCCCAACGCCAACGACCTACCCATGGACCCCAGCGTTGACGTTCCAGACGGATACACCGAGGAGCAGCGAGGCAAGCCCGATGGCTTTATGGGTGAACCCGACGTCCTTGACACCTGGGCCACCTCCTCGCTCAGCCCGAAAATTGCGGCCGAGTGGGGCGAAGACTCCTCCATGTACAACCGGGTCTCCCCCTTTGACATGCGCCCCCAAAGCCACGACATCATTCGTACCTGGCTGTTCTCCACCATCGTCCGATCCCACTACGAAGAAGACTCCTACCCGTGGGCCAACGCCTGCATCTCGGGCTGGATCCTGGACCCGGACCGCAAGAAAATGTCCAAGTCAGTTGGCAATGTCGTCACCCCGACCGAACCGCTGGAGAAGTACGGGGCCGATGCCGTTCGCTATTGGGCAGCCTCGGCCCGTCCCGGCACCGACACGGCCTTTGACGTCGGCCAGATGAAGGTAGGCCGACGCCTCGCCATCAAGTTATTGAATGCCTCCAAGTTCGCCCTGGGTATGGGAGACCTGGTAGCAGCACTGGAACAACCGGTCACCGAAGCCCTGGACCAGGCCATGCTGGCCCGCCTGGCTGACCTGGTTGATGAGTGCACCAGGGCCTTTGACGGCTATGACTACGCCCGAGCGTTGGAGCGGACCGAGCAGTTCTTCTGGTCCTTCACCGATGACTACATCGAGCTGGTCAAGAACCGAGCCTACGGAAGCCAAGGCGACGGAGCCGCAGCATCAGCCCACGCCGCCCTGGCTCGTGCATTGGACACCTTGCTCCGACTGCTCGCCCCCTTCCTACCTTTCGCTACCGAAGAAGTGTGGTCATGGTGGCGCGAAGGCTCCATCCACACCAGCACATGGCCAGAATCGGGCGGTCTCCGCCATGACGCAGCCGACACTCCGGCCGAGCTGCTTGCCCTGGCCGGAAGTGCCCTTGGTGACCTCCGTCGAATAAAGACCGAAGCCAAGCGCAATCTGCGAACGGCCATTGTGCAGGCGACCCTCGGCCAGACTGAGGCCAATATCCAGCTGTTGGAGCGGGCCATCAAGGACATTGCCGAAGCTGGTGCGGTACAGGATCTCCAACTGGTCGTGTCTGAAGAGCCAACTCTGAGTGCAGAACTCGAGCCAGAGGCCGAACCGCAACCATCCTGAAATTGTTGTCCGGAGAAGCCTTCACCTCGAAGGCTGAGACGCGCTGCCCCCAAACCAACCGCGGCCCATCCCCAAGCCGTTCCAAAGCCGTCCATGCAGGGAATCCCACATTGCGAGACGTCAGACTAGGGTCAAGTTCTTGAGTCCGAGACTCCAACCTCTTCGAGTGGCTGCCATGGCGCTCATCGCTATCGCACTAGTGGCAGCCAGCTGCAGTCAAGACACCAAGACTGTAGATGTGTTTGCCGCGTCCTCACTCACCGATGCCTTCACCGAACTTGAGTCTCGCTACGAAGCAGCCAACCCTGGCATAGACATCCGTCTCAACCTGGCCGGCTCCAACACCCTGCTCCGCCAGATCATCGACGGTGCTCCGGCCGACGTGTTTGCCCCGGCCGACGCCGGCTACCTGACCGACCCCGACCTTCTGAGTCAACATCGACAGATCGTGTCCACCATCTTCGCCGGCAATACCCTGGTGGCCATCGTTCCCATCGACTCGGACCTGAAAATACTTGATGATCTCTTCCAGCCAGGATTGATCCTGACCCGATGCGCCGACGGCGTTCCCTGTGGTGTCGCCACTAATGAGTGGTTGGATTCCCAAAACGTCAGCCTCGGACAACAATCGATGGAGGCCAACGTTCGTTCGGTCCTGACCAAGGTGCGATTGGGTGAAGCCGACGGAGGATTCGTCTACCGGACCGATGCTCTCGCCGCTTCGCAAGAGGTTCGAATCATCGAACTCGACACCGGAGGCACCGCTTCTCCCACCGTCTCGGTTGGGATCGCCGATCTCAGTGACAGTGACGGCCCAGCCAGGGACTTCGTGCAATTTGTGCTCTCTGACACAGGCGCAGAGGTCTTGTCCACCCTTGGATTTGATCAACCATGAGCAATCTGGGCATGAGCAAATGGTCTCGGCGCCGCGGGGCACAGCCCATCCCCTTACTGATCCGGATCATGGCCGGGCTCGGACTTCTCCTGCTCCTCATCCCTTTGGCCGGACTCCTACTCGCCGCTCCCTGGTCAAACCTGGCCGAACTGCTCACCGACGAAGACACACTGGAAGCCGTGCGGGTTTCTCTCATCGTCAGTGTCAGCGCCGCTATTCTTTCGACCTTGTTCGGGGTGCCAATCGCCTTTGTTCTGGCACGAGCCAACTTCCCCGGTAAGTCACTACTTCGAACCGTGGTCACCGTTCCCCTCGTCTTGCCCCCCGTGGTAACCGGCGTTGCCATGCTGTATGGCTTTGGCCGCCGCGGCTTGATCGGACGAACGCTTGGCCTTGAGCTGCCCTTCACCACGGTTGGCGCAGTTCTGGCCGCCACCATTGTCGCTATGCCCTTCCTGGTGCTCAGTGTGGAGGGAGCGCTTCGCAACACCGATCCTCGCTTCGAGCAGATGGCCGCCAGTCTTGGCGCTCGGCCACTGGCCCGCTGGCTGACCGTGACGCTGCCCATGATCCGACCCAGCATCTTGGCCGGAATGGTGTTGGCCTGGGCCCGAGCCTTGGGTGAGTTCGGAGCAACCATCACCTTCGCTGGCAATTTGCCTGGCGTCACCCAAACACTCCCCCTCAAGATCAGTCTGGCCTTCGAGCAAAAACCCGAGCAAGCCCTGGCCCTCAGCCTCCTCATGCTGGCCGTCGCCCTGGCCGTTCTGGTTGCGCTCCGCGACCGATGGGTACCGCGCCGATGAACGACAAGCCGACAAACGACAGGCCAACAAACGACAGACCGACAAACAATGGGTCGATGAACGACAGGCCAACGGCCAGCGAGTCAACCACACCGGGTCGCTCCGGACTGCGGGCCAAGTTCACCCTCAAGAGCAATGGTTTCAAGCTCGCTATCAACCTTGCCGTGCCCGCGGGGCAGACACTCGCCGTCATTGGTCCCAACGGATCGGGAAAGTCCACCCTGCTCACCGCCTTGGCCGGACATATCGCCATCAGAAACGGTGAGATCCAGATGGCGGAGACCATGGTCGATCGACCCAAGTCCGGTGACTGGATCGATCCTGTTGACCGACCAATCGCCCTCGTTCCCCAAGATGGGTTGCTCTTCCCTCATCTCAGTGTGTTGGATAATGTCCTGTTTGGGCTCCGACAAAACAAGTCCGGACCGCTGACCAAGGCCGAACGGTTGGAACGAGCTTTTCAATCGCTCCAGGCAGTGGACATGGCCGACGCTACGACGAAAGTTCCCGAAGAGCTTTCCGGAGGACAAGCCCAGCGGGTGGCGGTGGCCCGTGCCCTCGCATTGCAACAGCCCTTCCTCTTGCTGGATGAGCCGTTGTCTCGAATCGACGTTGGCAACCGTCGCAATATCCGCCAGGCCCTCGCCGATCAACGGCCACTCGGACAGGTACAAGTGATTGTGACTCATGGACGTGACCACGCCATCACCGCCGATCTGATCATGGCTATCGAAGATGGCCAGGTCACTGGCTTTGACACTCCAACGGCTATGTGCGCCAATCTCCCCACCAGATGGATCGCCGAGCTACTGAACCCATGAACAGCACCACCCCAGACGCCATCCCAGACGACAACTCAGGCAACAACTCAGACACCACCGACACCGATGTCTGTAGCGAGGCCAGTACCGAAACGATCCTGGTACGAATTTCGGGTCCCGATCATCCGGGGATCACTGCCGGTCTGATGGAATTGCTGGCTCGGGCGGGCGCTGGATTGCACGATGTTGAGCAGGTTCTCATCCGTGGCCAGCTGTTCTTGAGCCTGGTCATCACCGTCCCGCCCGGCCGAGATGTGATGAAGGAACTGTTGTTGTTCGGGTGGGAGAACAAGGTCGAGATCGACTTTGAAGTCGTCAAGGACCCCGCAGTTGGCCGGGTCCCCGGACTGGTGGTCACCCTCATTGGCCGAGAGGTTTCACCGGCTGAGTTCGGCGCAGTCGCCCAAGTCCTGGCCGCCCATGATGGCAATATCGATCGCATCATCCGCCTGGCCCGCTACCCGGTGCTGGCTTATGAGCTCTTAACCTCAGGACCCGATCTAGAAGCTATGCGTCGAGATCTCATGAAGGTCGCCGACACCCTCCCCTGTGACATCGCCGTCAATCGAGAAGGACTTGGCCGCCGGGCCGCTCGACTTGTTGTGCTTGACGTCGATTCAACCCTGATCCAAGACGAGGTCATCGAGCTCATGGCCGAGCAACAAGGCTGCCTTGATGAGGTAGCGACCATCACCGCCAAGGCAATGGAAGGCGAGCTGGACTTCGGTCAGTCGTTGCTTGCTCGAGTCAAGCTGTTGGAAGGACTCGATTCTGAGTCTCTGGACCGAACCTATGAACGCATTCGTCTCACTCCTGGAGCACGAACCTTCGTCCGCACCCTGCAACGACTGGGCTTCCGAACTGCCATTGTTTCAGGCGGGTTCACTCATCTGGTTGAACGCTTGGCCCAGGACCTCGGCATCGACCATGCCTACGCCAACACTCTAGAAATTGTCGATGGCAGGCTGACTGGCAGAATCGTGGGAGACATTGTTGACCGTGCGGGCAAGGAAACCTTGCTTCGTCGCATAGCCGCCGAAGAAGGCATCCCGCTGGACCAAACAGTTGCCGTTGGTGACGGTGCCAACGATTTGGACATGTTGAACGCCGCCGGGTTTGGCATTGCCTTCAATGCCAAACCCGTGGTGCAAGACGCAGTCGAAACCGCTCTGAATGTCCCGTTCCTGGATGCCATCTTGTTCGTCCTTGGCGTACGGCGCGAAGACATCGAAGCGGCGGACAACGAGGACGAATCGTTCGACACTTCCGGCCCTCTTCCCGACGCCTCCCAGATCTAGGTCTGCCCTCAATTGCTCGTTCTGGCACGGGTAGCGCGTCGTATACCGGGCCGAATCGGTGCCAGGTCGCTCATGTCAGACGCATTCAGACCAGTGTCCAGGTGGCGTTGAGGCTTGGGGTCCCGCTACCCGAGAGATCGCTCCCTGAGCGATCGCTGCCTGAGTCATCTCCGCCGGAAACATTGCTTGCGGTAACCCGCCCTTCCTGGTGGAGGGCATGGAGGTGCGAGAAGACCGAACTGGCAGCCGCTCGCCACAGGCGCTTATCGGTATCGACATACATGGACGGCACCACATCTTTGATGGTGATGGGCCCAGCTTGTAGCGCAGCCAGGATCTGGTTCTCGCGGCCAGTGCGATGCTCGATGAAGCTGCGAACATACTCATGTGGCTGGTCGATGGCTGGGCCATGAGTTGGCCAATAGCGAACGTCGTCTCGGTCAAGCAACAACCTCAGCGACGACATGTAGTCGAACAAGTTTCCGTCCGGAACCGCGATCACCGATGTGGCCCAACCCATGACATGGTCACCGGTAAACAGAATCTTCTGGTCCGCTAGGGCGAAACAAATATGGTTTGAGGTGTGGCCCGGCGTGTGAACGACCTCGACTGACCACCCGCCACCCGAACTGCCGCCTCCCGAACTGCTGCTGGAGCCGCGAATCGTGTCGCCGTGAGCCACGGCCACATCAGGCACGAAATCGACATCGGGGCCCTCACGCTTCAGTTCATCAGGAATATCCGCCCACTCCTTCTCAATCGTGGCCTTCTCTTCGGCGGTGAAGTACTCGTCGAAGCTGATCTGCTCCATCGGATCCTTGTCCGGAACCGGGCCGTGAGGACCGAAGCCATAGGTGGGCGCCCCGGTCCGATCTTGCAGCTTGGCCACCCCTGCGGTGTGGTCGCTATGGGTATGGGTCACCAGAATATGGCTGATGGTTTCCCCTGGATTCAATCCAGCAAGAACCGCATCCAGGTGTTCATCCACCGACGGCCCCGGATCGATGACGGCCACCTCGCCCTCACCAATGATGTAGACGCCGGTCCCCATGAAGGTGAACGGGTTGGGGTTCTTGGCCACCACCCGACGAATACCCGGTGCCAGTTGGATGATCTGCCCATAGTCCGGTTCGAAGTCTCGATTGAATGCAATACCCATCAGGGCCAGGACAATACCGGAACCAGTCCGTCGTTCTAAATCAGACACCCAAATCAGACACCCCCACTAGGCATCAAGATCAGGCATCCAGATCAGATCTCTAGGTTTACAGCCGGCGGTTAAGGAGCTGGGCTGGGCAAGTCCGACGACTAGTTGGAATTCGCTAAGAGTTCCAGCAAGAACTGATCAGGAGTGCTCAGCAATGTGGTCCGCTCACAATCGGCAGTTGGCTCTGGCTTCGATTGAGCATCGACGTCGCCCCCAGGGAGGCCGACCACCAAAGGATCCACCGAGTAGCCAACATCGGGCAAGCGAAGTGGGTCAGTGAACACCTCATGCCAGGTGAGCGACTGCTGGAAGGAGCCGTCCCCCGAATCACTGGCGTTTCCACACTCCACCAATTGCACCAGGCTGGCTCGAGCCAACACATCCCTCGGCACTCCCAAGGCCAAGATTGACTCGGGAATGCCACGCAAGCCGGGATCGAGACTGCGCGCCTGCTTCACGATCAGACGACTGGGAAGCGGCAACCGGCCATCATCAAAAGCAGGCCACCCCTTAGCCATGGTCTTGAACTCGAAGTCGAGGGTGACCGTTTGGATCTGCTGAGGGATCGGCAACGACTGATTCACCCGCTCGCGCCAGAGCTCCGTTACTGCTTCAAGCTGAGCCACCAACTCTGTCACCGCGTCATCCTTCATCAGCTGGCCAGTGCCTTCTTCAAGAAGTGTCGACGAGCTCACTCGCACAATGTCCAGCGAGCCGTCGCTGGCAATTCGAACTTCGACAACTTCGGGCAAATCGCCACTGTTCGGATCGGGATTGGTGACGCTGACATCACCAAGCTGAGCATTGATTCGCACCCGGGCCCAATCACTCGTTCCCCCCGCTCCAACGCCAGACCACGGCAGGTCAGGCAACAGGGTAAAGGTCGCCACCCCATTGTTCATCTCCAGCGGATCATCGAAACGAGCATGAACCAGGACCGCCATGGCCCCGCTGAGGTGATCAACATGTTCCAAACGGCGCTCTTCAAAGGCTTCAAAGCCCCAATAGGAACTCCAGGTCTTCTTGATGGTGTACTCCACCGATTTCTTCTGGTCCTTCTCCCTCTCCTGAAGCTCCGGATGCAAGAATCCCGTGTTGGAGTTGTACAGGCCAGCACCGCTGAACCCCTCAATGTCTTCCACTGAACTCGATGATCGGAATCGCAGTCCCTGGCCAATGGCGTAGTCGCCATAGGTCTCATCCAGCACCTGAGTGATCTGCTCAAGGTTGGCGACATCCATCGGCGCGTCACGGAAGAAGTCCTTGAAGCCACCCGCCGCCAGGATGCTGCCGACGAAGGAGTCCTCCGAATGCTGGCCAATCAGTCGCTCGGCGTATGCCGCATCACTCTCGCTGGTGTAGAACTCGGTGTAGTCCTTTGGTCCCTCCAACAGCAGGTAGCGGGCTTTGGCTGAGTCTTGGAAGGCAGGCAGGTCAAGCATGGCGTCAAGCTCGTCCTGGACCAGACTCAGATGCTCCATGTAGGGGCGAACGGTGATAGCCAGCGGTTTCTCCGGAGTTGAGACTCCGTCGGCCCCGATCAAGGTCAAGAAGCCAGCTGACTTGCCGCCAACAATGGGCCTCCATTCTGCGATGTCATCGTCATTGGAGATCGTCCTCGACAAGTCCGTGAGATCCAGAACAAGGGACATGGCCTCAAGGTCGACCGGCGGTACGGCTATCTCGTTCTCGGTCCGTAGGGAGCGCCACTCCTTGTACTCATCTTCGCTAATCAAGACGATCTCCAGGCCCCCCGCAGCGCTGGTTCGCACAATGGCCGGAGCCCGAGATCCGGCCGCCTGCAAGATCCAGGCGTCATCCAAAAGCCCAGCCTGGGACGCGTTGGGGATTCCCCGATTCCGCGCCAACAGATTCACATGGGCGAGTGGGGTCTGAGGCCCGGACGAAATGAGGGCACTGGCGGGCGGCAGCCAGTCAGGAGCGTTCTCGACCAGCAAGATATCGGTCTCGACCGAAGCGTTCAGTTCCGAGCCATCCTCACCAACAAGAAGCAGTCGACCGGCAGCGACTCCTTCGTTGTAGATCGACACCTCGCCAGCCGGCACCAGCTCACTGAAGCGCACAACCCGGTCGTGGTAGGGCGCCTTGGCTTCGGACATTTCCAGGGCCAGTCGCTCTTGTTGAGGCGACCGCACCACCCACTGCAGGTTGTCAGCAATGTCACTAGGCAAGGTCGGAACGAGCCGCTCAAAGAACATGCCAACCTCATCGGCGGTAATCACGTCGCTGTACTCAAACTCGATCAGCCAGTGCTCCTCGCCAACCGATCCATCAGACCGCATGGCAGGAAAATGCAGAAGTGAACCGACGGCGAGTCCTCGCTGCTCGGCGTGAACAGCCAGTTCATAGAACTCCTTCGAATAGAGGCGGCGGTCTGAGTACCGGCTATTGACCCATTTAAGATCCAGCGGGAGTTCGTCCGGCCGGATCGTTCTTGCCCAGGAATAGATCTCCTCCACCGTGGAAAAGCTCTGACCCTTCACCGGGTCTGTACCCATGCCTGGTATTTCTTGGCCGTTCAGCAGCAAGAACCAGTACCACTCGTCGTGGAGTTCATAGAAGTCACTGTCCAACCACACAACCTCATCGCTGTCCAACAGGTCCGGCATGAGAAACTTGGCCGATGAACGCTGCTGCACGCCCTGTCGAGCAAGGTCGAAGTAGACGTCGGTACTGGCCAAGACCGGCAAGGTGTGAGAGTCAAATCCTCCCACCTCAACATCTGGTCCCAAGGTCGTGCTGGATGACCCACCAGACAGGCCCTCCGAGGAGCCAGATCCGGAGCAGCCAGCAGCGAGCAGCAAGAGAACGAGCAGGATCGACACAGCACGGACGCCATCTTTCCCGACCCTACTGATTCGTGATCCTGTTCTGTTCATCCTCATCGATACCGGCCTCACGGACCTTCAGACGCTGCTGAAGCCACGGCGGTTCCCCTGCATCTAAGGTTCTTCTCATCGGCAGATCGGCACGCACACTTAGCTTGGTGCTTCGGTCACCGGCCCCGAGCTAAGCGCATCCAGAATGAATGCCGGTGGCCTGGTGGGGCGACCCTCACTGTTGGCCATGCCAACCCGGACCTCTTGGGTGGTGAGGACAAGGTCGTCACGAAGAACGCGTTGGCTCCAACGGGTACTCGCTCGTCCCATCTCACTCAACCATGTCTCGATCACCAGGGTGTCGCCAGCTACCGCTGGCCGTTTGAATCTGGTCTGGAGTTCAACCACAACGAACTGATATCCCGCCTCGGCCACACGCTCCAAAGCAATGCCTGCATCGACCAGGGCCTCGCTACGGGCTACTTCGAAGTAGGTGATATACACCGCGTGGTTGACATGGCTATAGGGATCAAGCTCGGAGAAACGGACCTTGATCTCCGTCCGGTGAGGCACGCCTCAGTCGTCCACTTCGTCTGGTTGCCGATTCGGTTGAGGATCTGACTGAGTATCTGGTGCTCGAAGTCTCTCGGCCAGCCGAGGTAGCAGGTCAGCCAAGAACGCCACTTCATCGCCGTTCATCTGATCAATGAGGGCCGCGCGAACGGCAACGACATGATGGGCGGCCGCCGTTTCCAACTTCTGCAAACCTTCGTCAGTCAGATAAACGAAGAAGACTCGCCCGTCATTGGGAGACCGCTCCCGCCGGACAAAGCCCGCCGCTTCCATCCGGTCAACCCGCTGCGACAGCCTGCTGGGAGACTGCACGACCTTGGCTCCAAGAGCTGACATCTGCAGCTTTCCACCATCGGCTTCAGAGAGATTCATGAGGACTTCGTAGTCGTCCATAGCTAAACCACTGCCACCACGTAGATCTTTCTCCAACAGGGCGTGGACCCGCCTTGTTGCTTCTATCCAGCCCCGCCAAGCACGTTGTTGATCCTGGTCCAGCCACGGGGTTTCGGACATGGCCAACACCATAACAAACCAGAACAATGGCGGAGCCCGGCAACCCAGATTGATCTAGAACTCTTGCCACCTCGGTCAAGTTCGAACTAACCAGAACCTGTTAGCCCTCGTGTTCGTGGCGATGATGCAGATCGGGAACGTGAGGATGAGAATGGCGCAGAACCTCATGAACATGGCCATGGCTATGACGCTGATGCTGGCGCTGACCCGCAGCCACCAAATGCTCTGTCTCTTCTCGAACCGGGTCATTCGTTTGGTCGAAACGCGTGCTGGAACTGTGCTCATGATGACTGTGCTCATGATGACTGTCGTGGCTGTGCTCGTGATCATGCTCGACCGTTGAGTGCTCGTGCTCATGGTCATGAGCTGAATCGAGAGACACTACGACTCCAGCGATAGCTAGGCCCGCGGCAATGAACTGGCTGGTTGTTGCCGCCTCTCGAAGCACACCCCAAGCAACGAGAGCGCCGATAAAGGGAGCGGTAGCAAAGATCACCTGACCTCTGGCCGCACCAAGGTCACGTGCCCCCTTAACCCACAGGGTGATGGAAATCCCGTAGCCAACAGCACCAATGGCTACCGCAGCAAGAACCGACCAGGGGTTGATCTGTCCCAGGTCTGATTTGCTGACCGTCAGAGCAACAATGATTCCAAGAAGGAGGTTCCCTCCCCCAGCCAAGACACCCTTGGCGAACACAACTTGTTCGGGCGAGAGGCGTTGGATGTTCGCGGTCACACCATTGTCAAAGCCCCAGGCCAGGCAACCTCCCGCAATTAACAAGGCGCCGGTGCTGATCTCCGCACCGGGCTGCCAAACAAGGACCACCCCGCCAAGAGCAACGAGAGCTGCTCCCAGAATGACTCGACGTCCAAGGTGTTCGCGAAAGATGGTCGCGGCTAAGAAGACGGTTGCTACCAGCTCAAGGTTCAACAAGATTGAGGCGGAGGCCGCGTTGGTCCGGGCCAGGCCAGCGACCAGGAGCGCTGGTCCAATAGCACCGCCGGCAACGACGGCAACCAGGAGAGAGCGCCATTCGTGGTTCACCGCTCGACGAATCGCCGATTGGGCAGAACCGCCCTGCTCAACCGGCCGATCAGCACCATCAATACTGGTGGCGACCTCACCCATGGCCTGTCGAAAAACCGTCGGTAGCACAGCCAGGCCAGCGCCAAGGTAGAGAAGCCCGGCCAGGACCAAGATCGGCATCTCACCGGAAAGCAAGGAGACACCAGGAGCCGAGGCACCAAAGAACACTGCCGCCAACAAGCAGCGACTCACACCAGCACGATTCATGGCCACCAGTATCGCCCATGCCACGAGCATGAAGCCAACAAAAACGATGTCTTGATTCTTACCACCTATGCTGAAAGCCATGAGGCCGACACCACTATTCACTGGGCTGGCGCCGCGACTCTTGAGACCAGCTCGATGAGTTCCTACACCTCCCCCGAGCACCACCCCGCCTTCGAAGAGTACTGCGAGACAATCTGGGAACTCACCGAGGACGGTGTCCGCGTCATTCAAGCTCGTCTGGCCGAACGGTTGCAGGTTTCCCGGCCCGCGGTGTCAGAGATGACAAAACGTATGGCTGATCAGGGCTTGATCGAGTCTGGGGGCGGCGAGATCAAGCTGACTGACCAGGGAATCAAGCTGGCAACGACCATGGTTCGGCGTCATCGTCTTGCTGAACGATTCTTGACCGACATACTCGGTCTGTCTTGGGCTGCCGCTCACCATGAAGCTGGCAAGTGGGAGCATGTCATCAGTCCCGAAGTTGAAGAAGCAATCGCAAGCCGGTTGAACAATCCAACCACCTGCCCTCACGGCAACCCCATTCCAGGCTCCACCTATGTCGAACCCGACCTTATTGCGCTTTCGGAGATTGAGCCCGGGCAAAATGTCACGGTGACTCGCATTCCCGAAGAGCTGGAGTTCGCTCCTGGCTTGCTGGAATTTTTGGAAGAGAACCGTCTTGTCCCCGGTACCGACGCCAAGGTCGTCACCAAGTCACCCGACGGTACAGCCACCGTCGAAATCGAAGGTGAGATCATCGGCATCAGCGCCTTCACCGCCGAACGCATCCTGGTCACAACCTGATTCTCACCATCGAAGCGTCAACTCCTGACAGCTTTCAGATCTTGCGAAATACCTTGAATATGGCCGGAAAGTCGAAGGAATAGCCGTCTTGGTGTTCACGGCCGATGGCATGAAATAGCTCATCGGCTCGGTCGCGGTTCTGCTCCAACAAGGCCCGCCGTTCAGTATCGACATCGACCATGTGCTTTTCCCATTGGGCGAAGTCTCGGTAGACGAATTCTTGGATGAAGTCACCAGAGGAAACGAGTTCGAATCCAAGGTCAGGTACTTCTAACAGCACGGCCTGGGCTTGGGCCCGAACGACAGTCTCATCATCAATGAGCCGTTGCAGCTCATGTCCCTTCTCGTCATAGGTTGGTTCCAAGACGAAGAGAACACCGCCGAGTTCCAGGACTCGGTGCGCCTCCTTCATGGCTGGAAGCATCTCATTGGCGGGAATGTGGTGAAGGGAACGAAACAAGATGACTACGTCCGCACTGGCATCCTCAACAGGCAGACTTTGACCGACGCCATCCAGATATGCAGCCGCATGGTCCTGATCGCGCGCTCTCGCCTGCTCCAGGACGTCTTTCCCGCACTCGATACCAACAGGATCTGCTCCCTGTTCTCGCAACCATCGAACAAGGCCACCGGATCCAGAGCCAACGTCAACCACTCGACAGCCGTCCAACTGGACATGATTGCGCAGGACATCGGTCGGTTGCTGATACTCGGTCACCGGTAGATCATAGGGTCGCGGTCGGGGGCATCAGAGCTTCTACTGTTCTGCGAGGCTGACTAATCATCGCATCATGGGGCGCCCTCAGTTGGACGATCGGGAGGCCTAGGGCTTGGGCCTGTTTCGCTGATTCTGCCACAGGACGGTATGGGGGCTCGGTACAGAGCACATAACGCGCTGGCAGCCCGTTGCATACGGGGTTGTCCAGCACGAGAGGCGACAGGTAGGAGGCAACCGGGTGAGGGGTCAAACGCTGTTCCAGTAACTTGACACCTTCCGGATCGACGACACCAAATGCGGCAGGCGGCGGCGCTGGCATGCTCAGGCCTCCATCAAAAGCGCGGGAGCCAGCCAGGCGGGTACCCCAAGTTTCAGGAGGCAACAGATCGGCGGGGGCTTGTCCGTTCTCCAGCCAGAGAGCATCAAGAAAGGTGAGATCGCACAGTCGGTCGGGGATGCGATCGGCAACACCGGCAATGACCGGGCCACCAAAGCTGTGTCCGACGAGGCGAACCTCACCGAGGTCTGCGTCTTCAATGTGGTCAACAATGTCAGCAATCATGGTGCCAAGATCAATCTTCGGTGACAACAAGCGGTGCAGATCTCCCAGACCGGACACCGTCGGGGCGGTTACTTCGTGGCCTTGCCTCCGAAGCATTATCGCAACCTTGTCCCAACACCAGCCGCCGTGCCAGGCCCCATGAACAAGAACAAAGGTCAGAGATGATCGCCTCAAATTCTCACTCACGGGGCTGGCACATTCAGCTCTACCGCAGAACTTCTTTCGGATCGCTTCTAGAGAGCGGGGATCCGAAGTACCTGACCGACAAAGATCTTGTCGGGATCGCTCAACATTGGCCGGTTGGCCTCGAAGATGACCGGGTACTTCATTGCATCTCCATAGACCTCTTTTGCGATCTTGGACAGGGTGTCACCGCTAACAACAACGTGCATTACCGACTCAGCATCGGCACCCTCGGGAAGGGTGATCTCGTCGTGAACCTGGCCAACACCACTGGTGTTGCCAATGAGCAAGATGGCCTTCTCACGAATGGCCTGTGTTGCCGCCTGGCCACTAATTGTGGCCACTCCGTCGTCGAAACGTACGTCCAGGTCTTCGATCTCGACGCCGAGGGCGACAAGGTAACGCTCAAGTCCAGCAGCCTTCTTGTTCTCGGCCAGACGTTCCTTCTGCTCTTCTTTGCGGTCAGCACTCTTGCGAGCCCGAACCTGCTTAGCAACAGCAGAGGCCCGAGCATCCGAAGCTGCTTCCATCTTGGCTTCGCGTGCAGCTTTCTTGGCCGCATCCGCCATGTCGGCCTTCTCAGCCTTTTCGTCAGCGGAGTCGCCAATGCCGATCTTCGCCCCGGCTTCTTTCACAAAATCGAATACACCCATGTCCACTTCTTCTTTCGCTCGAATTGTCTGCTCACTGGTGGAGCACTTCGACGGTAGCCCAACCGAGACAATTGCGCTCACCCGACCATGATTGATTTGCGACCGAGAATTTTACAAAGCTGTGCAGCCGCGGACGTTTGTAGTGACCTGTCCACAAACCCTTTCGTACTTGAATGACTCGTGGCACTGCCTGAGGATCGCCAAGAGCTAGGAGGTTGGCCGGGCGGCGATTGCGGCAAGTACTTCGTCCAGCCCCTCGGCATAGCTAACAAGGTCCCAGCCCGGCCGGTTGCCGCCAAGAGGCTTGCTGAAACCATGTTCCAATGCCGCCAGAACACCAGAGTTGGCCCACCATTGAGGTACTTCCGGAGGATCAAGGAACACCATGGGGCTTGGCGGCCCGAAGGTCCGGTAAGCATTTTGCGCTGCGTCCTGGAAGACCTCTTGCAAGGTTCCCGGCCCGCCCCGCACAAAGACGATTCCGCCAAGGGCAATTGCCAATAGTCCGTCCTCGCGTTCACTATTGGAGAAATACTTGGCGATCTGGGTTGCGAACGGATTGGACGGTTCGTGCCCATAAAACCAGGTTGGAACAGACAAATTCTCGTGGGGCTCAGGAATGCTGGCCATCACCTCCAGTGAGACCGACACGAAGGTATTGGGGTCCGCAGCGAACTCAGGAACCGTGGCCAGAAGATCGATACGTTCATCAACCTCTGGCTCAGTCATGGCACAAGTCGCTGCCCCAAGGTTGGCTGCTTCCATTGCCCCTGGGCCGCCTCCCGTGGTAACGCAATAGCCAGCCCGAGCCAGGCAACGGCCCAGCGATACCGCCTGGCGATATCCCGCAGAACCCCGGACCAGGGCATGACCGCCCATGACCCCAACCAGAGTCTTATCTGCCCGGAATTCGTTGAGGGCAACCGTGATGCCGTGATCATGAAGTCGTTGAGCCAGCTCTTCGACTGGCGGAATAGGTGGCCCACCGCTAATCCTGGCCCGACGGTAAATCTCTTGATCAAGACTGGCGGCAAAGCTGTTGGCACCACTGTTGGACGTAGAGGATCTTTCGATACTTTCCCTCTCAGGACCTCCGCTGCTACCGGGATACAAGGTCGACCCGGTGTAGAGACCAGCTGGTGTTGGGTCATAGGGCAAGGGGCCAAGGTGGCCTCGGAGTTGATCGATCAGTTGATCAACTTCGCGAACCCACTCGGCCGTTGACTCAGAACCTTGTGATGTCGTCCGACCTTGTCTTGTCATCGGGCCAGTCTGCCTCAGGCGGTCGAAGTCCCCTCACCAGCGCTATCGACCTGGCCAGGTCGAGCAGACTGGGTTGGTGCGGGCTGGGCTGGCACAGAATCTGCAGAACCTGGTGGCGCTGGTGGTGCAGGTGCAGGTGGGGCTGGGTTAGTTGCGACAGGAACCTGGTGGTCGAGCGGGCCCAGTGGTTTTCTCGGCTTCACCTTCGTCGACTTCCGCGGACGATTGCGCCACCATCGACGAATGAAGAAGAGGGCAATGAGGAAGGGAATCCAGGGCAAGACAAGCCCGGCGAGCAAGACCAGAACCGTGATCAGGTACTTGAGCGCTTTCCAGCTCTGATCCAGTCCTTCAGCGAACGTCGGAACCGATTCGACACGATTGACCGACAACCTCAGCTCATCCCGACCGCCTATGCCCTCAATGTCCAGTGAATTGCCGAGCTGATCGGTTGGCACAGCTCCGACCTGGCCAAGAACAGCGACACGGTTGGGATCGGCTTCAAGCTCGACGTACAAGGTCAGATGGTCACCAGGAGCAAGCGGCACATCCAACGATCCTTCCTTGACCTCAAGGAAGTCCTCTTGATCCAACTTCATCTGGCCGTCTCGAAGACTGAACTCGCTCAGGTAGGTGTCGCCGGTATTGCTCAATTGATAACAAAGGGTAAATAGATCACCTTCATCAATAGTGAGGTCATCGTCACCATCACAAGTCGTTCCGCCATCGTTGCCGCCATAGGCGGTTACATCTACTTCTAGCGCTGGACCTGGGACCTTTTCGGTAAAGACCACAGTGATGGTGGCTAGCGCCGCTTGGGCCTGGAGGGTCCGCAGTTGCCCGCGGAGAAGTTCCAACTCCGTCTCTCGTTCATGTAGCGAGCTTTCCATCGTCGTGATCGTTGCTACATCATTTGCCTGAGCCAAGAATCCTCTCAGCACATTGACGCTCTCCTCCTTGGTTCGAATCTGGCTATCCAAATCGACCACCCGACCAGTGACATCATCAGCAGTCACCGTCTGGCCGCGAAGGAATCCCAAGGCCGACAGCTCGTTCAGCGCCTGCTGGAAATCCTCGGGAGCCACCTTGAACGTTAGGGAGCTGCGAGCCTCACCCTCAATTGAGGTCTCCTGGCCGAAGACAAAGCCACCGAAACTCTCAACCAGAATCGTTGCCTCGTTCGACGCGCTCAGCACATTCTCGACCTGGAGGTGCATGGTTGCTCGCCGGATGATGGTACGAACAACCGGGTTGGCCTCCGGCTCAGCTTCAATCGGTGTCGGGTCGACTCCACCTTCTTCGTCTTGGAAGCTCGCCGCCAGGACCGTGGTGGCCGCCATCTCCGAATCGGCCATATCGAGTTCTTCAGCACGATCGTCGGTGCTTCCGGCGTCGCCACTGTCATCAATGGCGGCACCCACTTCTTCGAACTTGGCCGAAGTTGAGTCATCAGCGGCACTACAAGACGTAGCAACCAGAGCCAGCCCAAAGAGGACAACTGCAAGGTTCTTTGTCGGTCTACGGTTCCACATAGCTCAGGTCCCTACCCAGTCTCAGGATGGACAGATATCGACTGTCCAATCGTGCGTCGGCGACTATGACGTGAGTTCGGCCGCCTCAGTTCCTCTGACACCAATCGGCAACAAAGCCGTCATTGTGTGAAGTTGCTCAAGAAACTTGCGCTCAGGGCCAGAGCTAGCTGGTTCGACGCACGATCAACTTGGTGGGCGAAACCACGCGTTCCGGCTCGAATAGTGACTGGTCACCGGTCCGCGACACGCTGGCCAGGGCCATACGGGCCGCCGCCGCTCCGATTGCTTCGACATCTTGTCGAATGGTTGTCAAACCAAAGATCTCAGAAATGTCATGGTCATCAAAGCCTACGATGGCCACATCATCGGGCGCTGACAATCCCTGTCTCTGCAATTCGTGCAAGGCTCCGAAAGCCATCTCATCACTCATGGCAAAAACTGCCGTTGGCGGCTCATCCAAACTCAGCAATGCCCGCATGGCTTCCCGTCCTCCGTCAATGGAGAACCCACCCGAGATCTGCAGGTCAGGGACCCATTCGATCTCGGCATCCGCAAGCGCCTCGAAGAATCCCTGCTCGCGATACAGGGGCACACGAAACTGGCCGACCAAGGGATCACCCTTCAGCAGCGCAATTCGTCGATGGCCACCAGCAATCAAATGCTCGGTTGCTTCGCGGGCCGAATTCATTTCGTCCAGGCGGACCGAGGAGAACTGGGCCAGTTCGGTTCCAATGGTGACAACAGCGGCACCAGAATCAGCCAACCGCATCGCTTCTTCTTCAAAAAGACAGATGTCGACCAGGATGACAGCATCACTTCGGCGCCACCAGGCGCCCCTTCCAGCAACAAACCGGCTTCGCTCAGACTCATTGGTGACGGCATAGAGCAGGAGATCGAAGTCAGATTCTTTCAAGACGGCCTCGATTCCGGCAACCACCTTGGCGCAATACCAAGCATCAAGAACAGGGACGGCGACAGCTACGGTTCGCGTCTTGCCCGCGGCAAGTCTCGAGGCCGTTGGATCAACCACATAATGCAACTCCTGAGCAACGTCCAGCACCTTTTGCCTGGTCGACGGAGCGACATTGGGCAAGTCACGGAGGGCGCGGCTCACTGTTGCCACCGACACACCAGCCGCGTTGGCAACATCTTCAATAGTGAAGTTGGTGGCAGGCACGCGCAACCCTTGATCGCTTGTCTGAGCAATCTTTGACTTGGGAGCTTTTGACTGGACGGCTTTTGACCGTGTTTTGGTTCGGGTCGGTTGCTTCATCGAGTTGGAAATCCTACTGTCCACCGCTCTCCGAACCACAACAACCACTCAGAGAGGCAGAGACTGTCCTTCATGAGACAACAACCAAGCCTTGCCTTCCAACCCTCCGGCAAATCCGGTTAGGGATCCATCAGCCCCAATGATTCGATGGCACGGAAGGACGATCGAAATCGGATTTTTTCCGTTGGCAGAGGCAACTGCTCGCACACTTTTGGGGCGGCCAAGAGCTTGAGCTTGACGGCCATAGCTGGTGGTCTGCCCGTATGGAACATTGGCCAACGCCAGCCACACCTCACGCTGAAATTCTGTCCCAATTGGGTCCAGGGGAACGTCGAACGCTTGGCGGATACCAGCAAAGTACTCGTCCAACTCACGCACCGTCTGCTTCAGGATCGGAGAGGACCCAGCTTCGGTTGGCCCAAGTTTCACCCGGCCGCGTTCATCGTTGTCGTTGGGCCAAAGAATTGCTCGCAGGCCCTTCTGGCTGGCCACCAGCGTCAAGAGGCCGACCGGTGACTCATAGCTGGCCGTCGTTAGGACTTCATCCCCCGGCCGCGCATTGTCCGGCCGCGCACTGTCCGTCTGCATCTTGCTCCTCGATCGTTGATCATCCGACCTCATCTCGTTCTCCCCTTCATAGTCCTTGTCCGCACCGTTGGCGCCGCCGACTTAGTTCCCACTGTTGGCGCTGCGTACTCAGCCCACAAGTGATGCATGGCGTAGGATCGCCATGGCCTCCATTGCTCAGCCGCCATCTGTAGCTCCTCAACCCCGCTCGGCAAACCAACTGAGTCGGCGGCCCGGCGCAGAGCAAGGTCTCCAGAGGAGAACTCATCCGGACCGTGCAAGGCCCGAAGAGCAACAATGGTCGCGGTCCAAGGGCCGATCCCCTTGATGGCACAAAGCTTGGCCTTGGCCTCCTCCCGATCCGCAGCAGGACTCAGGTCCAAGTCCCCGCAGGCAACAGCTTGGGCTACTGCCACTAATGCCTTGGCCCGAGACTTCGGCAGGCCCAGTATCGCGGGATCCAAACCAGCCCAAGTCGCGGCTGTCGGAAACACTCGGGTCAACGAACCGACCTCACCGACCGAAGCAGACAAGGGTTCTCCGTGAGCCTGGATCAGGCGAGCACAAACGCCGCGACCACTGGCCAGGGAGACCTGCTGATGGAGAACGGCTCGGATGGCCGAGTCAATGCCATCAACATCCCCAGGAGCCCGCACCCCGGGTCGCGAATTCAACAAGTTAACAAGCGCTTGGTGCCTGCCAAGGTCAGCACGAATGACCAGCGGATCGGCGTCAAGGTCAAGCAAGCGGCGACATCGTTGTATTGCCTGTTGCAGATCGCTCAGGCTGCTCAGAAGGAATCGAGCTTCGATTGCTGAATCATCTGGCTGTGGGGCTACCAGCTCGACCACTCCTGGCCCACTCTCAAGCCGCAGACTTCGCCGATATACCGAGCCATCAACTTCCTCAATCCCGGGAACAGAATGCGCATCCAGCCATGCCCACAGGGTCCTAACATCCAGAGGCGGGCGGAAGGGCAATCGCACACACAACCAGTCTCCGGCCATGAGTTCTTGTTTGGCCGATCCGGTCTTTCGGCGTGAGCGGCGAAGCTCGGTTGGCGAGGCCGCAAAGACTTCTCGAACGGTGTCATTGAACTGGCGGATGCTGTCGAACCCGGCAGCGAAGGCAATATCGGAGAACGGCATGACGGTCCCCTCGATCAAGACTCTGGCCGCCCGTGCCCGACGAGCCCGAGCAAGCTGGATCGGGGTTGCCCCAACCTGGCTCACCAAGAGCCGGTTCAGATGCCGACTGCTCACGGCCAGTTGCGAAGCCAGTCCTTCAACGCTGTGGCGGTCGATGACGCCATCTTCGATGCCGCGAATGGCTCGGGCCACCAGATCATCCCTGCGATTCCATTCCGGCGATCCAGGGGTGGCGTCAGGAGCACAGCGTTTGCAGGCCCGAAATCCCGCTGCTTGGGCCGAAGCTGGTGTGGCGAAGAATCGCATATTGGATCGCTTGGGGCGAATAGGCGTTGGACAGCTCGGCCGACAGTAAATCCCGGTTGAGGTGACACCAATGGTGACCCAACCATCAAAGCGAGCATCTCGACTCTCCACGGCCAACATCCAGGCCTCGGTGCTGGCATCGGTGGCGGCGATTGTCATGCTTGCCATTGTGCCCGACTTGGACAGCTACTACTAGCGGGAATCAGACACCTCAGTCGAACACGCTGTCCACAACCCTTCGATTAGCTCAATGGTTACCCACTCGCTCAACGACTCGCTCAACGACTCGCGATGAGTTCAATCTCGATGTCGGCCCCAAGAGGAAGCGAAGCAACGCCAATGGTGGTTCGAGCGGGGAACGGCTCGCTGAACCGGGTGGCATACACCTCGTTCATGGCGGAAAAATCATCCATGTTGGTTAGGAAGACATTGACTTTCACCACATCGTCCGGTCCGAGCCCACCATCTTCTAGGACAGCAAAGAGATTGTCGAAGCACTGATCAGTTCGATCTCCGACGGTGCCTTCGGCCAACTTTCCCGTCGCTGGATCAATCGGAGTTTGGCCCGAACAAAATATCATTGGGTCCGCATCGACGCCATGGCTATAGGGGCCGACGGCCGATGCGGTTGGACTGGTCAGTGACTTGCGCATGATCTAGATCTTAGCGGTGAGACCAGTTGTGGTCGAGCTAGCCGCTAGTCCCTCAGCACGTCAACATCATGGGGATGGCTCTCCCGAAGGCCGGCCCCGGTAATGCGGGTGAGGCGAGTCCGAAAGCGCAGGTCATCAAGGGTGGCTGCTCCGGCGTATCCCATGCCAGAGCGCAAGCCCCCAACGAGCTGAGAAACCAGTTCGGAAAGCTGGCCGGCATAGCGCACCCTGGCCTCGACTCCTTCGGCAACATGCTTGCCCGGAGTCTGGGCCGTTCCGTAACGGTCAGCTGCACGTCCGCGCATGGCCCCGGCCGAACCCATACCTCGATAGGTCTTCCACATTGCGCCATCAACCAGTTCCAAGTCGCCCGGAGCTTCATCACAGCCCGCCAGCGCATTGCCAAGCATGACGGCATCGGCTCCGGCAACGAAGGCCTTGACGATGTCGCCAGAAGTCACCACTCCCCCATCGGCAATGATGGGGACCTTGCGCCCAACGGTGGCTTCAATGGCGCGAGCAGCCTGCACACACTCATAAATGGCACTCATCTGAGGCATACCGGACCCGGCAACAATACGTGTGGTGCAGATGGAGCCTGCCCCGACCCCAACCTTGATGATGTCGGACCCAGCTTCAACCAGTGCTTGCACACCCTCACGAGTCACAACATTGCCACCGACCACCGTTAAGGACGGCCAACCCTTCTTGATGGTCCGTACTGCTTGGACCACTCCAAGAGTGTGCCCATGGGCGGTATCGATGACCACCATGTCCACTCCCGCTTCGGCCAGTGCGCCGACCCGTTCGCTCACATCGCTGACACCAACAGCAGCGCCGACACAAAGGCGCCCTTCAGAGTCCAAGGTGGCGTTGGGCTTTTCCAACCGCTTAGAGATGTCCTTGACCGTGATCAAGCCTTGCAAGACACCGGCGTCGTCGACTAGTGGAAGCTTCTCGATCCGGTACTTGTGCAGAACCTTGACTGCTTCGTCCAGGGTGGTTCCAACGGGAGCCGTGACCAGGTTCTCACTGGTCATGAATTCGGTGACGCAGCGGGCCTCGTCCTCAGGCCCGCAGAACCGGACGTCACGATTAGTGAGGATGCCAACCAGTTTTCCTGCCTGGTCACAGATCGGAACGCCACTAATCTTGTGCCGACCCATCAAGACTTCAGCATCAGCCAGAGTGGCTTCAGGACCAAGGCTGATAGGAGCCGTGATCATGCCAGATTGAGCTCGTTTAACCTGATCGACCTGAGCTTGTTGCTCGTCGATGCTGAGGTTGCGATGCATGACGCCGATGCCACCCTCGCGCGCTAAGGAGATGGCCAACGGCGCTTCGGTGACGGTGTCCATGGCCGCCGACATGAGCGGCACCCGCAAGACCAGATCACCAAGGGTGGTCGTGGTGTCCACGTCGTGAGGTAAGACCTCGCTCCAACCGGGTACCACCAGAACGTCATCAAAGGTCAGAGACTCGAAATGGTCAAACAAGCCACTATTCATTGGTGGGTTGGCCGGTGAGTTGGTCGGTGAGTTGTTCGGCGAGTCGCTCATCTTTTGTCCTTCATTGCTAGCCAGTCACATGTGTTTCACTCGGGTTCTCTGTTGAGGCTAGAGCCGCGGCGATGCCATCAACTAGGAGACGATGCTCTACTGCGTGCATTCGTTGTTCGAACCCCTCAAGGGTGTCGTTCTCCACGAACAAAACCTGTTCCTGAACAATCACTGGACCGACATCAACGCCCTCATCGGGAACCCAATGGACCATGACTCCCGAGCCCAGAGTTTCTCCCTGCTCGCGTTCTTTCTGCTCAATCCCAACAACCTGGGACCGAGCACCGGAGTACCCGGCAAAAGCCCGCTCAATGGCATCCGTTCCGGGAAACTCACCGGGCAGGGCCGGGTGGAGATTGATGACCAGGAATCGGTCGAGGAAGGCCGACGTCAAGATACGCATCCAGCCAGCCAGCACCACAAGATCAGGTTCATAGTCGCCAACAATGTCCGCCAATGCAGCGGCATAGGTTGCGCGATCACGTCCCTCACGCTCAAGCACTCCAGTTGAGACCCCGGCCCGCCGAGCACGTTCCAGTCCAAAGGCCTCAACCTTGTTAGAAACAACAGCAACCACCTCAGCCGCTGGGTCAGTGGCTAGACGTCCCGATTCACAGGAGTCCAGTACAGCTTGCAGATTGGTGCCTCCGCCAGACACCAGCACCACAAGTCGCCTCTTCATCACGGCCTACCCAAAAGAAACCAGGGCCTGCTCAAGAGAGTATGACGCGGTCAGTCCCGGAGGCACCAACTGCACAGTCGACCAGCTCGCCAATCACCCAGGTCGTCTCCGGAAGCAGTGCCCGCACAGCTTCAACATCATCGGCGGGAACCACCACAATCATGCCGATTCCACAGTTCAGAATCTGATGGGCCTCGTTCAAACCAAGCTCGGCCTGATCAATCAAGAACTGGAACAAGGGTGGTGTTGGCCAGGAGGTGGTGTCGATCCGCGCCCCGACCCCTGCAGGCAGGATGCGAGGCAGGTTGTCAATCAGACCGCCACCGGTGATGTGAGCCAAACCGTCAATGAGTTCTTCATCAAGGGCGTCAACCAGCACCGGATGATAGTTACGGTGCACCGCCAACAACGCGTCGCCAATGGACTCACCGGCGCCACCAGGCAAGGGATCATTCAGATCCATATTGGCTACGACCTTTCGAGCCAGGCTGTAGCCATTGGTGTGAAGTCCTGAAGAAGCAAGGCCGATGAGCACATGCCCGGCGGCAATTCCTGGCCGGGGTAAAAGCTTCACCCGGTCAACTGCTCCAACCAGGGTCCCGGCAATATCAACGGCACCATCGACCAGTACGCCGGGCATCTCGGCTGTCTCACCGCCAAGCAAGACGCATCCCGCTTGGCGACAAGCCTCAGCCATACCATCAACAATTCGACCAACGATCTCGGGATCAAGCTTTTCTGAGGCAACCGTGTCAAGGAAGAACAAGGGTTCGGCCCCCTGCACCAAGACATCATTGACGCCGTGGTTCACAATGTCGGCGCCGCACCCCTCCCAGCGATCCAATTTCTCAGCCAGCAGGGTCTTGGTTCCAACCCCATCGGTGGTCGCAACCAGCAGCGGTTCATCCATCTTGGTTAGGGCAGCAATGTCGAATACTCCGCCGAAGCTGCCCAAGCCAGAAACTACTCGCTGATCATGAGTGCTCTTGACCGAGGCACCAATACGGGCCGTTGTTGCTGCTCCCGCGGTCAGCGAAACGCCAGCACTGGCGTAGGCTCTCGCACCTTCCGCACCTCCCGCACTTTGAGGCTCTGTCATGACATGTCTCCATCCAATATCTGGCCGGGCAAAGAGCCCATCACCGGTAAGTAGTTCAACAACGCCATAACTGGCGGAGAGGGCCTGGGACAAGTCATCCCCGACAGCCACAATATTCAGAACCCGTCCACCGCTGGAAACGAGTCCCTCGTCCCCCAGTCTGGTACCAGCATGAATCAGCTGGACGCCGGTCGGGATAGCAACATCAGCAACAGCAACCCCCTTGACCGGGTCAGCCGGATAGCCATCGGCGGCGACCACCACTGCGGCTGCGGTCAAACCAGTCGTCACATCAACGGGGGTCCAGGCCAGACCGGTTGCTGCCTTCCAAAACACTTCCAACAGGTCGCTTTCGATCAACGGCATCAGCACTTGGGCTTCGGGATCACCGAAGCGACAGTTGTACTCAACCAACCGGGGCCCAGCCGGAGTCAACATGATCCCGGCATAGATCACGCCGACATAGGGGGTGCCGTCTGCGGCCATGCCTTGGGTAACCGGATCAAGAAAGGTGGAAACAAGCTCGGCCACAAAAGCATCATCGAACCCGGGCACGGGAGCAAAGGCCCCCATTCCACCAGTATTCGGCCCGGTATCACCAGCGCCAACCCGCTTGTGATCCTGGGCTGTAAGGCCACCAAGAGGATCGGTCTGGGTGGCCGAACTGATCCCGAAAAGAGACAACTCTTCGCCCGACATGCGTTCTTCTAACACAATGGTGCGGCCGGCCTGACCCATTGAACCCTCAAGCAACATCTCACGAATAGCCTGCTCGGTTTCAGCCCGGCCTTCGGGAATCACCACTCCCTTGCCCGCAGCTAACCCGTCGGCCTTGACCACGACATCGAAGTCAACCTCATCCAACCAAGCCAGGGCCTCAGACACCTCAGAAAAGACTGCAGTCTTGGGACTTGGAATCTTGTGGCGCTTGGCGAACTCTCGAGTGAAGGACTTCGAACCTTCGAGTTGAGCCGCGGCAGCACTCGGTCCAAAGCAGGCAATGCCTGCTCCGACCAAGACGTCAGCCAGACCCTCAACCAGCGGGACTTCTGGTCCGACAACCACCAAGTCGATCTCTTCGGCCTGGCAAAAGGCAACGACGGACGCATGATCGGAACTATCGCACGAGTCGACCGCGACATTGCTTACCCGCGGGTGGCTCGTTGCTGTGCCTGGATTGCCCGGAGCAACCAGTAGCCGCTCCAACATTGGCGAACTGGCAAGCTTGATGGCCAGCGCGTGCTCTCGGCCACCCGAGCCGATGAGCAGAACCGTGATCATGTTATTCACCGGCTACACACCGACGACCCACGACACGCGTGACGCGGGCAGTCTTGCCCTGGAACGACCAGTCACTAACCAAGCACCCCGTCAAAGCGTTGCTTGGAGCTCATGAGCGAAAGCTGAACCGGCACCGGATACGAGCCGGTGAAGCAGGCATTGCAGTATCCATCGTCACGGCCGATGGCCGCCATCATCTTTTGGAGCGAGAGGTAGCCCAAGCTGTCGGCGCCAATATGGTCACAAATCTCGGGCACACCAAGCTGGTGGGCAATGAGTTCCTCATGAGTTCCCATGTCAACCCCAAAGAAACAAGGGTGGGCAATAGGCGGGCAGGTGATCCGGACGTGAACCTCAGCCGCTCCCGCATCACGCAGGAGGCGAACCAAGGGTCCAGCCGTTGTCCCCCGCACGATCGAGTCATCAACCATGACCACTCGCTTACCGAACAGGTTGTCGGGGAGGGTATTGAACTTGAGGGCCACTCCTTGGCGGCGGAGCTCATCGGTCGGCTCAATGAACGTCCGGCCGATATAGCGATTCTTCACGAACCCTTCGGTATAGGTGATTCCAGACTCGGCGGCATAACCAACAGCAGCGGGCATGGAACTGTCTGGAACCGGCAACACGATGTCGGCGTCGACCGGGTGCTGCTTGGCCAGCTCGGCCCCGAGGCGCTGGCGAACCTGATGGATGCTCTTGCCATCCCAAACCGCGTCGGGACGAGAAAAGTAGACGTGTTCAAAGGTGCAGCGAGCCTGGGTGCTGTTTGGCTTCATTCCCTGGTGAGAACGGGCTACTTGGCCTTGCATGACAACAATCTCGCCCGGCTCAATCTCTCGGATAATGTCGCAACCAACGGTCTGCAGAGCACCAGTCTCGGAGGCAACAACATGGCCGCCAGAAGCCAGGCGCCCAATCGACAGTGGTCGGAAACCCCAGGGATCACGAGTGGCGATGACCTTGCCCGCACACAAGATGACCAAGGAGAACGCTCCCTGCCATTGGGGCATCACCGCGGCCAAACGGTCTTCCCAGGTCTCACCCTCGGTTGCGGCCAACATCAAGGCCAAGACTTCAGAATCACTGGATGACTGCAGGCCAGCACCACGCTCCAATAGCTTGGAGCGAAGCTGATCGGCATTCACCAGGTTGCCGTTGTGAGCAATGGCCAGTGGTCCATGCATTGTCTCAACCACATAGGGCTGAACATTGCGATCGGAGTTGGCACCAGTGGTTGAATATCGGGTGTGGCCGATGGCCATACCACCGACCAAGGGTTCCAGCTTCTCGTCGTTGAACGCCTGGCTGACTAAGCCTTGGGCCTTGTGAACCCGGATAGCACGACCATCAGAAACCGCAATCCCGGCTGCTTCTTGACCTCGGTGCTGGAGTGCGTACAGACCAAAGAACGTGGTTCGGGCAGCATCACTGCCAATCCCAGACACGCCGAGAACGCCGCACTCTTCCTTCGGGTAATCCAGCCCAAGCACATCACTCATCTCAAACCCCAATCGCCCATATGACCTGTCATTGATCTTCGTCGCCTGCCTGCTCCGTATCGGCTTGCATAACTCGCTCAGCTGCCGCTGCCTGATAGTCGGCAATACGATCGCGTAGCGCCGGATCATGCAGGCCCAGAATCTTGGCAGCAACAATGGCAGCATTGGTCGGCAGCAGAGCAGTAGCCGGAGCCACTCCTGGAGGAGTACGAAGGCTGGAGAGGATGTCGAGGCCCGAGAACGAATTGGAAGCAGGCGGGCAAGCAATCACCGGTGATTGCACGTTGGCGTCGGTTAGCCCAGACAAGGCGTCACTCATGCCAGCAACGGTGATGAACACCGTTGGCACCGAGTCATTGTCATAGCCAGCCAACAAGGACAAGACATGCTCAGGCACCCGGTGGGCCGAGCCGACTCGCCGCACATAGGGCACTTCAAGGGTGTCCAGCACAGCAACGATCTTGTCCACCCATGGTGCATCAGATCCCGATCCAGACAAGACGACAACCCGCACAACTACAAGACTCCTACCGCAGCCAAGTTGGTGTTGATTCGTTCGGCCGCTGGTTGCGCCCCAGGCTCGAACGATTGTCCCGTCAACTCTTCGAACAGCTTCACATAGCGAGCTGTGGTTGCTTCCCACACCGAGTCAGGAAGGACTGGTGGGGTCCCGTCGCCCCGGTATCCGATCTCGCCGAGATAGAGACGAACCGGCTCCTTGTCGAAGCTTTCGGGTGTTTTGCCAGAGGCAATCCGTTCTTCAAGCCCTTCGATAGCCCAAAACCGCGAAGAGTCCGGCGTGTGCATCTCGTCGATAAGAAGCAGCTCACCACTGGGTGAGAGCCCAAACTCATACTTGGTGTCAGCCAGAACAAAGCCAGCCTTCTCCGCCACCTCGACCCCTCGTTGGAACACGGCAAGCGCAACTCGCTGCACTTCCTCCCACAAGGCCGGTTCGACCAACCCAGATTCAGACACTTCAGCACAGGTGATCGGCTCGTCGTGCCCGCCGGCCTGCGCCTTGGTGGTCGGGGTAATGAGGGGGGTTGCCAGCGGACCATGATCAGGAATGCCGTCCGGTAATTCATAGCCGTACAGCACCCGCTCCCCTTGTTTGTACCGGGGCAGGACCGATGTTGAGGTTGATCCTGTTAGCCGGCCTCGGACGACGACTTCGACCGGAAGAGGTGAAGCGTCGACGGCAACCAGGCAGTTCGGATCTGGTACAGACACCACATGGTTGGCAACGATGTCCGCAGTTTGCTCGAACCACCATGCCGCCAACTGGTTGAGTACCTGACCCTTGTGTTTAGCCGCACCGATCACCTTGTCAAAGGCACTCAGGCGGTCGGTTGTGACGAGGAGTCGCTGCTGCTCCGGCAGGCTCCAGGTTTCTCGAACCTTGCCGGTCAAATGCCCGGATAAGTTCAGAGCGACGGTCTCCAAGGTCCCCACAATGGCCACGGCTAATAGGATGGACCGGCGGAACTCAAAGTCATCACATTCTGAACTAATTTACACAAAAAGTCTGGATATGTGTCTGCCAAGAGACTCGCTCTAGGGTGTTTGAATGAGCAATGCTTCCGACGACAGCGTTTCCAAAATCAGAGTTTCCAGTAACCGTCTTTCCAAAAGCCGCCCGCGGCCGATCATCATCGATACTGATCCTGGGCAAGACGATGCCGTTGCCATCATGCTGGCCCTGGCTTGCCCAGAAGAGATCGAAGTGCTCGGAATCACCGCAGTCGCAGGCAACGTACCCCTGCCGCTCACCGTAAAGAATGCCCTCTCCATTGTCCAACTATGCCAGCGTACGGACGTACCAGTTTTTGCCGGTTGTGACCGACCGATGGTGCGGCCGCTGGTCACCGCAGAATATGTGCACGGTGCGACCGGGCTGAATGGTTCGGGACTCGGTGACCCCGCCCAGGAAGCTGCCGATGGTCATGCAGTCGACTTCATCATCACAACCCTGCTGGCCGAACGAGATCAGAAGGTCACCATCTGTGCCCTCGGACCCCTGACCAATATTGCAACCGCCTTGGAGCGAGAGCCCGCAATCGCAGCTCAGATCGAAGAGATCGTCATGATGGGTGGTGGTTTGTTCGAAGGGGGAAACGTCACCCCCGGTGCCGAGTTCAATATTTATGTTGATCCCCAAGCTGCCGCCATCGTATTTGGCAGTGGGCTTGCCCTGGTTTTGATGCCGCTAGATGTCACCCATAAGGCACTCACCACCCCTGAGCGCATCGAAGCATTCCGCGCACTTGGTTCTCCGGCCGGCAACTGTGTCGCTGGCATGCTCGGCTTCTTTGAGCGTTTCGATGTTGAGAAGTACGGCAGTGTCGGTGGACCGCTGCATGACCCCACAGTCATCGCCTACTTGCTGGATCCGAACGTTCTGACTGGTCGGCTCTGCAATGTGGAGATTGAAACCGAATCTGAACTCACGATGGGAACAACAGTCATCGATTGGTGGAATGTCACCGACCGACCAAACAATTGCTTGGTCTTCGGCGATATTGATGCCGAAGCGTTCTTTGCTTTGCTCGTGGAACGCATCGCGTTTCTCACCCACTAACACCCGCCAAAGAATCAGCTCAAGCTTCGCTGAGAAACGCCGATTTAGAGAAGGCAGCGTTGCCCACAAAGGCTCGAATCGTGACGAAGCGGGGCGAAGCCAGCCCTCGGAGTGAGCATCAACAGTGACTGACCGACAAGAGGACCAATCGTTACAAGACGGAGCTCGTCTGCTCGCGCTCGCAACCTCCCTCGCCCAGACCAACTCAGCACTCACCATGTACCAGCTGGTTGGCCGCTACATCCGTCTCCATTCGACCACCGATCTCGCTTCAATCTGCATCATTGATCCGTCCAATCCTGACGTCTTTGAAGCAGTGGCCCTAACTGGAACCGACACCATAGGAACGGACACCACAGGAACCGACACCACAGGAACCGATGGGTGGTCGGAGAAGCCCTCGTCTAAGGCACCGGAACGCGGGGGTGTCCGGATGCCTCTCGAACAAACTCTGGTTGGCGAGGTTGTCGCTACCGGCAAGCCCCAGCTCTGGACCCTAGAGAACAGCACCAAAAGCGAGACAAGCTCCCTTCTTGCCGAAGGGGTAACGGCCGCCTTCATTACTCCAATCCAGTGCGAACGCACCCGCTACGGCACCCTGAACATCGGCTACGTTCAGAATCCAGGCGACGACTATCCGTTCCAGGACTTGCTTGTCCAGCTCTCTGGACTGTTGGGTTGCCACCTGGCCAGGCTGGAACGGCAGAACGAGATCATTTACCAGAGTAATATTCGCCACCACCGAGCGTCTGAACTTGAGAAGCTCCACAGTCTCGAATCTGTCCTCGCCGCCGCCAACAGCCTGGAAGAAGTCATTGGCATCCTGTCGATGAATTTGGCCCAGCTGGTTGACATCAGTTACGCCAGTTTCACCAAGATCGCATCCAGCCCCAGCAATTCAATCGTCTATGAAATTCACGGATCCAGTGCCATCAGCGTCGATCCGACCCTTTCCGTCGGCGAACAAATCTTCCGACGCCAAATTGCTAGTGTCGGACCTCACCTCGATCCCAGCGATGTCGGACTTTCAGATTCCCAGGCCGTATCCGAGCCAGTGCAACGCGCGCAACCCTCGACCGAGGCAACGACGGCTCTCAACCTCACCGTCTTCGTTCACGGAACCGGCATCGGCACGCTCAACATAGGTAGCTCTCGGCCAGACGGTGTGTCAGCCGCTGACCACAAAACTCTTGCCGCCGTTGCCACCTTCATGGGCACGACGCTGCAACGAATCGTGACCCACAACGAACTCGTCTTTGTTGCCAACCATGACCACCTCACTGGACTCATCCGTCACCGGATGTTCGAGGCCGAGCTTGACGCCGATATCCAACGCGCCATCGCCATCAAATCGCCGGATGACAGCGATCATCCACAGTCGGCCCTGTGCTTTATCGACATCGACCATTTCAAGCTCATCAACGATGCCGACGGCCACAATGCTGGCGACAAGCTTCTGCGGGATATCGGTGCTCGAATCAGCCGATCATTGGGCGAGGACGATACACCATCAAGACTGGGAGCCGATTTTGTTCTGCTCCTGCGAGACCGGACACCAAAGCATCACCAACAGCTATGCGAGAAGATAGCTGCGTCAATATCAGCCATGCCCTTCATCTTCAATGGCCGCGTCTTTGAGGCCACCATCAGCATTGGCCTGTCGTTCATTACTGAGACCACCGTGTCCGGGGCATCGGCCATGGCCAGCGCTGAGGCCGCCTGCCACGAATCAAAGAAACTCGGTGGCAATCATGTCAGTGTCGAGTCCTCCAGCAACTCCGAACAAGCCGCTCGTCGGACTGCGGCATCCTGGATCGCCCGGGTCCAACGGGCCATCGATGCCAACGAATTTGTACTCTACGCGCAACCCATCCATCCGCTCTCCAGATCGGGCAACCGTTCGGTCGAGGTACTGGTTCGACTCCGAGAAGAGGACGGCTCAATCATTCCCCCCGACCGCTTCATCCCCATTGCGGAGCAGTATGGGTTGATCTCCCGACTGGATGCCTGGGTTACCAAGAATGCGTTGCGGGCTATGAAGAAGGCTTTGGATTGTGAACCAGACGGTCAGGCTCCCGATCTCATCTTCATCAACTTGTCCGCCAACTCAATCTCCAGCAAGAACTTCTTCCAGGAGCTGGAGGCCATCATTGTCAATAGTGGCGTCCCAACCGATCGGATCATCTTCGAAATCACCGAAACTGGTTCGATGTATGACTTCGAAGCAACTCTGGACTTCGTCAGCCGGATGCGGGCCTTTGGCCCTCGCTTGGCCCTGGACGACTTTGGGGTTGGCCTCTCATCATTGGGCTACCTACGCCAGTTGGACATCGACTTCCTCAAGATTGACGGCACCTTGATCTCTGAGGTCGGGACGGACCCCATCAAAACGACCATGGTTACTGCCATCAAGGCCATGGCGGACGCACTCCAAGTCGAGACCATTGCCGAACACATCGACAATGAGCACGAGCTCAAGACCCTCAAGGACATCGGCATCAACCATGTTCAAGGCTTCTTCGTCGGTCATCCCGCTCCAATTGAGCGCGCCCTTGCAATTGCTCCCGACGACAAGTTGTACGAAACAGCATCGGATGGAGTCAAGGGGGGCGGACCAACGCGGTCGATCATCTCGGACTTCTCAAGCAGGCCTCAGACTCGCCGACAATAGAGGGAACCAAAGAAGACCGAGACGGGCCCGCGGCATGCCTGAACTGTTCCCAGGGCATCAGAGTGACCGATCAGCACGATCAGAACACAACAACTGAACAGATCGAACCGGCTCATCAATCAACGAGCCAAGAGATCTCGGCCGAAGCTCGGTTGCTCGCGCTCGCAATCAGCCTGGTCGATGCCAACAGCTCCCAGCACCTGTTTGCACTGGTGGCAAACTATGTACGCCTTCACCTCGGTGCAGATCGCGCCTCCATCTGTTTGGTCGATCCTGAGGACCCTTCGACCATCGAAACCATGGCACTTGCCGGGTCAGATATTTCCATAGCCGGCGGGACCAGGATGCCAGTCGATCGAACGATGGTCGGCAAGGTCTCCGTTTCTGGGGTGCCACGATTCTGGAGCCTGGCCGGACGCGAGGAACTGGACGCCCGGTCACTCGTTGAGCGCGGAATCGTCGCCGCCTTTGTCGCACCGATCAGCTCAGGATCAAAGACTTTTGGAACATTCAATGTTGGCTATCTGAAGCATCCAGAAGCCAGCGCTACTGAAGTAGCGAGTTCAGACCATGTCCTGCTGGCCCGCCTTGCCACTCTTTTGGGCAGCCAACTAGCGCGGATCGAAGCCCAGCTCGGACTCAAGAACGAGATCGAGACCCGCCAGCTCCATACGCTCAAATTGGAACAGCTTCACTCACTGGAGTCTCAGCTGGCATCAGCCAGCAATCTGGATGAGGTGATCACTTCGCTCTCCGTCGCCTTGACCGACCTGATCGATGTGAACCGGGTCAGTTTTGTCAAGCTTGGCCCCACACCAAACCAGGCTCAGATCCACGGCATCTTCGGCATGCAAGGCACTCCTGAGTTCACGGCCGGGACCACAATAGAGATCGACAGAAGAGCCCTAACAAACCGGTTCGCTAGGTCTAAGGACACGTACAACCCAGATCACCGCGGAACCCCTGATCCAGTTTTTCGAGCCCTCGCCAACGCAGGGGTAATGAGTTCCATGAACCTCGGCGTCTTCGTGAAGGGCGACGTCACTGGCATGCTCAACGTCGGTGCCTCTCGCATTGACGGCATCTCGACAACAGACCAATCGTTCATCCGAGCCGTTGCGTCCTTCATGGGTAGCGCACTGCAGCGAATCAAGGCCCAAGATGACCTGCTTTTCTTGGCAAACCATGACCATCTCACCGGCCTCGTCCGTCGTCGCCTTTTCAACGACCAGCTTGATCAAGCGTTACAAGCAGCAACAGCGGCACATGACCCTGAGGACAAGGACCCCGATCTCCTGACTCAAAAGATTGATGCCCTCTGTTTCATTGATATTGACCACTTCAAGCTCGTGAACGACACCGACGGCCACCTCGCAGGTGACGACCTTTTACGGGATATCTCTTCGCGAATTAGCCGATCATTGGGAGATGGCGATCTTCCTTCGCGATTGGGTCCTGACTTCATTGTGCTCCTCAAGAACCGCACTCGTCAGGAACACGAGGAACTCGGCAACACCGTAGCGAAGGCCATTTCCAGCATCCCCTTCATCTCTGACGGCCGGGCCTTCCATGTGACCGTCAGTATTGGTCTGGCTGCGGTTCGGGCCAACACAATTTCTGGGGCACAAATTCTGGCTACTGCAGAGGCTGCATCGCACGAATCAAAGCGTCTCGGTGGAAACCGGGTCAGTGTGGAATCCTCTGACGGCAGCAGTCAGGCCGTGAGACGCAATGCTGCGACGTGGATGACACGGCTTCAGGAGGCCATCGACAACGACGAGTTTGTTCTCTACGCCCAGCCAATCCGACCGATTTCCAAGCAAGGAGTTACTGCAGCCGAGGTACTGGTGCGACTCCTGGCAGAGGACGGGTCCGTTGTCTCTCCTGATCGCTTCGTTCCAATAGCAGAACAATATGGCCTGATCTGTCACCTCGATTCATGGGTTACCGAGCATGCGCTGGCAGCAATGAAGGCCGCAATCGCTGATCCCGAAGCAGATGCCCCCGAACTGATATTTATCAACCTCTCTCCCAACTCAATCTCTGCTGACGGATTCTTTGATCGCTTGCGGACGATTGTCATCAGAAGCGGTGTTCGGACCGAGCGAATCGTCTTTGAAATCACCGAGACCGGTTCGATGCACAACTTTGAGGCGACGCTGGAGTTCGTCAACCGCATGAGGGCGTTCGGGCCGCGCTTCGCCTTGGATGACTTTGGAGTTGGGCTTTCTTCGCTTGGCTATCTTCGACAGCTGGACATCGATTTCTTGAAGATTGACGGTTCACTCGTTCGCGAAGTTGGGACGGACCCGATCAAGACGACAATGGTCTCGGCCATCAAAGCCATGGCCGATGCTCTGGATGTTCGAACCATCGCTGAGCACATCGACGATGAGGTCGAGCTGGCAACCCTTAAGGCCATCGGCATCGACCATGTGCAAGGCTATTTTCTTGGTCACCCCGCGCCAATCCATCTGGCCTTGGGTACTGCACCAACTGACAGGGTTCCGCCATCGGACCGGGTTCCACCAACATCGGACGGTCCAGCCGCATCGGTATGCCGATCGCATCAGTAGTGCCTTGTAGTTCAGCCTTGCCTGCTACTGCCTGAAGCCGGCGGGCTACTTCTTGAAGTCACTCGCCAGGAATTCTACGTCGTTCCTGGTTCCATCTTCAGGCCGATCAACCTCTTGACCTCGAAGCTCAACCCGACGAATCTTTCCCGAAATCGTCTTCGGCAAATCGGAGAATTCGATACGCCGAATCATCTTGTACCCCGACAGGTTCTGACGAAGGAAGGAGAAGATCGAACCAGCAGTTTCTGCCGTCGCTTCGTACCCAGGGGCCAAGATCACGAAGGCCTTTGGCACATACCCCCGCAATGAATCAGGTGAAGGAACAACGGCCGCCTCAGCCACCGCCTCATGCTCAATCAAAGCACTCTCCAATTCGAACGGGCTGATTCGATAACCCGATGCCTTGAACACATCGTCTGATCGCCCGACGTAGGTGATGTAGCCATCCTCATCTCGTGAGCCGACATCGCCGGTGTGGTAGTAGCCGTCGCGCATGACTTCGGCAGTCTTATCGGCATCATCGGCATAGGAAGTCATCAAGGCGATCGGTCGACTGGACCCAAGGGTGATACAGATCTCACCCTCGTTGGCTGGCTTGCCATCGGCATCCAATAGCTGGATCTGATAGCCGGGCAAGGAGCGACCCATTGAGCCAGACTTAAGCACCGCACCAGGTGGATTCCCAATCTGGGCCGTTGTCTCGGTCTGCCCATACCCATCACGGATCGTGATGTTCCAACTAGCCCGGACCTGATCAATCACTTCGGGGTTGAGGGGCTCACCAGCGGAGATCAATTCCCGGAGCGAGACATCATAGGAGGCGAGATCTTCCTGGATGAGGAATCGCCACACCGTTGGAGGCGCGCACAAGGTGCTGACCTGGTTGTTGACCAGAACATCAAGAACCGTTGGCCCATCGAATCGGGTGTAATTGTAGATGAAGACACAGGCCTGAGCGTTGAATGGGGCGAAGAAGCAGCTCCAGGCGTGCTTCGCCCAACCCGGTGAGCTGATGGTCCAGTGCACATCACCCGGCTGCAGGCCCAGCCAGTACATGGTCGACAAGTGACCAACTGGATAGCTGGCTTGGGTGTGTTGAACCAGCTTGGGTCGAGCGGTTGTGCCCGAGGTGAAGTACTCCAGGATTGGATCGGAAGGAAGCGTCTCTGTCGCCGCGGTAAAATCGGTCGACTCACGCTCTGAGTCGGAGAGATTGACCCACCCTGGCGCGGGATCAGCCACCGTTAGTAAGACAACACGATCCTTGAGCTCGCCGTCCAACTCGTCGCCACCGTCTAACTCGTCGCCACCGTCCAGGCTGTTGAAGGTAGCAACGCCGGTGTTGTTGGTGATGACGAACTTGGCCTTGCCCCGGCCAACCCGGTCCGCCAGATCAGCTCCAGCCAGCTGGGTGGCAGCTGGGATGATGACCAGACCCATCTTGATGGCGGCCAACATGACTTCCCATAACGGAACCTCGTTTCCGAGCATGACCAGGACCCGATCTCCCTTTGCTGCCCCCAGTCCAGTCAACAGATTTGCTACCTGATTGGACCGGCTGGAAAGCTCGGCGTACGTCCTCTTGGCTACCTCACCAGACTCTTCGACAATATGCAGAGCCGTATTGTTATTCCCGGTGGCTATCGAATCGAAATAGTCAGTCGCCCAGTTGAAATCACTGAGTTCCGGCCAGGTGAATCCGGCGATCGCCGCTTCATAGTCGGTTCTGTTGTCCAGGAGAAACTGGCGGGCATCAAGAAAGGCGGACAGATCAGTCATGGCTCGGACCATAGTCGGCCATCCCAACAGACTCATATCCCAATGCCGTAAGGCAACAAAACCAGCCAGCCAGAACAACTAGCCAGTGACAGCAGCGACTCCGGAAACGAACAGGGGGAGACAAATCCCGCGGCCAGCAGAAGGAGCCCCGCTGCCAGCAAAAGGAGCCTTGCGGCCCCTCTGAGGGTCCTGGCGGGTTAGGACGTGATTCTCCGGGTGTGGCATGAGCCCCAAAACCAGGCCAGTCTCGTCACAGACTCCAGCGATGTCGGCGTCAGAACCATTCGGATTGGCCGGATAGCTACCGTTGGCGGGGGCGCCATCGCTATCGACATAGCGAAGAGCAATTTGGTTGCGTTCCTCAAGACCAGCCAGATCCTCAGACACGAACCGTCCTTCGCCATGAGCTACTGGGCATCGAATCAGCTCGGTCAAGCCACTGGTCCAAACCGAACGGCTCGATGGCGCAGCCATCGTCACCCAGCGACACTCGAACCGACCACTGGCATTCTCCGTCAGAACCGTGGCTCCGGGTTGAGCCGTGCTACTCAGCTGAACAGGCTTGCTTGACCCGACCATCTTGACACCAGGATGCTTTCCCCCGGGAAGAAGTCCAGCTCGAACCAGAGCTTGGAAGCCATTGCAAACACCAAAGATCGGCTTGCCCGCAGCCGCGGCCTCATGCAACTGATCGCCGAACCAGCCAGCTAAATCCAGACCAAGGAGACGGCCCGCCCCCAAAGCATCGCCGTAGGAGAATCCGCCAGGAACGGCCAACATCTGGAAATCATCCATCGAGACTTCGCCTGCACGCAAAGCCGTTAGTGGCACAATCACCGGCTCTGCTCCCGCCAGTTCGAAAGCCAGTGCTAGATCACTGTCACGATTGGTGCCAAGGGCCAGGGGAAGGAGCACTCGTGGCTTCATGAGTTCGTACCAGTCTTGTTTTGGGAGGAGTCCTGTTGGCCAGAAGCAGGCTGGTCAGAATCGTGCCGGTCAGAATTGAAATGGTGTCCGGTCCAAGCTTGAGCAATCTGATCCAGTGACACCACCAGGTCTCCAAGGACCACCAGCGGCTCATCGTGGACTACCCCAATATTCACCGCATCAGGAATCAACTGTTGCAGCTTGGCTGAGTCCTCGGGAATCACTTCCAGCAAGTAGCGGCCGGACCCTTCACCAAAGAGGACTTCCGTCGATTCAGAGACATCAAGGGCCAATCCGAGCCTTCCGGCAAAGGCCCACTCGGCTGCGGCCACCGCCAAACCACCTTCGGAAAGATCATGGGCGCTGCGAACGAGGCCAGCAGCAATGGCCGATGCGACCCGATGGTGACGGGCTACGACATCGTTGTCAGAGGCCGGAACCTCACCACCAAAGTCAGAGCCCAGAACCTGATCCAGATGCGATCCTCCAAGCGCACCCGCAGCTGGTCCGACCAACCAGACATCGTTGCCAGCCTCCACCACACCAGTCAAAGGAACGACATCCAAGTCCTTGACAATCCCCATCACCGTGATCACCAGGGTTGGGGTGACCGGGTCTGGTGTGCCATCTGGTTTCACGAACACGTTGTAAAGCGAGTCCTTGCCGGAAACGAACGGAGCACCAAAAGCGACCGCAGCGTCATGGCAGCCCCTCACGGCGGCAACCAACCCGCCTAACGTCTCCGGGTCGGTCGGGTCACCCCAGGAGAAATTGTCTAGAAGAGAAAGCTCATCGGGGTCAGCGCCAGCGATGATGGCGTTTCGCACTGCCTCGTCAACGACGTGCCAGGCCATGGCCTCTGGGTCATAGTTTCCAAGCACACAGTTCACACCAATTCCAAGCGCGATTCCGCGGTTACCGGACGTTCCAGGAGGGATGATCACCGTGCCATCGGCTGGCCCATCACCTTTAGGACCGCCAAACGGGCGGACAAGGGTGCCGCCCAGGATCTCGTGGTCGAAGGTACGAACAATGTCCTCGTTGGACCGGATGGAAGGATGAGCGAGGAGCCTAAGCAGGGCATCAGACGAATCGAATTGCATCACCTCCCGGGCTGGACGGTCGGTCTGGACTGCGATTGCTTCCATCCGTCGCTGGGGCTGACAGCCATGCAGGAATGCACAGTCAAGGTCGATCAGGTCGTCGGCTCCATCCTTGACAATCAGCCGTCCTTCTCCGGTGAAACGGCCGATGACGCAGACGCCAACCCCAAATCGTTCGGCTAGAGCAATGAGCGGTGCAGGGTCAGCACTGGCAACAACCATTCGCTCTTGAGCCTCGCTTAGCCAGACCTCCCACGGGGCTAAGCCCGGGTACTTGCGAGGAACAAGCTGGAGGTCAACCTCGGCTCCCAGAGTCTCAGCCATCTCTCCAACCGCTGAGGACAAGCCTCCGGCACCACAGTCGGTTACCGCGCTGTAAAGCTTGGCGTCGCGCGCTGCCATCATGACGTCGATCAGACCCTTTTCGACAATCGGGTCACCAATCTGGACCGATGAGCCAGCAATGTCAGCGGTTTCCACGCCCATGGTCTGGCTGGAGAAAGTTGCTCCCCCAACCCCATCACGACCAACCGCACCACCAAACACGACAATCGCATCGCCTGCTCGTGCGTTCGTTGGGTTGGAGCCAGCAGGCAACAGGCCGAGACAACCAGCAAATACCAGGGGCGTTGTGGTGTAACTCGGGTCATGCACCACTGCACCGGCGATATTGGGGACACCAATCTTGTTGCCGTAGTCGCCGACCCCGGCGATCACCCCTTCACGTACTCGTGCTGGGTGGAGTACTCCGGTCGGCAGGTCTTCAGGATCGATGTCCTGGTCGCCGAAACACAAGATGTCGGTAACGGCAATGGGCTTAGCTGAGACTCCAAGAATGTCTCGAACGACGCCGCCGACTCCGGTGTTTGAGCCGCCAAAAGGCTCAAGGGCTGAGGGGTGGTTGTGAGTCTCAGCCTTGATAGCGACTTCCCAGCCATGTTCGAAATCCAGGATTCCAGCATTGTCGACAAAGGCACTTCGTACCCACGGTGCATTGATGGTGTCAGTCGCTGTACGCAGGTAGCTCTTCATCAAACTATTGATGACGATCGGTTCATCTGTTGTTGACTGACCTGTCGCTACCTTTGACCGGATCGTGATTTGGGCGCTGAAGGTCTTGTGGGCGCAATGCTCGCTCCAGGTTTGGGCCAACGTCTCCATCTCGGCGTCACGCGGGTCCCGATCCAGCTCCCTGAAGTGATCACGAATCACGAGCATCTCTTCGGGATCTAGCCCCAGCCGACGGGCACTATTCACCCCAGCTAGGCCCTCGTCGTCGAGTTCTCGAATGGCAATGGTCTGGGTTGGGGGTGAAGTCGCCGATTGATCAGCGAAGGCTGGGGCCAGCACCCCAACCGTCCATCGCTCAATAACCTCATTGTGCAGAACCCGGTTCGCTAGCTCGGTGATCTGGTTCTCTGAGAGAGCATCACCACCAGTACCAGCACTCTCGATCACCCAGCGAGTGGCGACGGTGGCGTACTGCAAGGCAATACCAAGCTCATTGGCCGCCCGGACCAGTTCGGCCCCCTCGCGATCGGTCACGCCAGGCCGAAGACCAGTTTCGATAACCAGGCCGTCGCCGATCGGCCTCTCATCATTCTCCCGCTCACCGACCGGGTCAATAAGCAGTCGATCAGCCACGATCGCCACCTCGCGCTCCGTCAATTCGCCCAGCAAATGCACCAGTCCGTACCTGGTGATCTTGTCGACTGGCAACCCGAAACGTCGAGCCTGACTGACGGGGCCACCAACGGCTCCTGTATCGGTTCGTCCCGGCCCAACTGCGATCACGGTCTCCACGCTCGATAAGGATGGAGAGGCAAAACTCAACCTGCGACCAAACGGCCACTTTTTCCACAAAAAACCTACTCATGGACGACAGGTAGGGCCACAAGTGAGACGACAAGCATCACCGTTGAGATACGCCAACAAGGCTCAGCGACCAGGTACGGTCTCGGCCGTGACTGCTACGTTCATCTTTGGTGTCGACCTGGACGGTGTCTGTGCCGACTACACGATCGCATTTCGACAAATCGTGGCCGACCGCCGTGGTGTTTCACCCGAATCGCTGCCTCTGGAACGTTCATGGGACTTTCGCGAGTGGGACTTATCAGCCGATGAGTTCATGGAGATGCACCACTACGCCGTGACCGAGCACCGGATGATGGCAACCTTGCCCGTCATCGAGGGCTGCTCAGATGTGCTCTGGCGTTTGTCCGATGCTGGCGTCTGGATTCGAATCATTACCCACCGGCTCTATGTCAACTGGAGCCATGCTGCCTCGGTTGCTGACACCGTCAGCTGGCTCGATACTGCCCAAATCCCCTACCGGGATATCTGTTTCCTCGGAGCCAAGCCGCAGGTCGAAGCCGATGTCTACATCGATGATGCCCCTCACAATGTCGAAGCGCTCCGGAAGACGGGCAACCCAGTCATCGTGTTTGACCAGCCCTACAACCGAGGCGTTTCGGGACCCCGGGCATCGACCTGGTTGGAGGTCGAGGAAATCGTGATGGATCTGGCATCCAAAAATGGCGGCATCCAGCCCCAGATTCCCGGGATTGATGCTGGTGCGGATCGGCTGAGACGCAAGACCAGCTAGCTACAAGAAACTAGCTAACGGCTGCGATGATTGGGGTGACAAGAACCCGCCGATCTGGAAGGCTCTTGTCAGTGCCAGTCAGGAGTGATCTGACCCATATAACGATCGACCATTACGTGTCTTTGGATTGACATGTCGATCACATCAGGCTGGCGCCGTGTA
>JAJRQY010000041.1 GCA_024280015.1 Actinomycetes bacterium
AGCTATGTCTCACAGCTGCATCAACAAGGCGTGCATTACAAGATGGACGAATGCCGACAGGACTATGCCCTTGGGGCTCTACACGGGGTTCGTATCGCGGTGACAGCAACCACCATGGCGAACCAGACAGAGCGTGGCGATGCCCTGTTCACTCTGATGCTGAACCGCCACGGCAGTCATGCGTTAGATCTTGGTTCTCTGGATGTTGTCGCCCGCTTGGACGGGCAGCCCTGAGACTCCGTCAGGTACGCAATGGGCCTCAGGATCGATGATGAGCCGGCGGAAGGCCTGGGCCTCTAGTCACGAGAGTGCTTGATCGCAATCGACGTAGGTGCTGAAGTCGGTGCCATATTTCGCCTTGGTTCGGTACCTCACTGATGTTCCCCTTGGCGGATCCACGAAGTTGTCACTGGGTTTGATTCGGCCGCGCCAGTACCAAGGGCCACTGTCGACTGAGCGTTCAATGATTAGGTGATCTGCTTCCGAAGCGCCATTCCAGGTGACTCCATATCCAGAGGTCGGCTCGAATGTCGCACTGCATGAATTGACCGGAATCGCCGCGAGAGCGCTGTCATTGGTGGTGCAAGTCCTTGGGTCTGTCCTCTGAATGCCTTCAATGGCAATGATCTGATAGGTGAGCTTTCCTGACCGATTTGAGTCACTGAACAACTCACTGCCTGATTGGACCTTGGCCCGCCAGTAGAACGTTCCCGTGCCTACCGAACGAGACACAATATAGGCGTCTCCTAGGACCGTATCGGTCCACGTGACTCGGACGGTTTCGCCGTCTCGGACAATCGAGCAGGTCGCGGGAGCGCTCGGCAAAACTCCTCCACCGGCGACGGAACGAAACGTCACAATGCCTCCCGATCCTGAGATGCCGGAAGCACTGAAGTACTCGTTGCCAGCAGCGACAATTTCAGTGCCCAGGTCGATGCTGCGAAATGAACGGGAAGTCCATTTTTGGGAAAGCTGATACGTTCGGTCAACTCGATAACCCTGTCCGGTCTCGGCAAGGACAACGATCCCAACCGGTGAGACCACGCCTATTTCTCCAATGGAATTGACATCGAGCAGGAAAGTCACCCAGTTTGTGCCGATGGCATTGGAGACATCGATTGCTAGAGGAGCCTCACCCAGAGCGTCGACATTGTGGCGATACACAATGCCAGTATCGCGGCTGGCGATATAGAGATTTCCCAGACTGTCGAAATCCATTCCAGTACCAAAATAGGTGTCGCCGACTAGTGGGGCCACCAGTCGTGTGACCCGATAACCGCTGGATGAATCCGTAAGAACGCTAACGGCACCGATTCTGCCGTCGGGATCTCGCTGATATGGAGTGGCGACTGCTATGACTCCGTTGGCGATGGCAAGGCTGGTGATACCGGGCCGAGCGAGTTCGATCGTTGAACTAAGGTAGTAGGTCCCCGCTGAGTTTGGCTTGTGAATGAGTACGGCACAGTTGTTTTGGCCCGGTTGATTGATACATCGAATCTACGCGATGGTGCCTTCCTCATCAATCACAGGTTGCCGGCCAAAGTACAGATTCTCCTGGTCGCCCAGCTGTCCGTTTCCATCGTCGACCAAGACTTGGCGTCGGTACCCTTGCTCGTTGGGTGTGAATACAACGATGGCTCCGTGACGCCTGAGTGAAACGTCGTAGTACGGATCACCGGACACAATCACGCCCGCCTTGTTGATGTCTACTGTCCAGCCAAGCCATTGTTGAGCCTGGTCGCCCCCTGAGGTCAGCTTGGTTTCGCTGTATGAGCCGTCGGCCTCGGCCCGATAGACGTAGACGGCGCCGCCCGTTTCGTCGCCGGTAGTGCTCTGGTGTGCGCCAACCACAACCGTTCCGCCTTCCGCAACCCGAACATTTCTTCCAAATCCGACGCGTTGTGACCCAGCCGAATCCTTGATTTGCAGCGAGGCATCGGAGGCAACGAGAAGGGACTCGTCGTATGTCACGGATGCTTCACCAGGTTGGCTACTCACGAGGGTCGGCGCGAGTACTGCTAGCGCAGCGACCGCTGTTAGCGCAGCAACAACTGTTCTGATCTTCATTCGGTGCTCGCTTCTTTCGGCCTCAGCAGCAGCGGTCGCACTGCCAGCGGCGAGGTGTAGTGAGTGGGCGAACGCCCCCTTGGAGCCATCATCTCGACCAGCTTGAGCCAACCCACGCTACGTCGCCCCAGCCGTGGCCAGCCATGGTTCCAACGGACGTTCTATTCAGTCGAATCACCGAGCTAAATCGCCCAGTCGAATCACTCGGCGCAATTGAGGTCCGAGTTGTCTCCGGTCTTACCATCGTGTGAGAATTGACAAATGGACGCTATCGAGCTCCGACGGGCAACTCCCGGTGACGCTAACGCAGTGGCGGATTATCACCACCGATGCTTCACCAAGACGTTTTCTTCACAGCTGCTGGCTGGCGAGTTCGAAGCGCCAGATCCAGAAGGCACGAGATTGCAACTTCTCGATTGGTTCCGGCCTGAGTCTTCTTTCCAGACGTGGGTGGCGGCAACTGACGGAGACCCGATCGGTCACTTCACGGTCAGTGGTCAGCAGCTCGTTCACCTCTTCGTCGATCCGGACCACCAGGGTGTTGGCCTTGGCCGGAACTTGCTCAGAACGGGCGAGGCGACGCTCGCCGCCAGCGGTCACACGGATTTTGAGTTGCATGCGAGAGTCGACAACCTCGCTGCTATCGCCTTCTATGCGAATGCGGGGTGGACCGTGACCGACAGACTGATTCACACGGTGGAGCACGGCATCAGCTACGACGAATGTGTTCTCATCAAGCGACATCCGTAGCGGCAGCCAAGGCACTAGGCATACATCTCGACTCAATCTGTGCTGCTGCGAACCGGCTACGGATCGAGCGCATCTGTGATCCAGTTTGTGACCTGGGCGGCAGCCTTCGATTTTGACCCTTCGATAATCCGGAGTTCGACCATCCTCTGGACGGTCTGTTCGGCGAATCGGTTGGCCAGGACCGGGGCCTTTGGTGCCAGCGTGGGGTTCGGAGCAGCCTCATTTGCCGCCAGAAGAGACTTGACGACGTAATTGAGAGTCCGCCGCGACAACGATATGCCAGCGCCGCGGGCAAGATCTCGGGCCGAGCGTGTGAGACGGTTGGATGTGTTAACCGACGTATCGGCTGGCTTCACTCGTCGCCATGATTCGGCGAGATGCTCGAACAGTACCGGCCAGTCCGATGCCGCCAATGAGGGGAACTCGGGGTCGATCCGTCGAAGCTGACGAGCCGCCCCAGGGGCGGCGTGGCGACTATTCTCATCGAGGAGACCAACACCGTCTTCATCGCTCTCGGTGCTCCTGCCGTCATCCGTCGGGAGCAGGTAGGCCTGTCGCCCCGTGCTGATCTCACCCTCTGGAACAGCGTGGCGAAGGAACCGCTTGAAGCTGCCGTGCCCGAACCAGTTGTCGCTGATCTCCGCCCCGAATTCTCGTTGGAGGGCCCAAGCGAGACCCGCTAGATCGGTCGGACGATTGATGGACATCCAGCGGCTACGGAGCAATGCCGCGGCATCAGCGGCCTGACCGGCGAGGGCATCAGCGGCTTCGACCAGCGGGTCATCGTGCCCGGCGACGACTTCCTGGTCGATGCGGTCCAACTCGGTGCGGAGATCCTCCGCTATGTCATCAAGGATCGACAACAAGCCAGCCATCCGGGTGCTCAATATGTCAACCAGCGGTGGTAGTTCGCCGTCTTTGCTGTAGGTCTCTTCGTGAGTGAGTTCACCCCAGCTGTCCTGAAGCAGGGTTCGTACTTGGAGTTCACATACGACTGGGGTCCCGTCGACCTCGATGCCCAAGTTCACATGCCATCCCCGGTAGCCCGACTCCTTTGGATAAGCAACATAATCGCGCTCCGATGTTGGATCGAGCCAAAGACCGTCGCCGCTTGTCCGGGGCAAGGCTTCGAGCGCGGTTTGAATCATCTCAATATCTCGCAAGTTGATGCACGTCATGCGTAGTCCGACCAGATCGTCTATTGCCGCAGCGACATCGTCCAGAGTCGCTATCTGGTTTTCGTAGCGGGGTTGATGGATCTTTCGCCATGTCCGGCGAGTGGATTTGACTCGACCAGTTGTGCTTCGGATCCGCGCCAGGTCGCGGTCGCTGAGGTGCTCTGCCAGCGAGCGGTCCAGCGCGAGCTCGGCCTCCTCAAGTGCTGGCTTCAGCAGCCGCGCCCGTATGTTGTCATACCATTCACCGAATGCGGCGTAGCCGATTTCGGTGTCGGGGTTTGGTGCTTTCACAGCTGGGTTGCGGATTCTGTCGAGAGAGACTCGTGTGCAAAGCGTCGCACTGGGTGCCATCCTCCGTGACGAATGATTACCGTCGAATTCAAGGCACTGAGGGCTGATTTCAAGGCACTGAGGGCCGTGCGCTCTGTTGGCATCTCTCGACGCTACCGGCAATGACCGGTGTTCGACGAACAGACCGAGCACAGGTCGACTTTCCTTCTTTGAGGTGGCTTGTTGGAACGAATGAAGATGCGGATCATCCCAAGTGATGATGCTGCCGGGGCTGCCAGCTGCCCCGAGCCAAAGGGGAAAGAAGGTGTGACCCTTCGGAAATCCGCGAATCAAGTGGAATGAAACTACATCTTGTAGCAGCTTGCCCTCGTGGCTCATGCAGACTCGAATTCCAATCGGAGCAGGATTCTCCAAGTTGGTCTTGCTTGGATCGTCATTACTGCCTTGGCTGAGCTGGCCGCTCTTGCTATTTCCTGGCAGCCATTTGGCAACTCTCGCGAGGCACGAATTTCTGATGAGGCATTCGAGCTCCTCGTCTATATGTCCGTACCGGTCATGACCTTCGTATTGATTATGGGCGGGTTCTCGGTTCTGGTGGATCGTGACAAGGGAGATGACCTCGACGGCGCGCCTGTCCGCACGAACTCGCTCTTTATCGGAGGTTGGATGGTCATAACCACCGTCCTTGCCGTCGTCGCCATCATCACACCTGGCTTCTCTGGCTTAGACGAACTAGCAGCCGAGCCAAACCCCGACCTGATTATTGATGTCCGGGGGGAGAGGTGGAACTGGACCTATTCCTATCCCGAGAGCGGCGTTGAGACCCAAGGTGTGCTGATGATTCCCGTGGATACCCGCATCATGTTCCGCATTACTTCCACCGATGTGATCCATTCATTCTGGATTCCGGCGTTTCGAATCAAGCAGGATGCAGTACCCGGTCAGGTGACCTCGACCATGGTTACCGCCGAAGAGATCGGCAGTTTCGGTGACGCCGACGAATTGCGGGTGCAGTGCGCGGAAATGTGCGGCGTTGGTCACGCCAGAATGTCGACCGGAGTGGATGTAGTCAGCGAAGCAGAGTTTGCTGCTTGGATTGAGGCACGGAAGTGAGCGTCGTGAATCAAGTAGGTCCGATAGCAATTGTCCGGGGAGCGGTTGGGGGAACCATTGGATATGTCCTCGGAGCGGCGGGCATCATGGCCATTCGAGCCGCTGTTGGCGCTCGGGCTTGGGAAGTCGAGTCCGTCACTGCCGGCGCTTGGCTCGTCGCCCTGTCAGGATGGCTCCTTGGTGTCGGAGTATGGCAGTACTGGGCTCGGCCCTGGTTTGGCAAACCCCTCTCGCCCTACACAACCTCTGGTTGGCGCCGATATTTCGATTTTGACACCGACCACAAGGTCATCGGGATCCAGTACTTGGTCACCTTCTTGACCATGTTCTTCATGGCAGGCCTGTTTGCCATGGTGATGCGCTATGAGTTGATGAATACCGGTGAGGATCTTGTCAACTCAGGCCAGTACAACTCGATCATGAGTCTGCACGGCACCATGATGGTCTTCGTTGCCGTCGCCGCAACCGTCGGTGCGTTCGGGAACTATGTCGTTCCAATCATGATTGGGGCCGACGACATGGCGTTTCCGAGGCTCAATGCTCTGTCGTACTGGTTGGTTCCTCCGGTTTTAGTGGCCCTGACCACCTCGTTCGCTTTCGGTGGCTACGACACGGGCTGGACTGGCTATGCGCCGCTCTCGGTTCAAAGTGACGTTGGAGGTTTGTTCTACAATCTCGCGTTCTTCACCCTCGGCTTGTCCTCCATCGTCGGTGCCATCAACATCATCGTGACGGTGGTAACGATGAGAGCGCAAGGGATGACCTGGGGTCGGTTGCCGATCTTCGTCTGGTCTATTTTCACCACCGCCATCATGTCGCTCATCTTCACTCAATTCGTGGCCCTGGCGATGCTCATGGTCATTCTCGACCGCACGGCGGGAATGGTCTTCTTTGATCCAGCATCAGGCGGGAAGCCGCTTCTGTATCAGCACATCTTCTGGTTCTATTCGCATCCTGCGGTCTACATCATGATTTTGCCAGCCTTCGGCATCACTCTTGAATTGGTGTCGCACTTCAGCCGAAAACCTCTCTTTGCCTATAAGTGGGCTGTCGGTGCGCTGCTGGGGATCATGGGGATGAGCTCGGTTGTTTGGGCCCACCACATGTTCACCAGCGGGATGGCCGATTCGCTGCGCAAGCCTTTCTTGGTCAGTACGGAGTTGATCTCGATCCCGACAGGCGTCATCTTCCTTTCGGCCCTCGGGACCTTGTGGCTTGGAAAGATCAAGTTCGCCGTTCCGATGCTTTTTGCGCTTGGTGTCTTGTTTAACTTCCTTATGGGCGGAATCACTGGGGTCTTCTTGGCCGACGTTCCCGTCGATATCCAGCTTCAGGACACGTACTTTGTGGTGGCTCATTTCCACTATGTAATTCTTGGCGGAGGGATATTTGGCCTATTCGGAGGGATCTACTATTGGTTCCCGAAGATGACAGGCCGAATGATGAATAGCCGGCTGGGTAAAGCTCATTTCTGGACGATGATGCTCGGATTCAATGCGACGTTCTTGCCCATGTTCGCCCTAGGGCTCCAAGGAATGAATCGCCGAGTCGCCGACTACACGCCCGACTTGGAGTCATGGAACAAGATTGTCTCGATGGGCGGCTTCTTCCTAGGAAGTAGCTTCCTGATCTTCATCTACAACTTCATCTTTAGTTGGGTGCGCGGTCCAAAGGCTCCCGCAAATCCTTGGGGCGCTCGTACCCTTGAGTGGCAGATTCCGTCTCCGCCACCTCACGAGAACTTTGAGGTTCCGCCAATAATCTTGGCCGACCCATATGGGTACGGAGAGGTGGATTCAGTTCACGCCGACATGGGTTCAGGCTTGCTTGTGGATCAGGAGCAACTATGACTCCCTTCCAGATAGCTCAGAGGTCGCCTGGCCTGACCGCGATCGGTGTCCTGGCAGCACTGACACTCATCGAGTACATCGTCAGCGTGACTGATGTAGTTGGTGCCTTTACCTTGCTCGCTGTCATCGCTGTGGCGAAAGCGGTCATCATTCTCATCTCGTTCATGCATCTGAAGAATCTGTGGGAGAAAGAGGCCTGATGACTTCCATCGATGTCATTCCAATGGAGCACGGCACACCGAGGGTCACAATCAATCGCTTCGGTCTTTGGCTGTTCTTCCTGAGCGAAGCGATGATCTTCGCTGGCCTTCTCATGACGCGTTTCAGCCTGCTCGGCAAGACGGTCGATGATGAAGTCTCACAGACAATTGGGTTGGTAATCACCATAATCCTGTTGGCATCCAGCTACAGCGCGTTCCGTGCCGAACACGCGGCCACGACTGGGGATCAAGCAGGGCTCGTTCGATATCTCTCCATTACTCTCGCGCTCGGTGTGATTTTCCTCGGCGGTGTTGCCTATGAGTGGGTAGAGGCCTTTTCCGCCTTTCCCACTGGAACTGTTTTCGGAACGGTGTTCTTCACGATGACGGGTGTGTACGCGTTTCACGTCATTACAGGTCTGGTGCTGTTGGCTGTCCTCTTGTACAACGCGAGGGCGGGTAAGTATGCGGACAACTCGTGGCCGGTCGAAGGTGGAATTAAGTATTGGCACTTCGTTGACTTGGTGTGGGTCTTTTTCTATCCGGCTCTATATCTGATCTAGAAATGCTCTTAAGAGTGGTTTGGTTCTCCAAAAAGAGGTAAACAGATGGCTAAGGTCCTAGTAGGCGCTGTCACGTTTGGTTTGATTGCTTCGAGCTGTGGCTTCGCCGAGTCCGAGGTCGTCCTTCAGCCGGACGCGAATCGCGAGATCGTGCTGGATATGGGTGAGTTCACGTTTGGTGCCGACGTAATCGAAGTCACCGCGGGCGAGACCGTCACCTTCGTTTTGGTCAACGAGGGAAGCAATGAACACGAATTCATGATTGGGCGAAACGTACAAGAGACCTCACTCGGGTATCCAAACGGGTTCGAGCACGACTTCTTCGAAGACGGCATACCAATGGTTGAACCTCCCTCAGCTGGCATGGACATGGCTGCGATGGCTGCAGGTGAGATGGATGGGATGGACATGTCAGATGATGGGGTGATGTCTGATGATGAGATGGATGCCATGGATGGGATGGAGTCTTCGGGAGACGCCGCACTCGAGGGTGAGGAGGACGGTGTTCATGCTGGCTTCATGGTGCAGCGCCGACCGGGAGAGGTTGCTCGGCTAACGATGACCGTTCCCGAGGATGCCGTCGGGGAATGGGACATTGGATGCTTCCGGGGCCTCGGTTCACATTGGGATGCGGGAATGCGGGCGACTCTGATCGTCAAGGCGGCATAGCGGGCACACCGAGCCAGTCGGCAAGGTTTGAACTTGGTGGCGAGCCGTTTCGTAAGCGGCCCCGCTGCTGTAGCTCGGGTGGCTGCTGCGCGGTAGAGGGAAAGCGCCGTCTTCCTTTGCTGTCCTCAGCAACTACCACGGTCTAAGGGCGTCGTGTTGGGGGTGCCTGCACCCCCAACACGACACTGTCTCGCACCATTGAATGGGACCTATCGGTGGGAGATGATCTTCAATGACCACGAGTTGAGGACGGGATCATCATGGGAACTGGGCGAGAGATAGTCGCGAACAAGATGCAGACGAGCGAAGAATATCGCGTCATCAATAGGCTGAATCGGCTCGCCGCCTTGGTGTCGGCCATCGCGGTCATGGCGGTCACGTTGTCCATGGCGCCGACTCCGGTCGCAGCTCAAACCGAAACCGAAGCTGGTGTATTTCGGCTGTATTGTGCCTACTTCTTGCGGCAGCCGGATGCCGGTGGTTTCCAGTACTGGCTATCGCTCCGTGAAGAAGGTCTGCCACTTGAGGCCGTAGCAGAGAACTTCGCTCTTTCGACCGAGTTTCGAAATACCTACGGTAAGCAAGTATCGACCGCTGATTTTGTGACCCTGATCTATTCGAACCTCTTTGAGCGGGCGCCAGACGCCGACGGGTTTCAGTACTGGATTGGCATCATCGACGATGGTCTAGCACGTGGCCGCGTGATGACCTACTTCAGTGAGTCACAGGAGTATAAGACCCGGATTGAGACTGTTGGCTGCGAAGGGGGAGGCGCCGGCGGTGGCGGTGGTGAACTGATCAACACCGACAAGATCCATGTTCTGCGTGCTCGTAGTGGCACCGGTGGTTCGTCCTCAGACACGCTGGTGCGCGCAGCCTTCTCTTCATGGAATCCGACAACTGGTCGACTGACGGCGAGGACAGTCTTCGGGTTCGGCGCGGTGGCCGAGCAGATCAACGCCTGGGCTAAGCTTGAGTCGGGACTCAAACCGCATCGACCGACCGCATCCTTGTCGATAAACGTGGATTGGAACGGACGTTTGTCCGCCTTCAACAGTATTGATAGTCATGCCAATGCTGAGGTCGTTGTCCGAGTTCGAGAGCGAGATAGCGGCAGGGTGGTGTGGGAGCAGTCGCTGCTCGAAGACGGAGTTGGAGCTGGCTATCAGGGCATTACTGCCCTACAGGTTGATGGGGAGGCCAACCGCACGTTCCAACTGCCGACCTTGGACACGGCGGTGATCTACCGGGCCGAGGTTGAACTCCGATGTACCGCCAACGTCACGGTCAGCCTGGGCACCACGGTCTGTGACATGAGTCCAGGGTTGCTCGTCGCGGGTTCGAATCCCGACTACGGGGTGACCTTGATCAGCTGGTCCTTAGAATACGACAAGGGACTTTGTCCTCCGGAGCTGCAGCGAGACGGCTGTATCTATCGATAGTGGTCCCTAGCGCACTGGCTTCTTCTTGGGTGGAGCCTTGAACGGAGCCTCGAGTAGCATCTCGAATCGGGCATCGTCTGGCTGTTTTGGCTCATTGAGTTGTCGCAAAAAATTCTTCAGGGCGGCCCGGGCGGGTGGCACATGGTCGCCCTTGATCCCAGCGGAACGAGTGATTGCGTCCTTGGCCTTGGCTACCCGCTCCTTTCGCATGGCCTTCTCTTCGTCGGAAAACGTGCGAGTCACCTTGTTCTTGCGGGCCTCCTCGGTGGCTTTCCGGCGAGCCTCTGATTCTTGGAGCGGTGTGAGTTTGTTGCGTGGCATGATGATTTGATCTCCTGATGGCGACTGGTGAGCCTAGCGGTGACGACAGCATGCATCACCGACCAGGCGTTTCTCCTCTATGGCGTCAGAAGACCCGAGTAGGCGACTCCGCTCAGCTTGGCCATCTTGTCGTCCCATGTGGCCAGGTCGTTGGCGTTGAGTTTGCCGATGTGGTCGTGGCCACAAGCTCGTGCCATGACAGAAATGAGTTCGGTTGATGCCTGAAAAAAGGTGGCCAGTCGCTGGCTGGCTGCTTCACCGTCGAGGCGTGCCCGGAGCTCGGGTTTCTGGGTCGCAATGCCAGAGGGGCAATTGTTTGAGTTGCACATGCGGGCCGCGATGCACCCAATGGCCTGCATGGCCGAGTTCGAGATCGCGACCCCGTCGGCTCCGAGAGCAAGCGCCTTGACGAAGTCAACCGGCACGCGAAGTCCACCGGTGATGATGAGGGTGACACGGCCGCTGGCCCCGCGTTCGTCGAGATAGCGGCGGGCGCGCGCCAGTGCAGGAATGGTTGGCACACTGATGTGGTCACGGAACATCTCCGGGGCTGCGCCAGTACCTCCACCGCGGCCGTCGAGAATGATGTAGTCGACGCCAGAATCGAGAGCGAATCCGATGTCGGCCTCAATATGGTTGGCGCTGAGTTTCATGCCGATCGGGATTCCACCGCTGATCTCTCGCACCCGGTCTGAGAATCGCCGGAAATCCTCGGCGGTGTGCAGGTCCGGAAATGCTGCCGGCGAGATCGCTGCCTCGCCCTCAGGAATCTGGCGAACTTGTGAGATCTTGCCGATGTTCTTGGAGCCAGGAAGATGGCCACCGGTTCCGGTCTTGGCCCCTTGTCCTCCCTTGAAATGAAAGGCCTGCACGAGGGGGATGAGCTCTTCACGGTACCCAAATTGTGCACTGGCCAACTCGTAGAAGTAGCGACTATTGGCCTGCTGTTCTTCCGGAAGCATTCCGCCCTCACCTGAGCAGATTCCGGTGCCAGCCAATTCGGCTCCAGTGGCCAATGCCACTTTTGCTTCCTCGGAGAGGGCCCCAAAACTCATGTCAGATACGAAGAGCGGGATCTTGAGGCGGAGCGGCTTTTCTGCCTGAGGGCCGATCACGAGTTCGGTTCCGACGGCCACCTCATCCAATAGGGGTTTGGTTGCCATTTGGGCCGCCATGATCTGGAGGTCATTCCAGTGCGGGAGATCCTTGCGGGGCACGCCCATCGAGGTCATCGGCCCGTGGTGGCCAAGCTTGGTCAGTCCATCCCGTGCGAGTTCGTGAATATAGGCAACCGTTGGCTCTTCGGGCGTTGCCCTCGCAAGCGGGGCACCGGAGTCGCCGAGTGAGACTGGCGTTTCCGTCGTGGTCTCGTCGCCGCTCGTTCCGTCGGTGCCGACCATGTCATCGGAGAATTGGGCGTGGGTGCCGTCGCAGTATGGGGCGCTGCCTGAGTGTTTGCAGGCACACAAATAGACTTCGCCATCAGCGTCAGGGGCAAAGGCGACAGGCGAGAATTCCGTGCCAACGTGTGAACCATCGCAGAAAGGCTGGTTCAGTGATCGACCGCAAGCACACCAGTGGTACTCCTCGCCAGCCGTGACATTGACTGGCTTTGGTGTGTTGTCGGCAATGATCGGTTCAGACATTGGAGGTGGTGTCCCCTTGGTTTGACAATGCCGACTCGGATTGTCGGCAGAGTTATGATCGACGCTGACCCCGGCTACGGGCGCATTGTTTGCCACTGCGAGAAGGTGTCGCACAGCGAGATCGTCGACTCCTTGAGTTCGCCGATTCCAGCTACCTCACTCGACGGGGTCCGTCGCAGGACGCGTGCGTTACAGGGACGGTGCCAAGGCTTCAACTGCATGGCTGAAGTCGTGTCGCTCGTGTCAACATCAACCGGTCAGTCACCATCGAACGTCATGGGCCTATCCAATGATTGACCATGATCAACGACGCACAAGCCATGTTGACGTCGCCATTGTCGGAGCCGGACCAGCTGGCCTGAGCGCGGCGATCAAGCTCAAGAGTCTCGGAATCGATCGCGTCCTTGTGCTCGAGAGATCAGGGAGCGCTGGTGGAGTACCCCAGTTTTGTCACCATCTCGGATTTGGGGTTCGAGACCGACACCGCGTGCAAACGGGACCGACTTATGCCAGATCCCTCGTATCCAGGGCGGAGTCGGTCGGGGTCGACCTCCGACTCAACGCCACAGTCACCGGTTGGCATGAAGACAAGTCCCTTCTCGTGAGTTCGGAGGAAGGGTTGAGCCTGATCGAGGCCGACGCGGTACTCATCGCTACTGGGGCACGAGAAGGTAGCAGGGCATCAGCCCTGGTATCAGGTAGCCGGGCCAGCGGTGTGCTCACTACCGGATCCTTGCAGCGGTTGGTCTATGAGCATGGATTTCGGGTCGGCAATCGAGCGGTGATTGTTGGGGCCGAACTGGTGTCGTTCTCGGCCTTGCTGACGCTCCGGTCAGCTGGCGTGAAAGTGGTGGCCATGGTGACGCCGGAGACTGAGATTCAGCTGTATTCGGTACTGTCGCCGCTTCGTCGAGTTCTCAATCGGTGGAGTCGACGTTTTCCCCTTGTTCCGATTCATCTATCGAGCGAGGTGATGTCAATCGAAGGAACCGGCCGCGTCGCTGGAGTTCAGGTTCGTGATAATCGCACGGGTAGCGAGCGAAGAATTGATTGTGACACCGTTGTGTTCACCGGACAGTGGCGCCCTGAGCGAGAGGTGGCGGTGGCAGCCGGTGTTCGTCTCAATAGCGGATCACGCGGCCCCGGTATCGATGAGAGCTACATGACGTCGATACCCGGTGTCTTCGCAGCCGGCAATGTTCTTCGAGGAATCGAGCAAGCAGATTTCGCCTCCTTGGAGGGAAGGAGAGCAGCTGCCTCCATTGGAAACTATCTAGCGGCGGCCCCGGGATCGTCTGAAATGGGATGCCCGATTTGAGCTGGGGCGGGTGTGGATTGGGTTGTGCCGGACCGTTGGTCAGGGGACGGCTGGTCCACGAGTCCAATCCTGTTGCGGGCAATCGAACCTGGACCCAAAGCCCAACTCACGGTACGGCTCGATGGCAGCATTGTGTACTCCCGCACCATCCGAAGAGTCCCCGTCCATCACACCATTCACATTCCCGCTGACTGGGCGGATTCAGTGAATCTTGGGAGCGGTGGCAGTTTGGAAATCTCGATAGAACGGTAGCGGAAGTCGTGGAGTAAGGGCGGCCTTGGCTTGACCAGCGCGCTTATTCACCGGTACCTGTACATGATATCATTCGGCTACCGAACGATTCTGGAGTGTGTACAAGTGGTTGATCGTCGACAATTCCTGACCGGAAGTGCTGCGGGTCTAGCTGGAGTAGCTGGGGGTGTTCTGCTCGGAGGAGAGCTACTCGGCTCGGACAGTGAGTCAGCATCGAATGAGACTGCGATGTCAGGCCAGAGCATCCCGTTCCGCGGCAAGAGGCAAGCCGGAATCACCAATCCCGCTCCGACCTATGCCACCTTCGCCGCCTTTGACCTGACCAATCGCGAACAATCCGCCACTCGTGCACTGTTGGAATCCTGGACCAATGTGGCCGAACAGCTCTCGGTTGGGACAGCAATCCAAGGTGACTCAGGAGAGGCAACAGGGATGGGACCGTCAGGGCTGACAGTCACCTTTGGCTTCGGCGAAACCCTGTTTGATGATCAGTGTGCCCCGGCTTCGGCCCGGCCAGCAGGCTTGGTGACTCTCCCGGAGTTTCCTGGTGATCAGCTGGACCCAGCATGGGGAGGCGGGGACTTGCTGGTACAGGTGTGTGCCGGGGACCCCACCGTTGTATCCCATGCAGTGCGTCAGCTCCGCCGTGTTGGGCAGGGCACCGCAAGGCTCCGTTGGTCTCAAGCTGGCTTCTTGCCTCAAGTGCCGGGCGAGACACCTCGGAACCTCTTTGGTCAGGTGGACGGGACTGCAAACCCCGCTGCGGACTCGGCTGAGCTGGATGAACTGGTGTGGGTTACCGACGGCCCGGCCTGGATGACCGGTGGAACCTTCCTAGCGACTCGACGAATTCGCATGATCATGACCGCTTGGGACCGGATGAGCCTTGACGTACAGGAGGCAACGGTTGGTCGTGATCGGGAAACCGGCGCCCCCCTTTCGGGAGGTGATGAGTTCACCGAACTCGACCTTGATGCCGTCAGCGATGGAGTTCCACTAATTGCCGCCGATGCTCATGTCCGTATCGCCAAGGCCAACGGGCCGGGAATGCTTCGCCGTGGTTATAGCTACGACAGCGGACCATTGGTAGTTGGAGCGGCAGCGGACGTTCCCGACGAGATGAATCATGATGAGCATGGGCAGCAAGATCATCGGCCGATGATGGCCGCCATGGATGACCATGACGCAGGCCTCTTCTTTGCTGCCTTCATGCGAGATCCGGCCGAGCAGTTCGTGCCAATGCAGCAAGCCCTCAGTGCCACAGATGCGTTGAGTCACTTCTTGGCCTATACCTCTGCCGATCTGTGGGCAATCCCGGCGGGTGCAACCACGGGATCGATCGCCGCTGATCTGTTCGCATGAGCACCAGCACGGCCTGGGATTACGTCTCGCCCGTATTGGATGAGGTCGACCAACTTTCAGATGCCGTGGTGTCCTTTGTCCGCAATTTTGGTCTGTTGCAGTCTGATCAAACCCCATGCGGGCAGCCGTTGACCGTGTCTCAGGCTCATGCGTTGGGTGAGATAGAAGCTCGACCAGGGATCACCCAGCGAGACCTGGCACTAGCCTTAGGCCTGGCGAGGGCCACCGTGAGCGAACTGATTGGTGAGCTCATCGATCGAGACTGGGTTGAACAAGAGCCGTCTGTGACCGACCGTCGACAACGCTGTCTGACCGTCACTGTGCTTGGCCGCGAAGCGGCAGGGGATGTGGCTGAGGCCAGACGCACGCTTGTGCTCGAGATTGTCGAGTCTCTTACTCCTGATCAGCGCGCGCTCGTTGTCGCTGGGACTCTGCTGCTGGCCGATGGTGCCAAGCAGCGGCGAGACAAGATGAGTTCAACAGCCCCATAGGCGAGAGTATCTTGATCTGCCCAACAACGATCAAGGGCCGATCACGGCCGAGACACCGGCAGGCTACGCCCCCGACCGCAGGGCGGCGATTGGCTCGGTTGCTGAGGCTTTCCAAGCCGGATAAGTACCAGCCAATAGGCCGATAACGGCCCCAAGAATTGGTGCCGCCAGTGGCAACCATGAATCCAATACCGGGCTCCAGTCCCGGGTTACCGACACTGCTACCACGGTCAGGATTCCCAGGCTGGTGCCAAGCAATCCGGCCAGGGCCCCAAGGGCCGCTGACTCAAACAGGAACTGGGTGGCAATATGGCGACGAGAGGCACCAAGCGCTCGACGTAAGCCAATTTCGCCGGTTCGCTCCATGACGGAAACGAGGGTGACGTTGGCGATACCAATGGCGCCGACCAACAAGGAGACGCCGCCGAGAATCAAGAATAGGGCATTCACATCGTTCTCTACCGATGACCGAACGCCTGCCGGCGACGGAGGAAGAGAAACACGAAGCTGGTCTGGTTGGTTTGGAGCCAGGGCAATGGCTGCCTGGGTCCCGATCAGTTCGGCTGCCCCAACATCAACTTCGATATGGACCTCGGATGGGGCGATTAGACCCATCCGTTCGGCCGCGTAGCCATTGGGCACAATGATGGCGTTCAACAGATCTGACTGTCGGGCGACGTCATGCAGGATGCCAATCACCGCCAACGGCTCTTCTCCAATGAATATGGCTGGGCTGTTATCAACCCTGGTCACATTCAGGCGCCGGGCAGCACCTGGCCCAAGGATGGCGACAGCATCACCGCGCTTGTCATGCCCTTCATCGAAGGTGCGGCCGGTAGCCATCTGCGCTCGGACGGCATCAAAGAGGCCGGGGCTAACGGCAATGACGGGGATCTGGAACTCGGTTTGTCCGAGAGGATCAACAACAGGTACCGAGCGGGCCAAGGCTCCATTCACGTCAACATCGCTCTTGGTGCCGGCGGCGACGACGCCATTGAGTCGTTCTAGGCGATCCCCAGAATCCCAGGGGATAACGTTGACCGTTCGGTTGCGGCTGTTGCCGCGATCCCTGGGCGGCTTGACCGTTACTTGGGTTGCCTCAAGCTCATCAAAGCGGGAAACGATCTGGCTTCCTGCGGTCTTGGCCAAACCAAGAGTCGCGACCAGCGCAGCCACTCCGAGAACCGTGCCGAGGGCAGTCATGATGGTTCGGGCCGGGCGGGCGGTTAGCGCAATTGTTGCTTCATTAAGAAGGTCTCGGACCGACAGAACCGACCTTGGGATGTCTCGAACCCGAGCTGGTTGGTTCATGATTCTTCCGCGGCCCAGATGCTGTCGGTCTGGCTTTCTCCGACCTCCTCGCCTTCCTCGGTGAGGACCCCATCTCGAATGTAGATCCGTCGCTCGGCGCGCTCGGACACGTCGTCATCATGGGTGATGACGGCCAAGGTGATGCCGAGTCGGTGCAGGTCATCGAACATGTCCAGTATCTGGGCTGAGGTCACTGAGTCGAGGTTGCCTGTTGGTTCGTCCGCCAACAGCAGGCTTGGTTCACCGACGAGGGCGCGGGCTACGGCGACTCGCTGTTTCTCGCCCCCAGACAAGGTGGTTGGGAACGCCTCGATCCGATGACCGAGACCAACCTGTACCAGCGCAGCAGTGGCTCGTTCCTTGCGTTTGGAAGAATCGCCTGGTCGATAGACCTCGGCCAGCATGACGTTCTCCAGTGTGCTGCGGTGATTCAGAAGATGGAAGGACTGGAACACAAAGCCGATGCCAACCGAACGAACACCGGCTCGTTCTGGCTCGCTCAGACTGCCGGTGTCGATTCCGTCAAGGTAGTAGGTCCCGCTGGTTGGATAGTCCAACAAGCCCAAGAGGTGGAGCAGGGTGGACTTGCCAGAACCGGAGGGGCCAACGATGGCAACATAGTCGCCCTTGTCAATGCGAAGGTTGGCTGACTTCAATGCTTCTACCGGAGGTGTGCCGGGGAAGGAGCGAGTCACGTTTACCAGGTCGACAACTGCTGGTGTGGTTTCGGACAAGGGTGGCGGCAGATCGATAGCCGGAGGGACGAGGCTCATCCGTCGGTCTCTTCTGCGGGAGCTTCGGTGCTGTCTGTTGAATCAGTGCCTGATTCGGTATCCGCGTCAGTGTCGGAGCCTTCGTCCGATGAATCAGTGCTGTCTGAATCTGTGCTGTCTGGGTCAGTGCTGTCTGAATCAGTGACGCTGAAGTTGGAGTCGCGGCCGACAACAACTCGGTCACCGGCCGCAAGCGTGCCTTCGAGGGCAGTGATCTCCACGAAGCCTTGCGAGCTCAGGCCAGTCTTAACCTTGATGATGTCGGTCTGACCTGGAGATCGTTCGATCTCGACCCTGGCGGTGCCATCTGCGCCAGCCGATAGGGCGGCCAACGGCACTACCAAGACATCGCCACTGGTGGATTCGATCGGAATGGTGACCCGATAGTTCTGGTCGAAGCCTTCTTCGGGAAGGGGGTCAACCGGCTCCAGTCGGATGGCGTAACGGTCGGCCGACGCGTTGGGCCCACCCGGTGTTGTGGCAACGAAGGTGACGGTGGCTGGCACGGAAATACCCAGATCGTCATTGGCCATGACAGCCTCGGCCCCTTCCTTGATGAGGGGGCGGTCTGTGGCGGACACGGCAGATCGAATGACAACACCCGAACCAGTGACCCGCATGACGGACCCTTGGGGCGTGTCGCCAATGGCCACATTCACTCGTTGGATTTCGCGGGGGAGTGAGGGAAGGAAGAGGAGCTCAGAAGCGGGGAACTCGATCCCGACCTCAGCATCAGCCTTGGCCAGGTCAGATTGTGCTTCGGCCAGAGATTTTTGGGCATCGGATAGTTGTGATCGGGCATCGCCAGCTCCGCTCTGGGCCAGTGTTTCCTTGCGGCTGGCGATCTGGATGGCCAGATCGGTGTTGGCATCGGCCCACATCCGGTCTTGTTCCAAAGAGACCGCGGCTTGGGCCGCAGTGGCCTCATCCAACCCGGCTTGGGCGGACGCCTCATTGGCTACGGCATCAGACTTAGCTGATCGCAAGGTGTCCAGTTCTGCTGGGGTTGGGGCGACACCGGTGTCGGGGTGGGTGCCAGCTTCCGCCTGGTTGAGACGTTCGGTAGCCAGAGCCACCGCAGCCCATGCGTTGTCATGAGCGGACTTGGCTGTTGCGGTGACACCGGCGGCTTCGGCTTTCGCTCCGTTGGCGATTGTGGTTGCGTCATCCAATGCGTTTTGTGCGGTTCGGACTGCTTGATCCAACTGAAGTTTGGTCGACTCAGATACTCCGGACTGGTTGACTTGTTGTTGAGCCGAGCGAACTGCTGATCGTGCTCCGTCAACTCGTTGTCGTGCCGACTCAACTTGAGCCAGTTCTTCGGTGGTTGGTTCGTCCGGGGAGTACCCGGCCTTGCGGTAGAGCTCGGCTACCGCGGCTTCGGTATTTGCGTCATAGACCTTGTCAACCGTGCCGGGATTGAAACCCTGGCGAGCCAGCGCCTCCTCCAGTTGGAGAACATCTGGGCCTTCCAAACCTGGGGTGAGGGATCGGAATATGGGCAGCTGGCCTTCGAGCACGATGAGGGGGCGTCCGGCGACCTCGATAACGACGTCGCCTTCCTCCAGCTTCTGGTTGGCCTCCTTGGTGAGCCGGGTAATGATGGATGCACCGCTGGCTGAGCCAGAAACACTGATGTCAGTGGCATCATCAAATTCGGCTTGGCCACGAATGACGACGTTGGATGACAAGGCCCGTTGTTCGACCGGGACCGTGATGAGTGAGGGTTCGGGGGCTTCGGTTTGGGCGGCGATCTCTGCTGGTGACTTGATTTGTTGTCCAGCAACCCAACCAATGCCTGCGGAGAGTACGGCCACCGCCGCCACGATGGCCAGTAGTACTCGTCGATTCATCCTGATGTTCCCTTGAATTGGGCTAGTCGGTCCTGGTTAGCATCCAAGAACTCTTGTTCCATATCGATCCGGATCTTGCTCAGTTCGGGATTCGACGAGTCATCCAGTGAGTTGCCAGAGCACTCGTAGACGGCCAAGGCCAAACCAAGCTCGTACTCCTGGGCTGTTGCCAGCTTGGTCAGGTCGTCTTCACTGAGCTTGTTTTGTTCGAAGAATTGCTGCTCGATCTGTTCATCGGTGAGATCGCCATCGGACCCCGAGCTGTCATCGAAGAGGACACCACCACCACCGCCATCGCCGATGTCGCTGATCCGCCCCTGGAGGTCGTTGAACGCGTCCTCCTGGTTGGTGTAGTCATATCCCTTGTCGCTCACACAGGTCTTGATCTTGGAGCGAGCCTCGGCCACCCGAGGATCTGCCTCGAAACGTTGCTCAAGCTCGTCCATCTCGTCGGCGAACTCCTCGAAGAAGGCATTGATGTTGCCGAACTGGTCCCCAAAGGAGCTGCTGAAACAGCCGGTTGGCTGGTAGTCGGGCCCGTAGTACTCATTCAGGATGGCCTCGTTCTCTTCCTCGCTGAGACTGGCGTCATATTCGGGTCCGTCATCGGCACCATAAAGGGCGGCATAGTAGGCCTCTTGCTCGCCGGGCGAAAGCGAATCGACATAGACCTGATTGGGGTCGGTGCTGTCTGGTGCTCCGAGAAAGTCACCAAAGTTATGGCCAACCAGATCGGGCCCGACCTGTTCTTGAGAGAAAGCTTGAGTGGACACCCCAAACCCGTACTTGTCAATCCAGGCCTTGGAGCCGTATTCCAAGCCATCTTCGCCTCCGGTGAAGGCTTGGAAGGTTGAGTCGTCAGTCGGTGTGTATTCAAACCCTTCGGCCCGCATACAGGCGGTGATCTTTTCCTGAGCGTCGCGCTCAGCCTGAGCTTGCTTGGCCTTGGCTTCGTCGCTGCCGAAATTGGTGTCAAAGCCGAGGAAATCGAACAGGGGCGACTCGTAGTCAGCCGCAGCCTCGTTGTCGCTGCTGCTCTGTGCTCCATCAGATGACGGATCACCGGACGACGAACTGCTGCAGGCGCCACCGATAAGGACGAGGCTGGTCAGTAAACTCAGAGCGAGTTTCGGCTTGTTGGACATGGATCTTCTCCCAGATCTTGAACCCGACATTTCAGGCACTTCATCAAGTTTGTCGAATGAACCTAAGAGACTCATGAGAGGTCTTGAGAGCGTTCTTATGAACGGTCTGGTCAGCCGCCCATCGTTCCCTTGAACCGCGCCAGTTCGTCAGCATTAGCATCCAAGAAGTCCTGCTCCAATTCGACTCGGATTTTCACCAGAACTGGATCGACGTAGGACGAGAGGGCACCATTGGAGCAGTCCATGACCGCGGCTGCGAGGCCGAGCTCGTACTCCTGGACCACTGCCAGCTTGACCTTGTCATCTTCGCTGAGGGTATTCATACCAGCGAAGATGGCATCGATCTCTTCGTCGGTGAGAGTTTCGGGGTCAACACCATTGAACGGATCCCCCATTGGGCCGTTGCCAAGGTCACCCATTCGCTCCTCGAGGTCCTGATAGACCGATTCTTCGTCGGTGTAGTCAAAGCCTTTCTCTGACACACAGCTGGAGACTTCGGCGCGCCGGGCGGCGACTCGTGGATCTGACTCGAAGCGGTCTTCCATTTCTTGCAACAGGTCACCGAATTCCTTGTCGAACTCTTGGTAGGAGTCTTCGCCACTGGATTCTTGGTAGGCAGTACTCATGCAGCCGGTCGGTTCGTAGTTCTCGTCGTAGTACTCCTCCATGACCGCATTGTTCTCCTCGTCACTGAGGCTGTCATCCCACTCGGGGCCGTCCTCCTTGCCATAGAGGGTTTCGTAGTAGACCTCTTGTTCTGCCTCAGGCAGAGATTGCGCGTACTCTTCGTTGGGGTCGACGAAGGCCTGCTCCGCCTCGTCGCCGCCATAGTTGTGGCCGACCAGATCTGGTCCGACATCCTCCTGAGAGAACCGCTGGGTCGAGATACCAAATCCGTATTTCTCACCCCAGGCGCTGGTACCCCACTCGATGCCTTCTTCTTCACCGGTGAAGTTCTCGAATTGGCTCGAGTCGATGGGGGTGTATTCGAAGCCTTCGGCCTTCATGCAGACCGCAATAGCCTCCTGAGCTTTTCGTTCGATCTCTTGGTACTTCGCCTGTTGGTCTTCATTGTTGAAGTCGGTGGTCCAGCCAAGGAAGTCGCCCAGAGGCGACTCAAATTCGGCCGCCGCGGCCTCAACCGATTCTTCGGAGCCGGCACCGCAAGCGCTCGCTCCGAGGGCCAAGGCCACAATGATGCTCGTTGCCACTCGTGAGCGCGTTGAAACTGGACGTGAGAATACAGATGTTCTCTGCATGAGGGACTTCCTTTGCCGCTAGGTCTCCCATGATTGCAGATCGGGTCGGTGTTGGCGCGTCGGCACGGAAATTCGTCCGTTTGGTTGCGGAACCAGCGGCGTCGAGGGGTTTGAGCTAGCCGGATCTCATTGGTCTGAAGCTCCTCGACTAGCTGTCATTGGGCTGTGTCATTGGGTTGTGTCATTGGGCTGTATAGCCAGCGTCTACAGGGACGATCGCTCCGGTCATATAGCTGGCAGCGTCGGAAGACAAAAACACCACGACCTCCGCAATCTCGTCCGGTTCAGCCAGGCGTTTCATGGGGATGGTGGCGTCAGCAAGTGCTTGCAAGTCGGCCTCAGTTGGGGGAGTGGTCCGGCCCGATGACAGCATTGGAGTGTCGACCTCGCCGGGCGCGACCGCGTTGATGCGGATCCCGTCGGTGGCGTGCTCAAGGGCCATGGCCCGAGTGACCTGGTGAACAGCTCCCTTGGAGGCGCAATAGGCCAATACGCCGCTGGCTCCGATACCTCCCCAGATTGACCCAAAGTTGACGATCGTACCCGAACCTGCTTCAAGCATTGGCCGAATAGCGGCCCGGGACATGAAGAACAGTCCGTCAACGTTCACCGACATCACCCGGCGCCAGTTGTCGTCGTCGGTGTCAAGGCCACTAGCTCGATGGATGATCCCAGCGGCGTTTACCAACACATCAAGCTTGCCGTGCTGTTCCAGTACAGAAGCGACAGCCCGGTCACAAAAGGCCGAGTCGGAGACGTCACCAACAATGGCTGTCCCCGACACATCATCTGCTACTGCCCGGGCGCGATCATCATCGCGATCAACGATCACAATGACCTCGCCCAGGTCACGAAACTTTCGCGCTGTCGCTGCACCCATGCCCGAGCCACCACCGGTGATGACAACGACTCGAGGGGTCGCAGGTTTCTCAGACGTCTCGGGGTGCTCAGACATCGGGCCCTCCCTGGGTCTTGGCCGTGAACTGACTTCCTCCATAGGTTTGCTCGGCTGGCTGTAGCTCGATGCGATTGATGTTCACATGCGAAGGAGCCTCGATGGCGTACATGATGGCGTTGGCAATGTCGTTGGGACTCAGCTCGGTGATACCAGAGTCCTTGACCTTGGCACTCAGGTCAGGGTCGTCAATAGCGGCGTCGTAGAACTCTGTTGCTACTCGACCGGGCGCAATTTCGGTGATCCGTACTCCGCTACCAGCGAGCTCTAGGCGAAGGTTGGCAGACAGGAGGTGGACCGCAGCCTTTGATGCTCCATACAAAGCCGCTGGCAACTGATGATGTCCGGCCATCGAGCCGACATTGACAATGTGCCCTTCGCCTCGTTCGATCATGGCCGGGAGCACGGCTCGGATGATGTGGAGAACCGAAGTGACATTGGTGTCGATGGTGCGGTCAATGTCATCTGCCGAAGCGGTCGCCAGTGATCCCATCGCTCGCCCCAGCCCCGCATTGTTGACCACCAGACTAAATGGTCGGGAGGCGCCAAGTTCGAGGACACCGTCCCGGTCCTGGATGTCCAGCACCTGGATCTCACACCCAGTCTCATCGGCCAAGGCGGCCAGCCGGTCCGAGCGTCGAGCAACGGCAACAACCCGAACGTCGCGCTGTCGCAGAGCCCGCACCACTGCGGCTCCGATGCCACTCGATGCGCCGGTGACCAATGCTGGGCCAGCTATGTGAGTTTCCATCAGGTGCTCCAAGGTGTGGTGAGTGGAGCCGACTATTGCAGAAAGCGTTCGTCCGACACAAGGTGAGAGTGTTGACCAAGTCTGGTCTAGTTAGTAAACTCATCTCATGATAATCAATGTCTATGAAGCGAAGACTCAGCTTTCAAAGCTGCTGGATCGCGCCGCCAGTGGCGAGGAAATCATTCTTGGTAAATCAGGCAAACCGCTGGCTCGTCTTGTGCCATATCGAGAGACGAAACAACCACGAGTTCCCGGTCGTCTTGCCGGAAAGATCAAGATTGCCGACGATTTCGATGAAACACCAAGCTGGCTCATTGATGATTTCGAATCTGCCCCATGAACCTGCTTCTGGATACTCATGTACTGCTGTGGTGGGCGTCGGGTGTTGGGCTGGACGATGGGGCAGTTGATGTCATCTCCGATACCGACAACCTTGTGTTTGTGAGCGCGGTGTCGATCTGGGAGATCAGCATCAAGCAAGCGCTTGGCAAGCTGTCGATCGATGGCGACCTGGATGCTATTGCGCCTGAAGACTTTGAGACTCTAGACATAGGGCTCGCTCATGCCCGCTTGGCTGGTGAACTGCCTGTCCACCATCGTGATCCATTCGATCGAATCTTGATAGCCCAAGCGAAGGTCGAAGGCTTGACGATCATGACTCGCGATCGAGAGTTCTCAAGCTATGGCGTTCCCTTGATTGGTGCATGAATGAAGCGATCATCAAACGCGCGGGGCAACGCGCATGCATTGGTCTGGGATTGTCTTCCTGCGCTAGCTTGCGGAGATGGCCCAGCTCACCCTCCAGAATAGATACTTGATAGGGGCTGATGACCCAGAAGCGCTGGCTGTGCTTGCCCCGGAGCGTTCGCTAACGTGGGACGAGCTGGAGCGCCGGTCACGTCAACTGGCCAATGCCCTTGAAGGCTCAGACATTGGCCCCGGTGAGGTGTGGGGAGTCCTCGCCAACAACCGTGCGGAGTGGCCCGAGTTCTATCTCGGCAATGCCCGCGCCGGGGCCCGCCTCGTCACGCTCAACTGGCATCTCACTCCCTCAGAATTGGCTGACCTCATTGTTGACAGCCAAACCAAACTCGTCGTGGTTGAGCCCGAACTCATTGAGCAGGTTCGTGAAGTTGCCCAGCACAACAATGTGCAACTGATGGTGCTCGGCCCAGCCTATGAGGCCTGGCTGGATAAGGCGGGAGACGAACCGCCAAGCGAGCGTCGTGTCGGGTCAGCAATGCTGTTCACCGGTGGAACAACCGGAAAATCCAAGGGCGTGAATCGCTCTGACCAGAAGGGCAACGCTAGTGACTGGTCCAAGCTTTGGCAGGGCTGGGGAGCACTGGTCCGCATGCCGCCCGAAGGCCCGATGCTGCTTAGCACACCCCTGTATCACGCCTTTGGCATGGCGGCAGCAGCCGCTGCCCTTGCGGTGGGCAAGAAGCTGGTCTTGGCCCCCAAGTTCGATCCCGAACAGACCCTGGCCCTGATCGAGGAACACCGGATCACTTGTGCCCCAATGGTCCCGACCCAGTTCGTACGCCTCCTCAAGCTCGATCAGGGACAACAAAGCAAATGCGATCTGACCTCGCTGAGGTGGGTGATTCACACCGCGGCACCGTGCCCTCCTTGGGTAAAGCGGGCGATGATTGACTGGTTCGGGCCAGTGATTTATGAGTTCTACGGATCTTCCGAGGGAACCGGTCCAGCAGTATGCGACAGTCATGAATGGTTGGCTCATCCAGGCACCGTTGGTCGGGCGACGAGCAAGATCGAATACAGCATCGTCGATGAGGCGGGCAACGATCTTGGGGTTGGCGAAACCGGAACCATCTACTGCAAACGAAGCGACGGCACTCCGGAATATCAGGGCGATCCGGAGAAGACCTCGGCCATGATCCTGCCTGATGGACGATTCACCGTTGGTGACTTGGGCTGGTTGGACGAGGACGGCTACCTCTTTCTGGCCGATCGCAGAGTTGACCTGATCATCACCGGCGGCGCCAACGTCTACCCCGCAGAAGTGGAGGGTGTTCTGACTGAACACCCGCTGGTTGCTGATGCCGCGGTCTTTGGAATCCCGGATCCCGAATGGGGCCAACAAATCAAAGCCGTCATCGAGCCCATCAGCGGAGCCGACCTTGACACCGATGGCCTTCGAACGTTCGCGGCCGAGCGGCTGGCGTCGTTCAAGTTGCCCAAGACGTTCGACATGATGGACGCCCTGCCGAGAGAGGCCCACGGCAAGTTGAAGAAGCGAGTGCTTCGCGATCCCTATTGGGTCGACTCGTGAGAAAGCAAGCGCCAAGTACAGCAAATACCGAAGTCAAGTACCGAAGTAAGGAACGAAGATGACCACAGCACATGACGGTTTCGGAGGCAAGATCGGTCGCACCGTTGCTGAGTCCGAGCCATGGTGGCCCGAGCCAGTACTTCCTCCGCCGGGGACACCAAATATTGTGATGATCCTTCTTGATGACACTGGGGTCGGTCACCTCGGCTGCTTTGGATCACCGATCAAGACTGACAACTTCGATCGGCTGGCCAACCAAGGCCTTCGGTTCTCGAACTTTCACACCACGGCCTTGTGCTCACCGTCAAGGTCATCCCTCCTCACGGGACGAAATCATCACGCCGTTGGTATGCGGGCCATCTCCAACTTCGACACCGGCTTCCCCAATATGCGCGGTTCAATTGCGCCCTCGGCCGGCACGATCTCCGAAATGCTCAATCCAATGGGCTGGTCGACGTTTTGTGTCGGCAAGTGGCACCTGGCACCGATCATGGAAGCCTCGGCGGCGGGCCCGTTCCACAACTGGCCACTTCAGAAGGGCTTCGATCGGTTCTACGGATTCATGCAGGGCGAAACCGATCACTTCCATCCGGATCTTTGTGTCGACAATCATCCCATCGACGCTCCGGCCCGACCCGAGGATGGCTATCACCTGAGCGAGGATCTGGTCGACCAAGCCATCTCCATGATCCGAAACCAGCAATCATTGGTACCCGAAAAGCCGTTCTTTCTCTACCTGCCTTTTGGGGCAACCCATGCACCGCACCAAGCCCCCGATGATTACTTGGCCAAGTACCGGGGCTTCTTCGACGAGGGTTGGGATGTTTGGCGAGAGCGGGTCTATCGCCGCCAGTTGGAGCTTGGCACTATCCCAGAAGGCACCGAGTTGGCGCCACGAAACCCTGGAGTCAAGGCGTGGGACACGATGTCTTCGCTCGAGCAGGAGTTCGCCTGTCGACTGCAAGAAGCGTTTGCCGCTTTTCTTGAACACACCGATGTGCAGGTCGGTCGCTTGATGGACGCGCTGGAGCGCCTCGGGATTGCTGATGACACGTTGATCTTCACCATGGCCGACAATGGGGCATCCCAAGAAGGAAATGACACCGGACTTTTCGATGAGTTCCGTTACTTCAATGGACTGACCGAAGATATGGATTCTGTGGCCGGACGCCTTGATGACATCGGCACCCGTCGGAGCCATTCCAACTATCCGTGGGGCTGGGCCCAGGTCGGCAACACGCCAGCCAAACGGTACAAACAGAACACCCACGGTGGCGGCGTTCGCGACCCGTTGATTGTTTCCTGGCCAGCACAACTGGATGAGTCGGTGCAAGGTCAGATCCGGCACCAGTTTCACCACATCACCGACATCGTGCCCACCGTGCTTGACATCTGTGGCTATGAACCACCCGACTCAATCAAGGGGGTTGAGCAACAGCCAATTGACGGCACCAGTATGGCCTATGCCTTTGACCTCGAAGCCAACGATCTGGCCAAGGTTCCGACCCGCAAGACCCATCAGTACTTTGAGATGCTTGGCCATCGCGGCATTTGGTCCAACGGCTGGAAGGCCGTCACCTATCACCAGTCTGGCACGTCACTTGACCAGGATCAGTGGGAGCTGTACCACCTTGATGATGACTACTCCGAGTGTCACGATCTGGCGTTGACCGAGCCGGAGAAGCTCGCTGAACTCATCGAACTCTTCTGGTCCGAAGCCGAGATTCACGGGGTGCTACCAATTGACGATGGCGAGCTGGGCGGCATGTTTGCTGGTCATCCGGTAGCCGGAACCCCACGAGGACGCGACCGGTTCATCTACCATCCGCCGCTGCTTCGAGTCGATGCCGACTCGGCTCCGTCCTGGGGGGCTCGTTCGTGGAGCGTTCGGGCCGAGATCGATAGGGGAGCCGAGGCGGCTGATGGGGTGTTGTTAGCCGTTGGAACCATCAACAATGGCCTCGTGATCTATATCCAGGATGGACACCTGGTATACGAACACAACAACTTCACCGTCCACACAATCCTGCGTTCTCCTCAGCCCCTGCCCGCTGGGGAGGTGATCATCGGAGTGGTGCAAGAGCGAGTTCGACGTGGGCCAGCTGCCACCAAGCTCTTGGTCGATGATGTCCTGGTGGCCACCGGTGCGATACCCGAGGTCTCGGTCATGATCAGTTCCATGGGGATGACCTTTGGATCGAACCCAACAGGGGTGAGCGACAGCTATGCCGCTCCGTTCCCTTTTGCTGGGGTGATCAACCGTGTGGTGGTGGAAACAAAACGTTCGCTGCGCCCCGATGACGAGGCCGCAGCCGAGATCCGGGCGGCACTGGGCACCCAATAGCTGGCGCGACTGACAAGCTGGAGCCGTGCTGGGTTGGTTATTGCCTAAGCCTGTCCCAGGTGGGCCAGGATTCGTTCATACAGAGCAGTCGAGCGTTCGACTGACTCGACGGAAATGCGTTCATCGTGTCCGTGGAAGCGGGACAGTAGGTCGGAGAAGCTGGTTTCGGTGTCATACAGTCCGACTCCGTAGGCTGCCGTTCCCTTACGTCGCCAATAGCGGCCGTCCGTCGCAACCGGCATCAGTGCCGGTACAAGATTGCTGTGACCATCAAGGTCCTGAACACTGTTGGCAATGGCTCGCCACAGGGCAGTATCTGTCGGACTGATGCTGGCTGGATTGTTCCCAACCCGCACGATTTCTACCGCTTCTCCCGGGCGTCCCATGGCGTTGCGGAGGTGGCGTTCGACAATCTTGCGATCCATGTCTGGCAAGGAGCGGATGTCCAGCACCGTCGAAGCCTTATCAGCAATGATATTTGACTTCATTCCCGCCTGCATCTGATTGGGAGAAACGGTGAGGTGGGTGACGGCATGGATATAGCCGGCAAGGCCCGGGTCGTCGCGAGCGATGGTGTCGATGGCTTGATCAATCCGCTTGGGATCCTTGAGCGCCTCGGTCAATTCGGACTCCATCTCAATGCCGTCAACAAACTGGACCCATTGCTCCCCAATGACTACCGGAGACGGTGAGGCCGACAAGCCGTGAAGCGCACCGACCATCTTGTTGAGGGCATTGTCTGAGGCATAAGGAACAGAACCATGCGCTGGCGTTCCTGTGGTCTTGAGTCGAGAGAAGTAGCTGCCCTTCTCGCCGATGGCAACGGGGATGGCCGTGCTGGTACCAACACTGGGATAGGCCACTTCGGTAAGGAGGAAGTCGGCCCCAACCAGATCCCAGTGATTTTTCACCAAGGGGTAGGAACCGTGGCTTCCGCCCGCTTCTTCGTCCGCCACTGCGGCGAAGATCAGATCGCCACGAGGCTGGATCTGACCCCGAACGTAGGGGCGAATGGCAACGGCGAAGGCGGCAACCATATTGAGCATGTCGACCGCGCCACGGCCGTACACGAACCCGTCAACGATGTCAGCGCTAAATGGATCTTGGGTCCAGCCGTCAGCATCGACGGGAACCACATCAATGTGGGGCACGAGGGCCAGGGACGGGGCGGTGGGATCGGTTCCCTTAACCCGACACACCAAGGACTGCCGACCGGGTTTTGGTTCGAAGACCTGACCCTGAACGCCAAAGAAGTCCTGCAGGGTGGAAACGGAGCGGTATTCGTCTCCGCTGTCTACTGCTCCGGTATTGACGCAGGCGTTTCTGATCAACGTCTGCAGAAGCTCAATGACTTCAGAACTCATGACCCTGCTCTCTTGGGGGCAGCAGTTTTCTTGATGGCACCGGTTTTCTTGGTGGCACTGGTTCTGTTAACGGCACTGGTTCTGTTAATGGCACTGTTAAGACGACTGGCGGCCTCTTCGATCAGGGCGGTGGGAGCGGCAATCGTCATTCTGGCAAATCCTGCACCTTCGCGCCCAAACCAGTGACCGGGACTCAGTCCAAGACGAGCGCTCGTTGCCAGCCAGTCGGCCAGTTCGGGAACGTCCAGGTTAAGCTGGCGAAAGTCCAGCCACGCCAGATAGGTGCCTTCAAGGTCCACCAGTTCAATACCTTCGGGAAGGTGCTCGCGCAACACCGATGCGTTGGTCTCGATGAGCTTGAGCATGTCGTCGAACCACGCGGCACCTTGGCTGTATGCGGCCTCAAAGGCGGCCAGGCCAAAGACATTGTTGCGGGTGAGATGAAGCTGCGAACTCACCGTGTCAAACTGGTCCATTACTTCTTGGTCGTTGGAAATGACCAGGGTGTCGCAAACCCCGGCCAAGCCGAAGGTTTTGATTGGTCCATGGAGAGCGGCCCAGCTCACATCTATTCCCGCTGCTGCTTTGGCGAACGGAGTAAAAGTGTGAGAGCCAAGAACAATGTCAGCGTGGATCTCATCGGCGATGACAAAGACATTGTGCGCAGCGCAGATTCTGGCCAAGGCTGTTAGCTCGGCTGCTATCCAGACTCGGCCGACTGGGTTGTGGGGATTGCAAAGAACCAGCGCCGTTGTTGTTGGGTTGGCCGCCTTGGCTTCCAGATCCTCAAGGTCCATCTGGTAGCCATCATCGGTCATCGCTAGAGCGTTGCGAACCACGGTTCGCCCAGCCGTTGTCACCAAGGGCTTGAAGTCGGTGAAGACTGGTGGCTGCAAGATCACCCCGTCACCGGACTTGGTCCGTTTGTGGATCAGGACTCCAAGAGAGGTGCCGACACTGGGGCTCACGATGGTCTTCAGATCCCCTTCATCCCAATCGTGGCGACCCGACATCCAGGTCCAAAAGCTCTTGGCAAGATTCTCACTCCGGGTCTCATAGCCGTACCAGCCTGCACTCGCCCGCGACGTTAGCGATTTGACCACCGGGGGAGGAAGATCCAGGTATGGCTCAGCAATCCAGAGGGGTAGAAGCCCGTCGGGGCCTCCGAAGTGGCGATCCATGCTGGGCGGATCGATGGCCTGTGCCGAGGAGGAGACCAGTGAGTGCAGAGAGAAGGGGACGACCATGCCAGCACCATACAGAACATATTGACGTTTGTCGATCTGAACGATAGGATGATGAAGTCGAAACGACTAGCCCCGCAAAAGGACCCAAGATGACAACCATTAGCTCACCCGTCGAAACATGTGCCACCAGTGAAGATGGTGCCACTAGCGGGCCATGTGGTCAGGGGTTTCTTGCCACCCACATGTCTTCGTTCACCTCGGCGTTGAGCCAGCTGGACGAGGTCCTTGACGCGGCCCGCACCGTTGACAAGAAGACCGATGAGCTTATCCGCTTTGCTCTTTCCATCAAGGCTCGGTCCGAGCCTTGTGTACGCAAGCACTATGTCGGTTCACTGGCCGCTGGCGCCTCCGAGGAAGAGATCGGCTATGTGTTTGCACTAACCATGCGTGAGTCCGCTGGTTCTGATGATTGTTGGACCCATGGAATCATCGCCTCTCTCGAAGCTGATTCTTCAGCTGAGGAAGAGGAAGAACTCACCGGTTGCTGCGGCTAACCAGCCTGAGCCGCGTGCCAATGGCGTTGTCGAGCGTCTAGGGTCGGAGCTGTGGCACGGCGGAGGAGTTGGTTCGGTAGGAAGAGCGGCAATCGGCAGCAATGGGTGCGGACGAACATGGGTCGAGGAGCGCCGCTCAAGCTTGGTGTCAGCCTGGCCATCGGCGTCTTGCTGGTGCCTGCTTGCACTGGCTCTGAGGTTGATCCGACTGTAGCCAGACCGGCGAGCACGACGCCCTTAGCCGAGCCGGAGTCTGGTCTGTCAACAGACCAGACTGGGGCAAGCCGAGCAACGACTCCGGCACGCTCAACAATAGAGCGGGAGCCGCTTGACATTGATGCCCTTCGTCCTCTGGATGCTGCTATCTCGTTGGGTCAATTTAGAGAGGCGGAAGGGTTGGCTCGGGCTCTTGAAGCCGCGACCGAACCAGATGAGCGTTTGCAGCAACGATTGCGAGCAATCGAGGTGTATCAAGCTCAGATGGACACAGCCATTCCTTGGCACGGAACGGTTGCTCACCTGTTCACCCACAGCCTGATCTTCCATGCCGAGGATGCCTTTGACGGGGACCCTCAGGAGCCTGGCTATCAGGAGAACATGCTGACCGCCACCGAATTCGAACGCATCATTGAGGCCATGTACGAGGGTGGCTGGATCCTGGTTGACATCCATGATCTCTTTAATGAACGAGCCGATGGGACCTTGGTTGCTACCCCGCTCATGGTGCCGCCGGGACGAAAACCATTTGTGTTGTCGATCGATGATGTCAGCTACTACGACTACATGACCGGAAACGGATTCGCCGAACGGCTGGACATTGACTCAGACCTCAACGTGGCCACCGTCTTCCGACAAGACGACGACAGCGAAACCTGGTCCCTTGATGGTGACGTGGTTCCGGTCCTGGACCAGTTCATCTGGAAGCACCCTGAATTCTCCCTCCTCGGGGCGAAGGGAATACTGGCGTTGACTGGTTATGAGGGGATCCTTGGCTATGACGTGAGCCGTGACCAGGTTGATGAACCGGACTTCGCTGAGCGCCAAGCCAAGGCCAGGCAGGTTGCGGATCGACTCCATGAGTTGGGATGGCAATTCGCTAGCCATAGCTATACCCATCACGGTGACATGCGGGATCGCACCATGAGCTTCTCCCGCTTCCAGTTCGATGCAGAAAACTGGCGGAAAGAGGTCGGAAGCTATGTTGGCGAAACTGACCTCTACATCTCTCCCTATGGCTATCACATGAGCGACAACGACTCCTTCTATCGTTTCTTGGTAGAAGACGAAGGCTTCAATGTGTACTGCCCTATCAGCGACGGAACAACGATCGTGATGAACGCCGACAATATGGTCTCGGAGCGTCGCTCGCTCGATGGCTACGCCCTTCTTCACTACGGAGACGCCCTGCGGCCCTATTTTGATGTCGCTGCTATCTGGGACGAATCAAGGGGTCGGAGCTACCCCGTCAGACTAAACGGTCACCCAAGTCAGTCGGGCTAGATGGCGTTGCGCCATGTTGGCAGGTTTCTGCCTTGGAACCCCGATTTGGCACGCCCCGTGTTCTAGCATCCGAGCTGGTCGCCTGACCAATGATGCGAAAGGCAGTTCTTGCATGAGCGGTGCTGGGAATCCTCCCGCCGGTTGGTATCCGGATCCAACTCAATCTGGCTCGGAGCGATGGTGGGACGGCGTTGCCTGGGGACAGCAGACGCGGATGCCTCCTGTTTCCGCTCCAATGGTTGCGCCGCCAGCTGCACCGAGTGCTCCGGCTCCTGCGCCAGCCATGGCAAACTCGTTACCTCCAACACCCGGAGCCACTGGCAGTCCCAAGCCGAAGTCTGGCTGTCTGGGACTTTCCAGCGCGGCAATGTTGGCCATGATTGCCGGGCTTGGGTTGGTGGCGCTGCTCGCTGGTGGAGTGTTCCTTGGCCTGCTTGCCGGCAAGGACGAAAACACGGTGGAGGCCACCAAGACAACAGCGCCAGGGTCGGAAACGACCTCATCTTCCGGCAGCGGGGATGCAACCTCTGAAACCACAACCCCCTCCGATACTGGGTCTGAGGGGCAGAGCGATGGTGAGAGCGGTGGTGAGATCGAGGACGGTTCAGGAGAAGGAACCTCTGGCCTAACTGGTGATGGATCTGACGATGTTGTCTCTTGCACTCGGATTGATGAGGACACCATCATCCTGCAAATGGTGAACAATGGTGACGAGACATCGTCCTATTGGCTCACCGTTGGCTTCTTCGATGAAGCTGGCACCCGACTGGCCGACGAGTCCAGCTTCGTCAATTTCCTTCGCCCCGGCGAGCGTTCCATCGAGGAACACTTCGTATTCGAGGAAGCGGGAACCGTGTGTGAGGTCCTTGACGTCGACCGCTTCCCGGGGGTGAGTTCGGCCGAAGAACTTGCTGACGCTGGTGAATGCGTGATTGCGGCCGAACCTGATTCCTTCGATGACTTCGCCGCCAGTCTCTCGGTCACCAACAGTACGGCGACGACCAGCGACTATTCCGTGGAGGTGGCCTTTGTCGACCCCGACGGCATCCGTCGAGGGACTGGCTCGGTCTATATCGAAGCAGTCCGCGCCGCAGAGACAGCCCCCGGGGACATCTTCTCGTCGACCGATTTTGTCGAGGGCTATTCCTGCCAGATAGTGGGTGTAACCCGCACCGATTCCTAGTGCACCGCACAAGCTGATCTCAGTCGGTTGCGACCGACTGGACTTGTGTGGCTAGTATCAACCGCCATGATGACTCCCGCGATCAGAATGGTTTTGGCTTGAGTAAGGACAAACCAGTTCTCGAAGTAATTGGCCTGACTACCCAATTCAGAACCCAAGATGGCATCGTCCACGCAGTCAATGGGGTGAGCTTTGAACTCCGGGAGGGCGAATTTCTCGGTGTTGTTGGTGAGAGCGGTTCGGGCAAGAGCGTCTCAATGATGTCCTTGTTGAAACTGATCCCAATGCCACCGGGCGAAATTGTTGCTGGCGAGGTCAAGTTCGGAGGTCAAGACCTCCTCCGGATCAGCCCAAGCGAACTTCGTCATGTTCGTGGCGGTGAAATCGGTTTCATCTTCCAAGATCCGATGACCTCACTCAATCCGGTCATCAGGATTGGGAAACAGATCACCGAGTCGCTCGACCTGCATACCGACTTGTCGAAGAAGGAGTCCGAAGCCAGGGCGCTTGAGCTGATGGAGCTTGTCGGTCTGCCTGACGCCGCCCAACGGTTGAAGTCCTATCCTCACGAGCTTTCCGGAGGTATGCGCCAACGAATCATGATCGCCATGGCCCTGGCTTGCTCGCCGGGAATGCTCATCGCTGATGAGCCAACCACGGCCCTTGATGTGACTATCCAGGCCCAGATCATCGAGCTGGTGAAGGATCTTCGTCAAAAGCTCGGCACTGCCCTTATCTGGATCACCCATGATCTCGGGGTCGTTGCCGGCTTAGCCGACCGAGTGCTAGTTATGTATGGCGGCCAGATTGTGGAGGAGTCTCCGGTGAAGGAGCTTTACGCCAATCCGCAGCACCCCTACACCCAAGGGTTGCTGGAGTCGCTGCCCCGAGCCGATCAGAAGGGCGAGGAGCTCAACAGTATCGAGGGTCAGCCTCCGAGCATGTACAGCGCCCCAACCTCGTGCAGCTTCGCCCCACGCTGTCCCTTTGTTTTTGATCGCTGTCGTGAAGAACTTCCAGTTCTGAGGCTGGTCGCGCCTGATCGCAAGACTGCCTGCTTCTATGACATGAACAATGGGGAGCCCTTCCGTGACTGATACCGCAACCGAGCTCGAATCGCTGGATACCGACCGCGAGGTACTCCTCAGCGTCAAGGGGCTAAAGAAACACTTCCCCATCATGAAGGGCGTCTTTCGTAAACAGGTCGGTGCCGTACGCGCGGTCGACGGTGTTGACTTTGTCATCTACAAGGGAGAGACCCTTGGCCTGGTCGGTGAAAGCGGATCGGGTAAGTCCACAACTGGGCGAGTCATCCTCCAGCTTGACAACGCAACGGAAGGATCAGTCACCTTCGATGGAATTGAGCTGACACAAATCTCCTCCAAGGACATGCGGAAACTTCGGCGGCGCATGCAGATGATCTTTCAGGATCCGCATGCCTGCTTGAATCCTCGAATGACCGTGGCCTCAATCATCGGTGAACCCTTGGTTGAGAACTCTGACATGTCCAAGGCCGAGCGTCGCTCCAGGATCGAAGAGCTTCTGCAGTCAGTTGGTCTTGATCCGACCCACGCCAATCGTTACCCTCATGAGTTCTCTGGCGGTCAGCGACAACGAATCGGCATCGCCCGAGCTATTGCCCTGCATCCTGAGTTCATTGTTTGTGACGAACCTATTGCTGCGTTGGATGTCTCGATCCAGGCCCAAGTCGTCAACCTCCTAAAGAAGTTGCAGAAGGAACTGGACCTCACCTACTTCTTCATCTCCCATGACCTCAGCATGGTTCGCCATATCGCCGACCGCGTCGCCGTCATGTACCTGGGACACATCGTCGAGCTCGCGCCGGTAGATGTGGTCTATGACGATCCAAAGCACCCCTATACCCAAGCGCTAAATTCAGCGGTTCCGGTGCCCGATCCCCTCATAGAGGAGACCAGGCAACGGGTGATCTTGGAGGGCGACGTTCCCAGCCCAGCCAACCCACCGCCAGGATGCGTCTTCAGTACCCGCTGTCCAATTGCCACCGAACGTTGTTCAAGTGAGGTTCCGGAGTGGCGCAGTCTAGGGAATGAGCATTGGGTGGCTTGCCACTTCGCTGAGTGATGTAGCAGTTCGGGGCGGCTTGAAGAGTAACCAACGTGACAATCTGACCGCAAGGTTGTGACGGTGGCTGGGATCTTGAGCGGCGTTGCTGTTAAGGTCCTTGCGTTATGCCGGTTCCGACCGGCTCTGACCAATTTAGGGAGAGAATTCCATGAAGAGACTCATTGCGCTGCTAGCAGCGCTTGCGATGGTGGCAGCCGCTTGTGGCGGCTCCAGCAGCGACAGCGCCGGTGGTGGTGGTACCGACGAAGAAGCCGGGACCACAACCGCCCCTACCGTTGAGGAACAGACGCCTCCTCCAACCGAGGAAGCACCTACTGAGGCCGAAGCCGGTTCCGGTGGAAACCTTGTTCTTCTCCAGTGGCAGGCGCCTTCGCAGGCCAATGCCCTGCTTTCCAGCGGAACCAAGGACATCTTGGCCGCATCGATCGTGATCGAGCCTCTGGCCGAGATCGCTCCTGATGGAACCTTTATTCCCACGCTGGCGACCGAGATTCCAACCGCCAGCAATGGTGGAATCTCCGATGACCTGACCCAGATCACCTGGACCTTGCGCGATGACATCTTGTGGTCTGACGGCACGCCGTTCACCGCGGCTGACGTGGTCTTCACCTTCGACTACTGCGAAGACGAAGCAACTGGTTGTTCGACCGAGGCCTTCGCTGCTGTTGATACGGTTGTCGCTGATGATGACCACACGGTCACCATCACCTTCGATGAGGCCAAGCCATACCCGTTTGAGCCATTCGTCGGTGCGATCAGCCCCGTCATCCAGAAGGCTCAATTCGAGAGCTGCGTTGGCGAAGCCGCCAAGGCATGTTCGGATGAGAACTTCATGCCGGTTGGAACTGGTCCCTACGTAGTGACCGAGCTTCGTCCAGAGGACACCGTCCTCTATGAGATGAACTCGAACTACCGTGGCATCGCCGAAGGCAAGCCGTTCTTTGGCACCGTTGAGATCAAGGGCGGCGGCGACGCCGAAGCCTCAGCTCGTTCGGTCCTCGAAGTTGGCGAAGCTGACTACGCCTGGAACCTTCAGGTTGCTCCCGAAATCATTGCTCCCATGGTGGACGCAGGATTTGGTCGTACCGCATCGGCATTCGCTGCCAATGTTGAGCACATCAACCTGAACCAGACTGATCCAAACGCTGCTACTCCTTCGGAGGGCACCCCGCACCCATTGTTCGTCGATAACCCCGACCTGCATCGTGCACTTTCCATCGCCATCAACCGCGATGAGCTGGTAGCCGTTGGCTACGGCCCGGCCGGTAACCCGACCTGTAACATGTGGCCGGTAGGCGCCGAGAACTCCACCAACAACGACTGGTGCCTGACCCAGGACCTCGACGGTGCTAACGCACTGCTTGATGGCCTTGGCTACATGGACACTGACGGTGACGGAGTACGTGAGGCCGACGGCTACGGACCACTGGAATTTGACTATGTCACTTCCACCAACGCCGTGCGTCAGAGCAACCAGGAACTGATCGCGTCCTACTGGGCCGAGATTGGTGTTGTTGCCAACATGCAGAACGAAGACGCCAGCCTGTTCTTCGATGGCACCTGTGCCAGCGATGCTTGCATCTGGAAGTTCTTCACTCCAATGGAGATGTTCACCAACGGATCCTCCGGCCCAGACGCCGGTAGCTATCTCAATGGTTGGATCAGCTCCAAGATCCCGACCTCGGCCACTGCCTGGGGCGGCGACAACATCTCTCGTCTCAATAGCGCCGAGTACGATGCTCTTGAGGCTGAGTTGTCCAGCACCGCTTTGGACGATCCAAAGCGCACTGACCTGATCATTCAAATGAATGACATCTTGTCAACCAGCGCCGTCATCCCGTTGATCCACCGTGCCAATGCGTCGGCGTTCGCCAACAGCATTGGTGGTACCGGTGAGCTCAACGGTTGGGACAGCGAGTACTACAACATCGAAGAATGGTTCCGCATCGCTGAGTAAGCGATAGGAGCGTCCGTGGAATCCTGGGTGCCGTCTAAGAAGTAGGCGGCACCCAGATCCGCAATGCAAGTCTGTTAGGTAAGGCAAGTCCATCTCGTGGCCAGGAGTTCCGGCCAAGCAAGCAGGGGAGTACGTGAGTGGGTAGGTACATCATCAGGCGAACCTTGATCGCTATTCCCACCCTTCTGGCTATCAGCCTGATTATCTTCACCATTCTTGACAAGGCCCCCGGGGACCCAACATCGAACCTTCCCCTGACCATTCCGGCCGAGGTTCGTGAGCCGATTCGTGATTCTCTCGGGTTGAATGACCCGTTCTTCTTTCGCTGGTTCCAATGGAACAAGTTGATGCTGGTCAACGAGCCGCTTCATCTCTTCAACGAGACGTTTGGGACCTGTATCGGCAACTGCGAGAGTCCTGACCGCATCATCTCCTGGTCATCCCGCTCTCCAGCGATGGACACCATCTATGAGCGTCTCCCCCAGACCCTTTGGGTCCTCGGTCTCTCTCTGGTCCTTGGCGTCATCGTCGCCATCCCGATCGGTACCTTGCAGGCAGTCAAGCAGTACTCCTGGTTCGACAACTTTGGCACCTTCTTCACCATGATTGGCTACTCGGTTCCGACCTTCGTGACCGGCCTGATGACCATCGTCTTCTTCAGCGTCAAGCTTCGATGGTTGCCGACCTTCTATCGGACTACCCACGATGTGAGCATTACCGATTGGAGCAGTATCTGGTTCCAGTTCAAGCAGCTGGTGATGCCCGTAGGTGTGCTCACCCTGTTCAATATGGCGGTCTTTGGCCGTTTCACTCGTGCATCCGTATTGGAGAACCTCAACCAGGGCTACGTCCGAACCGCTCGCTCCAAGGGACTCAGCGAGTTCCCGGTCATCGTCCGTCACGTGCTGCGAAATAGTCTGATCCCGGTGGTCACCCTGTTCGCATTGAGCATCCCCGGCATCTTCGGGGGTGCGATTATTACCGAGCAGATTTTCCGGATCAATGGACTTGGTCAGCTGCTGATCGCCTCCATTGCCCAGTCTGATCTTCCCATGGTGCAGTCGCTGACGTTCATTTTCGCTTTCCTGACCGTCTTGTTCAACCTGGTGGCCGATGTGCTCTACGGTTTCCTCGATCCACGAATCCGGTACGACTGATGGGGGACAATATGTCATCGTCTGAAGAAATGTCCACCGCTCAGCGGGACCAGGTAGCGGCCAGCGCCCTGGAAGAGGCAAACGAGCTTGGTGAATTCCGGTCGCTGCGTTCTGACGTCTGGCGGCAGTTTCGCAAGCACCGTGGCGCCCTGGTCGGGACCGTCATCATCTCACTCATTGTCTTCGGCGCCGTTATGGGCCCAATCGTCTATCCGTTTGATCCCTTTGAGATCGACGTTCCGTCGGCCAATCAGGGAGCCGGTTGGCCTCATATTCTTGGGACCGACAATCTTGGTCGTGATGTCGCCGCTCGAAGCTTGATTGGCGGTCGAATCTCACTGGCTGTTGGTTTTGCTGCCATGGTATTCTCCATCATTATTGGCACTCTGGTCGGAGTGGTTGCCGGATACTTCAAGCGGCTGGACGGCATCCTCATGCGGTTCACCGACCTGTTCTTGTCCTTGCCCTTGCTGCCCGTTCTCTTGTTGGTCATCGTGCTCTTCCGGGATCAGCTGAAGGACGCATTTGGTGAGACCTTTGGCATCTTCATCCTGGTAGTTGGCATTATTGGCTTGACCAGCTGGATGCAAACGGCTCGAATTGTGCGGGGCGAGGTGTTGTCCATCAAGGAACAGGAATTCATCCTGGCTAGCCGGAGTGTTGGTACCAGACCACATCGAATCATCTCTCAACACATTCTTCCCAACGTGCTCAGCTCGGTCATCGTCGCCGCGTCACTGGGAATTGCCACCTCGATCCTCACCGAATCGGCGCTGTCGTTCCTGGGTCTTGGCTTCCCGGCATCGTTCCCAACCTGGGGTCGTTTGCTCTTTGATGCCAAGGACGCCTACGCCATCAACTTCATGCGTATTGTTGCCCCCAGCGTCTTGTTGTCGCTGACGGTGATGAGTGTGAACTTCATCGGTGATGGCTTACGTGACGCCCTGGATCCTCAGGCCCGTAGCCAGGGCTAAATCCAATCCGCGACAAGTTGCCAGAAGCGCTTTGTTGGTAGCGTGAGCTGATGTCAACCGCCGCCACTGTCAAGATTATTAGCCCAGTCGACGACTCAGTGTTTGCCGAGCGCGAGATCGCCAACAGCAAAATGATCAAGTCAGCAATCGCTGGAGCCCGAATGGCCCAAGCGGAGTGGCGTTCCGTTCCGGTGGCCAAACGTGCTGAACTCTTGACGGCCTTGGTCGACAAGATGATGGCAATGAGCGATGAGATCGTGCCTGAACTGGCCTGGCAGATGGGACGGCCGGTCGCCTATGGGGCTGGTGAGCTCGCCGGATTCGAGCAACGAGCTCGCCACATGATTGCCATCGCCGAACCATCGCTCGCTGACCTGCGGCCCGAGCCTGAAGAGGGATTCGACCGGTTCATTGTGCACGAACCCCTTGGGCTCGTGCTGGTCGTAGCTCCGTGGAACTATCCGTTTCTCACCGCGGTCAACACGGTTGTGCCTGCACTCATGGCCGGCAACGCTGTCCTGCTCAAGCATTCGTCTCAGACCTTGCTTGTCGGCGAACGTTTCCAGCTGGCCGCAGATCGGGCTGGCCTGCCTCAGGGACTTTTCCAGAACCTTGTCCTGACTCACAATCAGACCGACGAGATATTGTCATCGGGACTCGTTGACCGGGTCAACTTCACCGGATCGGTTGGGGCCGGACGCTCTATCGAACAGTCAGTCGCTGGAACGTTCACTGGAGTCGGCCTGGAGCTAGGAGGCAAGGATCCTGCCTATGTTCGCCCCGATGCCGATCTCCAATTTGCGGTGGAGAACATCGTCGATGGGGCATTCTTCAACTCCGGTCAGTCGTGTTGCGGAATCGAGCGGGTCTATGTTCATAGCTCACTCTTTGATGAGTTCGTCGCTCAAGCCGCGGAAATCGCCTCGGGTTATCAGTTGGGTGACCCGCTTGAGGAGGCAACGACCCTCGGACCAATGGTGCATGGCCGGGCCGCCGACATTGTCCGTCGACAAACGGCTGCCGCGCTTGATGCTGGTGCCACTGCTCTGGTGGACATGTCCGGCTTCGAACGGGATTCGGAGGGCTCACCCTACCTGGCTCCCCAAGTCCTGGTCGGAGTCGATCACACCATGTCGGTGATGAAGGATGAGAGCTTTGGTCCGGTCTTGGGAATCATGCCCGTCGACTCCGATGATGAAGCGGTCCAGCTGATGAATGACAGTGACTTTGGCCTCACCGCCTCGATCTGGACCCAGGATTCCGATGCTGTTCGTCTGCTTGGTCCTCGCATTGAGACCGGAACCGTGTTCATGAATCGGGCCGACTACCTGGATCCTGGACTGGCCTGGACCGGTGTGAAAGACACCGGTCGCGGCATTACCTTGTCCTCCTTGGGGTACTCGACACTGACCCGAGCAAAGTCATACCACCTTAGGTTGCCTTCCTTGAATGAATCCTGAGGTCACACAACTGCAAGGCTAGGTCAGGACCTGCTTGGCTCTGGGTTATGGCCTAGCGGCCAAGTGTTGGACGTTAGGCTTGGGCAATGGGTCATCGAGAAGGCACAAGATACGTCGTCACAAATGAGGAGCAAGAAGCATTCGGACAGGTGGGGTATGTCCATCTGCCCGGAGTACTGAACGAGGATGAACTTGCCGCTATTGATGTGGTGTATGACACCTTCATGCGCGGCGAGATCCCAGTCCCGGGCAAAGATCTCTATGACATGGTGTCCGGTGAGTACGGAACTGACCCACCTCACTACGCCATCTTCAATGTGATGCTGCCCCGCCGCTATTACCCTGGCTGGCAGAGCAATATCTTTGAACAGGTCGGCCACACTATTGCCGAGCAGCTTTGCGGAGAAGGCATGGTGCTTGACTTTGATCAACTGCTGGCCAAGCAGCCAGGTCGCGAAGATGCAGTTTTTGCATGGCATCAAGATCAGGCCTATTGGATCAATACCGATGACCGACGGACGGCAACCTGCTGGCTAGCGGTTGATGACTCAACCCTAGAAAGCGGTTGTATGCAGTTCCTCCCCGGCAGCCACCTAACTCCGGTGCGTCCTCACCGTCCGATCACCGGAAACCGACAAGACCAACACACCCTGATCACTGACCTAAGACCAGAAGACGTGTTGGTGCCCGTTGAGATCAAGCGGGGGGACGTCACAGTGCACAATGAGGGAGTTCTCCATGGTTCCGGTGGGAACACGTCGAGAAACAATCGGCGTCGGGCGTACATCAATGCCTACCGGTCGGTTGAAACAGTCCGGCAGGAGCGTTCACTGGGCTTCACCCATTCGCACAATGATGACCCAACGCTGCTTGCCGCGGTTGATGGCCTACAGACGAGCTGCTAGGAGCAGGTCGGCCTGGGCCGCTTATGGCTGAAATTCAAGCGTGAATAGACCAGCCTCGTTGGTATTGGAGTCGCTTCGGAAGAACTTTGCCAGGTCTTGTGATTGGTCTGAGTCGCCGGGCCGTTCGAAGTAGAGGCGGAACTGTATTGAGGCCTGCTGGTTGTTCATTGCCTCTACGGTCGAGCCGGTCACATCGCAGCTAATGGTGTGCTCGGAGGGACGAAGGCATTCCGTTGTGACCCCGACGGCATCAAGGTCAAAGAGGTGGGGTCCAAAGGTCTCATAGCGAACTGGCTCGATGAGAAGTGGCCCCAGGTCTTCAAACGGCGTTCCGTCGACCTGGAGGGCCTCGGAGGTCAGGAAGACTTGGCTTGGTTCCAGGAGGTCTGAAGATAGATCGAACGTGAGAAACACCTGAACCCCATCACCGTCGGGGAACCCCGGATTCAGATTGTCGCCAACAAAGAGGCCAATACCGCTGCCAGCGAATCCCCGCGGAGTGTGCCCCTCCATGGAACCGCCCTGATTGTGAACTTGAACCACTCCTGAGGTGGGTTCTTCTACTGAAGACTCCGTTGTTGACCTGCCACCAAGGGACAAGGCGGCGGACCTGGCAGTTTCGATCTCTTGGGTAGTCAGGTCCATTCCGTTGGTTCCGGAAAACATGAGTCGGTTCTGATCTTGGCTAGCGTGGTCGAGTCCGAGGATATGCCCAATCTCGTGACTGGATACTCGTTCGTCATGGACACTGGGCTCGTCAGTGACAAAGAAAACATTGGTAGAACGCGGAGTAAATCCGTTCACTGGTCCAAGATCGGCCAGGTAGAAGCCGTTGATCTGCGCTGTGTCAGGAATGTCGAACTCTTGGCCGGCCAGCTGGAGAAATGGTTGGCAGTCCAGTTCTCTGAGGGAGACAACAACGTCGGATGGGACCTCGATGGTCCGCACGGTGACTGGCTCAAAGACAATTCCAGCATTCTTCCAAATCTCTTGGATGCTTTGCGCCAAGAGAGTCAGCTCATCCTCTGTACGAATCGAGGAGAACCTTTCTTGCGGAGGAGATCCGGTTCCGCCGGCTTGGGGTTGTTGATGGACCACATAGAGAGACAGGGACAGCTCGATGGCGTTGACACTTGACGGTTCACCAACCGGAGCTGCGGAGGCTTCCGGCCGGGTGGTGGGTCCCGAAGATGGGGTCGCGCCTTGCCTGGAGCCATAAATAGCAAGAACCAGGGCAACAATGACAATTGGCAACAGACTCCAGCGCATCCGTAGCTAACCGTTGGAGAAGTCAGGAACTTCCCGGTCAACGATGCCGAATCAGTGGAGTGACACGGTAGGGGGATTCGCGGCTGGGCCAAGAACTCGCCTTCTCAACCGAGTAAGTCCTTTGTTAGGGTCTGGCTACACCGTCCGTCTAGTCGAATCGAGCCGAAATGAAGGATCTCAAAGACCGAGCCGAAGCCAAGCTGGCACAGGTTGAGCCACAGTTGTTTGAGTTATCTCAGTGGATGTATGACAATCCAGAGCTGGGTTTGAAGGAGTTTCAAGCATCGGAGCGGATCTCGTCGCTGCTGGCTGACAACGGGTTCAAAGTTGAGTACCCGGCATACGGAATGGAGACATCGTTTGTCGCTCGGGCCGGGTCCTCGGGCCCGGAGCTGATTGTTTGCGCCGAGTATGACGCCCTGCCCGCCATTGGTCATGCTTGTGGCCATAACATCATCGCCGCATCGGCGGTGGGAGCAGGCATTGCTCTGGCCAACATGGCCGATGAACTTGGTTGTCGGATTACCGTTCTCGGCACGCCAGCCGAAGAGGGGTATGGCGGCAAGGTTGATCTGATCGAGGCCGGCGCATTCGATGGGGCGTCAGCTGCAATGATGATCCATCCGACCCCTCATGACGAGTTGGTCCCCAATATCTTGGCTGTCCAACACTTCGATATCGAGTTCAACGGCAAGGATTCCCATGCTGCCTTCGCTCCCCATCTTGGCCGCAACGCGCTGGACGCCTTTGTTCAGGCCTATGTGAGTATTTCGACCCTTCGCCAACACATTCTTCCCACGGAACGCATCCACGGCATCATCACTCACGGCGGCGATGCCGCCAACATCGTGCCCCACCACACCCGATCAACCTGGTACGTTCGGTCTCAGACCCAGGAAGGTCTGGATGCACTTTCTGAGCGGGTCATGAAGTGTTTTGAGGCCGCAGCATTGTCGACAGGTTGCACCTGGGAGCACATCGTTACCGGTAACGCCTATTCCGATATGCAAACCAGTGGAATGATGGCCGAGCTCTATGCCGCCAACTCGGCCGCCCTGGGGCGACCGATGCCGGCCGGTGATGCCAGCGCTCCAAGCGGAAGCACCGATATGGGCAATGTCAGTCACCTGGTGCCGACGATTCATCCCATGCTCGGAATCGACTGTGGCGAGGCCGTCAATCATCAGCCAGAGTTCGCCGCAGCAACGGTGACTCCCTCGGGCCAAAAGGCCATTCATGACGGTGCTCTCAGCATGGCTTGGACAATGATCGATCTGGCAAGCAGCGGTCAGCTTGGGGCAAAGGACCAATGACGCCACACCGGGTGACCAATGACTCTTGAGGGATCGGGGCAAGCCCTGTCTACTGGAATCATGTTGGAGAATGCGGTAGTCCAGTCAACAGTCCAGAGCCTGATGTCGCCAGATCTGATTGCGCTCCAGCCATCCGATCGCGTTCGTCGGTCGAGGGACCTCATTTTGAGCATCGGCATTCATGCCTTACCAGTCATGGACGGGAACTCTGTCGTCGGAATCGTGACCAGTTCTGACCTCGTTGACAACTGGCCAGAGGATGAACTGGTCGAGACGATCATGACGAAGTCGCCCGTCTCTGTCGATGCTGCAGCCAGTCTGCAGGAGGCGGCTGAGGCGATGGTGGATGGAAGAATGCACCACCTTCTTGTCGAGTCAGATGGGGAAACCGTCGGAATCCTGAGCAGCCTCGATCTACTCCGGGCACTTTTTACCTAGACCGGGAGGTGAGCGTGATGTTCGGTAAGGAATGGTCAGGCGTCGCGGGTCACATGCCCGTCCTCAAGCTCGCAAGCTAGGCTGAGGAGCATGACTGAAGAGGCCGAAGCTGGAGCTGGACTAGGGGAGATCGCTGCGGAGAAGACCGTGCCCCGTACCCTGGTTGGCATCTCTTTTGAGGACACATTCAGGGCCCGAGAGTTCTTGACCGCGGCATCTCGTTTGGAGTCGAAGAAGCTCCTTGTCCTGGAGGATGCTGTCCTGATCATCAAGGACAAGGCCGGGAAAACGACCGTCACCGAAACCAAGGACCTTCAGCCAGGACAGAGTGCGCTTTCTGGGGCGATGTGGGCTGGTCTGTTTGGCCTCATGCTCGGAGGACCGGTCGGATGGGTGGCAGGTATGGCCGCTGGTGCCGGCGCCGGAGCGGTGGCCGCGAAAGTCATCGACATCGGAATCTCCGACGATTGGGTCGCTTGGTTCCGAGGTGCGGTAGCTCCTGGTTCGGCAACAGTCGCTCTCCTGGTGAGCGAGATTCAGGGAGACGCACTTCTGACCGAAGCGAAACGCTTCACTGGGTCTCATCTTGTCTACGCAAACCTGGATGATCAGATGATTGAACGACTCACCGATGCTCTTGGGGACTCAACTGGCCCCGACCTGAGACAAGACCCGGCCGATAGTTAGTAGACCACAGGCTGACTCAGGGACGGACGCTGGGAGCTGTCCAGCCGCGAGCTCTAGTGGATTGGCAGGTGTGGCGGCCGGAGGGCGAGTACGGGAACTGGAGAACTCCGCAGCACTTCGGCCATGACGCTGCCAGTGGTGACCCGTGCTAAGCCGGTGACTCCGTGAGTCGCCATGGCAATGAGGCTGATCCGTCCGTCGTCGGGTTCGCCGATTGCGGCCGTTGGACCTTGGACGTATTGGACGATGGACTGTGCCGGGTGGCTGCCATGCAGGGCATCGAAGTTGACATTTCGGTCAAGGTCCCGTACCATATTGTCGGCCAGGCTGCGGACGTAAGACGTTTCGTACAGATCACTATTGCTTGACTCTGCGACCCGGGTCGAGGCGGGATCCAGAACTGTTACCACTGTGGCTGGACTGTGATTGACGATGGCCCAAGCGGTAGCGACAGGAATGATGGTCTCGGAGTGATCGCTTCCATCGACCGCGATGACAATGGGTCCCTCGGATCGAAACCGATCAGCCTCGCACTCCGGCCCAACAAGGAGAACAGGACTGGTGGTCTTTCGTAGGATCTCGTTGGCGACACTACCGGCAAGTAGCGCGGATCGACCGCGACCATGGGTTGACATGCAAAGCAAGGTTCCTGGCTTGGCGTAGAGCTGTTCGAGCAGCTCTTCGGGAATGTCTTTTCCCGGGACCTCGACGGTGACGTCGATGTCTATATCCTCAGCCTCCAAGCGCTCAACGGCCAAGACGACATCATGGTTGAGTTGAGAAAGATCGGCCAGGTTGGCGTAGGAAACCACACGAAGCTGAGAGCCCAGATGGCGACAAAGTGGTACGGCAATTTGGAGGGCGCGTTCGGCTAGCGCCGATCCGTCAAGTGGTACGAGAATGTCTCCAAACATGATTCTCCTTCCAGCCCGACCGACCTGGCCGAGCCCGAGTCGTATCCTGAGTTTGCACCCACGTGCGACTGGAGACAAGGGCCCGAAGTCATGCCTTTCTAGCAACGACGGCTATGGCTGGGTTTGGATTGTGATTGGGGTTGATTCGGGTGAGAGGGTGCCGTCGGCGAAGATTGCTTGCACGGTGTAGGTGTAGGTGGTGCCGGGTGTGAGGTTGCGGTCGGTGTGCCAGGTGTTGTTGCTGGTTCCGACGTTTGTTCCGTCGCGGTTGATTTGGTAGGTGGTTGCTCCGTCGAGGCGTTGCCAGTTGAGGACGATGCGTTCTCGGGTTTGGGTGGTTGTGCGTAGCCCGGTCGGTCCGATGGCGGGGTTGCCGACGGTGGTTGTGGCGATTGGGGTTGATTCGGGTGAGAGGGTGCCGTCGGCGAAGATTGCTTGCACGGTGTAGGTGTAGGTGGTGCCGGGTGTGAGGTTGCGGTCGGTGTGCCAGGTGTTGTTGCTGGTTCCGACGTTTGTTCCGTCGCGGTTG
>JAJRQY010000042.1 GCA_024280015.1 Actinomycetes bacterium
AGAGCTTTTCTGGGTTTGCGTTTATGCGGGGTCATGTTGGCCTCCTGGACCAGGTTAGTTGACCCTCGTTTGCTGTGTGAAAGATTCTGGGTTCAGTGACACGATCCCTGACGCAACACAAAACGGCCGAACCGGGAGAGTCATTGTCCAGCGGATGTTGCGAAACGCCGGACTAACTCGACGCATATTACTGCCTCTATCCGCGGGGCTGCTTGTCAACACAGATCGCTATTTCGCCGCCCTCAATGCCTACAGACTTGGCGATGTTGAACCGATTGTCTCCACCTTTGTTGACGCTGCTTTTGGCTCGCTGCAAAATGCTGACCACTTAGCCAAAGATCTGATCGTCACCCGCCGAACGTGGGATGAGCTGATCTCTGCTCGTAGTGACTCGACGGTTTGGCCTCTGCTGGATTATTGCCTTGGTCATCCTGCGATCTCGGCTTCAGCCGCGGCGACTGAGCTTGGAGTGTCGCAGGTAGCAGCTCAGAGTGCCATTGACCGGCTCACTGAGGTTGGGATCCTTCGACAGAACTCACCGGCCAAACGAAATCGTCTCTGGCTTGTTTCTGACGTCTTGGACTGTGTTGAGCAGTTCATGAGTCGGGCACACCGTCGATGACTTCGCAAGGTCTGGCTACGAAGGTCTTCTCGAGCGCCTGAGCTTTAGCACGGTGATGCCTCCCAGCTGACGATGCTCCAGCCGTCACCGCTACTGGCAATACTGATGACAACGATGGTCCGATCAGGGTTGTTGACGTAGACAATCACTCCAGTTTTCTCGCTCTCATCACCTTGTAAGAGGCCTCAGAGGGGTCAGGTGTTCCGCGCCGCGGGAAAGATCGGCTTTCGTGAGAACAGGTGTTGCCAGGTGCTGAAGTGAATGCCAGACGATGAGCTCTGCTAGTCGGACGGTTCGCCGATGTCCTCGTTCCAGATGTCTGGATGCTTTGCGATGAAGGTGTCCATCATGTCGACGCAGTCTTGGTTGTTGAGCACAACAACATCGACCCCGCGCGATCGTAGGTAGTCCTCGCCACCGTAGAACGTCTTGTTCTCGCCAACAATAACCCGCGGGATCTTGTACAGAAGGATCGCCCCGGTGCACATGTCACACGGAGACAACGTGGTCACCATTGTCGCCTTTGCGTATACCGACGCCGGCAGTCGTCCGGCATTGGCCAAACAGTCCGTCTCGCCGTGTTTGATCGGACTTCCTTCCTGGACCCGCTTGTTGTGACCAGTGGCTATGACCTCACCATCAACAATCAAGGCGGCACCAATGGGGACGCCACCACTTGCTGCCCCGGTCTTCGCAGCTTGGATGGCGTAGGCGAGTAACGCCTCGTCCGTTTCTGGAGATTCGGAGTTCGTCATAGCGGTTCCTTGTTCAAGAGAGAGTGTTCGAGAGTGGATGGTTCTAGGCCCGGCGGTAGGGCTTGAGATAGGCTCCGGGATAGCGGAGTTTGCGGCCCCAAATTGCCAGGGCGCCAACAACAACGAGATACGGCAACGCGATGAGAAGTTCGTTTGGAACGGCACCGAACGTGGACGTGATGGCCAGACGAAGTTGCAGGGCATCGGTGGCGGCGAAAAGCACTGCTCCGGCGACCGTCGGCCAAACTTTCCATCGCCCAAAGATGACCAGAGCCACCGCGACCCAACCTCGGCCGCTGATGATTCCAAGGGTGAATGTTCCGAGTTCAGCCAGCGTGATGTACGCACCACCCAAGGCCATCAGTGCGCCCCCGACTACCAACGCCACATAGCGAGTCCGGTTAACGTTGATGCCAGCGACATCGGCGGCTTCGGGATGCTCGCCAACCGCTGTGAGGCGCAAGCCAAAGCCCGTTGAACGTAGAGTCCACCACATGAGGGGAGCCAGAATAAGGAAGACGAAGTAGGTCATCCAGTTCTGGGACAGGGGACCAGCATCGTCGATGATGTCCCCAAATTTCTCAATCTTGGCCAACGAACCGGAGCCGTATCGCAACCGGTTCACAAACTCACAAGCCGACACAAGCAGGAGCGTTGTTCCGATACCAACAACATGTTGGTTCACCCCCATGGTCACGGTGAACACCGCAACCAGCAGGCCGGCCAGACACCCAAAGATGATGGCTCCAATTAGGCCAAGCCAGATCGACCCGGACTCTGACGCAATGGCCAATCCGCCGAACGCTCCGACATACATGGTCCCTTCGATACCCAGGTTCATCACCCCGGACTTCTCGTTCAAGAGGTTGCCCAAGCTGGCCCACATCAATGGTGTAGCAATGGCGAATGTTGCACCAATGAGGCCGATCCAGAAGCCGAGACTCATGAGTCAACCTCGTTCCGGGTAAAGACCACCTTGAATTTTCGTAGCACCAGGGCCGCCACGACGGTCAGCAGGAGGACGGACGAAACGATTTGCCCCATCTGTGGTGGCAAGGCAAGAACTCGGGAGGCACTCTGGGCGCCGACAGTGATATCAGCCAGTAGCAGAGCAACAAAACCGACACCAATAGCACCGAGTCCTCCAAGGGTGGCGACAACAATGCCGGTGTAGCCGTAACTATTGGAGATGCCGGTTGCCAACTGATGCTGGACCGCCAACACCTGGATGCATCCACCAAGACCAGCAATGGCCCCAGACACCAGAGCCGCACGCCACACAATGGTGTCGGCGTCAATGCCGCTGAAGCGTGCGGCCTTTGGGGCCTGGCCAACGGCGCTCATACGGACACCAAGCGCGGTGTGTCGAAACACGACGTAGGCAACAGCAATCAACACGAGGGCGAGGACAAAGCCCCAATGCACTCGGGATCCAGATGTGACCGGACCGATGGTGTAGCCATCACCGAGCCGGTCAGACTCCGGGAAGCCAGTCTCGCTGTTGCGCCACGGTCCATTCAACAGCCCCTGAACCAGCAAGAGGGCGACGGGATTTAATAGAAGGGTGGTAACGACCTCGTCAATACCACCCTTACGACGAAGCCAAGCAGGAACGACCGCCCAGGCGGCGCCAGCAACGGCTCCACCAACAATGGCTAGTGGAAGTGCAAGTACGGTTGGAAGGTCTGACAAGTAGAGCCCCGGGATGGTCGCACCGATTCCACCCGCGAGGAACTGGCCCTCGGCTCCAATATTGGAGTAGCCGCATCGGAAGGCCAAGGCCACGGCCAGGCCTGTGAACAACAGCGGTGTTGCGGCTAAGAGAAGCTCATCAATGCCATTGGCAGAGGTAAGTGGCTTGATCAAGTAGCGACTGAATGCGGCCGATGGGTTGGCCCCGGCAATACGAATCGGAGCGGCCGTCAGCAGCAGGGTGGTAATCGCGGCGGCCGCGATCGACAAAGGTGTTAGCCACGCTGGCTTTTGTCCGCGCAGCCGCAGCCGAGGGATCGGTATGCCGCTCACACTCCGACCTCAGATCCTTGATCCAGAGCGGCGCCAGTCGCTCCAGTCATCAGCAATCCAAGTTCGGCTGGGCTTGTGGTTGCTGCGTTGACCTCGCCAACAATTGCACCGGACAACAAGACGACAATTCGGTCACAAATCTGTAGGAGTTCATCGAGGTCCTCAGAGACAACAAGGACGCCGCCATCGCTGTCGCGGACAGCTTCGAGCTGCTGATACACATAATCACAGGCGCCAACATCGAGTCCACGAGTTGGTTGGGCCACAACGAGGGCGGTTGGTTTGGTTTGCAAGGACCGTGCCAGCAAAACCTTCTGCATATTTCCGCCAGACAGGGCGCTGATGGCATCGGTCGGCCGGGCCCGGATATCGAACTGCTGGATCATCTGGTTGGCGTTGGCCCGGATCGCCTTCTTGTCCAGCAATCCCCAATGCTTATAGTTGTCGAGCTCTTCGAGCGCGAGCGTCATCTCAACACTCATCTCGGGGACAATGCTGCTCTTGCGATCCTCGCTCAGTCGCCCGAGACCGGCATCGAGCCGGGCAAGAACACCAAGCTTCGTTACGTCGGTTTCCCCAACGACGATTGAGCCAGTATCGGGCTGGCGTGCTGCACTCAGGACGTCAACTAGCTCGGTTTGGCCGTTGCCAGATACCCCAGCGACACCAACGATTTCGCCCGCGTACACGGTCAAGGTGAATCCGTTGAGCCTGGGTTTGCCCGAACCCAGCACGGTGAGATTCTCCATGGTGAGCACTGGCTCTCCAGGGTTCGTGTTGTCGTCGCGTTGGCGCTGCCCCTCCTGGGCATGAGGGCTGCCAATCATCAATTCGGCAATTTGTCGCGGGTCTAATCCTTCGCACGGAACGGTTGCAACCGTTTTGCCTCGCCGCAACACGGTCACGTTGTCGGCAATCTCAACCACCTCATGCAGCTTGTGAGAGATGAAGATGACGCCCATGCCCTGGGTGACCAGTGTCCGGATCGTGTTGAACAGGCCAGCAACATCTTGGGGGACAAGTACTGCTGTTGGCTCATCAAGGATGAGGAGTTTGCAGTCGTTGAATAGGGCCTTCAGAATCTCGACCTGTTGCTGCTCGCCGACTGACAGAGTCTCGACCACCGCGCTGGGGTCAATGGTCATTTCTAGACGGCTTGCCAGTTCAGCCACCTTCTTGCTGGCCGCGGCACGGTCGATTGGTCCAAGCCCACAAGTTGACAACATGACGTTCTCGGTCACGGTCATTGGACCAACAAGTGAGAACTCTTGGGTGACCATGCCAATACCCGCCGCCATGGCATCGGCGGGTGACGAGAACGAAACCGCCACACCGTCGGCTTTGATTACCCCCGAGTCCGGGCGGCTAAGCCCGTAGATCATGCGGGTAAGCGTGCTCTTCCCTGCCCCGTTTTCACCAAGCAAAGCCAGGACCTCGCCGCGGTCGACCCGAAGATCGACCGCGTCGTTGGCGACAAGATCGCCGAAGGCCTTGGTAATGCCACGTAGTTCGATAAGCGGGACGGATCCGGTCATCCAGTTACGTCGGTTGAACCGGCTGGGGTTTCCTCATTCACCGTGGTCTCAAACGATCCAGATTCCATCTCAGCCTGTCGCTCAGCAATCTTGGCGATGAGGTCACCGTCAATGAGATCGGTGTTGATTGGAGCGATGGCCGAGCCACCATTGACGAGGAAGGAGAACTGGGCCAGATCCTCTGAGGTCACGGTGTCTGAGGCAACGTTCTCGATGAGGTGGTCAATCGTTGGTCGCATGAACCACAGCAGCGAGGTTGCCACAAAGTCCGGTGCCTGATCACTCTGGTCAACCATCATGCCAATTGCCGGGATCTCCGCCTCGGCGGCGGCAGCGATGACGCCGTCTCGCTCGGCGAAAAGGACATCGGCGCCAGCATCGATTTGGGCTTGAGCAGCCTGTTGGGCGGTGGCCGGGTCAAAGAAGGAGTTGATGAAGGAGACAAGGACGGTTGCGTCCGGGTTGGTTTCGGCCACACCTTCGATGAAGCCGTTGATGATTCGGTTGACTTCGGGGATTGGCATTGCGCCGACCACACCAATGGTGTTGGACTCGGTGGTTCCTCCGGCGAGCATTCCCGCCAGGTAGCCCGGATCTTGCATCCAGTTGTCAAAGACACTGAAGTTTGGAGCGACGGGTCCGCCGCCAGAGCCAAAGGCGAACTGGATTTCGGGGAAGTCTGCGGCGACGGCCCGTACCGCATCTTCGGCGGCGAAGGCATCACCAACGATGACCGCAGGCTTGTCTTCGGTGGCAATCTCGCGGAGGCTGCGTTCCATGGCATCGGCGGTTCCGAGGCCATCGAGGTGGCGGTATTCGATCATGCCATCTTCGGCGGCGGAGGAAAGGGCGGCGTGGATTGCGCCATCCCAGGGCTCTTCCAGCGATGTGGCGAAGACACCGTAGAACAGCGGCAGATCGGCATCGGCTCCGCCACTGTCATCCGAGCTGTCGCCTCCAGTTGTGTCCTCAGCGGCATCGCTTCCACCGGAGTTGCCACCGCAAGCGGACAACACTAGAAGGAACGCGGCCAGCGCAGCGAAGAGTCCTCTTCGTGCCCGGTACTTCGGTTTGGCTAGATCATCTCTGGTGTCCATGTGGCTGCCTCCAACATAAGAAAACTTGTGCTCATGTGCGACTCTAGATAGGCCAAACGGACTAGTCCATGGACGAAATGACATTTCTTGTGGCTAGTGACTAGACATACTGTCCAGTGGGTGTGACTATCATTACATCATGCTCTCCGTCGCCGATCTGATTGAGCTTCCGGTGTTTGAGGCAGCCCGACCGTTGGTTGAGACCGGGGAATCGATGGAAGAACTGGCCGAGCGGGCCGTTCGTTGGGTCCATACCTCCGAAATCTATGAGATCTCACCCTTGTTGAAAGGGGGAGAGGTCCTGCTAACGACAGGGTTGGGGTTGATCGCCGCACCTGAAGAGGTACGTCGGGACTATGCCAGGGACCTTGGCAAGCGGGGAGTTGCCGCATTGTTCCTTGAGTTGGGCCGCACATTCTCTGAAACGCCGCCCGACATTGTGTCCGCGGCAAGAGAAGCCGGTCTTCCGGTCATTTCGATGAGCGGTGTTGTGCCCTTTGTCGAGGTAACCGAAACCGTACATACGCTCTTGATCAGTACCGAGGTCGATGAACTGCGGTTTGCGATCAAGCTCGATTCGGAGATGGCCAAGACTGTCGCAGGTGGGGGAGGCTTGCCTGCCGTGCTGGCCTCCCTATCTGATGCAGTCGAGTGCGCTACAGGGCTGTACCTGGTTGATGGAACCCTGATTGCCGGAACGACATCGGGCGAGAACATCAACCTGTCTGACCCTGATCTGTTCTCCTCACCCATCTTGGTCAGAGGCGAGGCGTGGGCCACGCTGGTGCTTGAAGGCGAGCGAACCAGACGGCTAGAAATGGCAGTCGAACGGGTCTCACCGTTTTTGGTGTTGGAGGCGACGAGGTCGAAGCCTGCGTCGAGTCGGCAGCTGGCTGGCGGAGAGTTGCTGTGGGACATTGACGCTGGTCAATACACATCATTGACCGATCTGACCCAGCGGGCACGCGGTGTCGGCTTGTCGCCAAAGGACGGGCAGCAGGTAGTCGCCATTGTGCTGGAGGTTGGCGGCAGGACGAGTGGCCGAGACTCGGTGTCGGATGTGATCGCGGCCAGGGAGACGGCGTTTGGTGTGCTCGGTCCGGCCACCGCTGCAGAGGTCGACGGCAGGATCTCGATTGCCGCGGTTGCTGCGGCCGGAAACCTGCGGTCACGCCTAAACGAGTTTGCCGATTTGTTCGATGTCTACGTCAAGCAGTCGGGCCGCAGGTCCTATACCGCAGCAGTTGCTCCGCCGGTAAAGGAGATTGCGGGGTTGCCAGAGGCGCTGTCTTCGGCCAAAGCGACACTGCTGCTTGCTCGAAGGCTGACGCCGGCGGCCAGGCTGGTGTTGAGCGAAGACTTCGCCTTGTATCAGTTGTTGGCCGATACCGCCGACGATGCCGCGTTGGCCGACTTCGTCCAGTCCCAGCTTGGGCCGCTGCTTGAGCACGATTCGCGGACGGGAAGTGAGTTACTGCAGACCCTGGATGTCTACTTGGATGAAGCGATGTCCAAGGTGGCAGCTGCTGGCCGATTGTCGATTCGAAGGCAGACCCTGTACGCGAGGCTTGAGCGAATCAGCGCACTACTTGGTGGCGCGGATCTGTCGAGTCGTGAGCGGCGAATCGCTATCGACCTTGCCCTTGTTGCCTGGAAGTTGCGCTCGGCGGGGGCCACCGCTACTCGTCTGAGATCTCGCTAGAGACTCTGCTGCTATCCGATTGACGAATAGAGTTCCCAGTGGAGATCCGTCCAGCAGAGGGGAGATGTAGTGGAGGCCCGAGACTGGCGTTGGACATCGAACGTTTTGTCCATTCACCAGCTTGTCGCCTGGGGTGTGTTGTATTACTCCTTCGCCGTCTACCTCCCTCAAATGGAAGCCGAACTTGGCTGGTCGAGCACACTATTGTCCGGCGGCTTCTCCGTTGGCCTCGTTACATCGGGTCTGGCGGCACCCTTTGTTGGTCGCCACATTGATCGTCGCGGCTCGCGGGAGCTGATCACCGCTGGAGCAGTCGTCGGGGTCGTCGGTATGAGCCTTTGGGCGTCCGCCCGGTCGGTGCCCGTGTTCTTTGCCGCCTGGGCCATCATCGGTCTAGCCATGTCAGCAACCCTGTACGAACCGGCTTTCGCCACTGTTGTTCGCCATTATCCGGACAGGAGCCGCCAAGCCATTGTTCGGATCACCCTGGCCGGTGGCTTGGCCTCCACCGTGTTTTCCCCATTGGCCCAAATGGTTTCGGGAGGCCTGGTTTCTGGGGGTGACTCGTGGCGATCCGGTGTGCTGATCCTGACGGTGGTGTTCGCCCTGGTGACCGTTCCCCTTGGCCGGCTACTCCCGCCGGCCACGTCTGCCTCCACCATCGTTTCGGGCACCGCCAAGGCCACCATCGCCAAGACCACCACCACCCATGCTGTTGTGGACTCGACCACCATCGAAGAGGTAGCAGAAACGAACGAGAGTTCAGAAGAGAACCACTCTGAGCCGCCTGACGCAGCGATCAGACTCTGGCCCCTCGCTCTGGTCTTTGCCCTCAGCCGAGGTGCCGCCGTTGGCTTCAACGTACACATCATTTCACTGCTCATTGACAAGGGGCAAGGGCCAGCGATTGCGGCCCTTATCGCTGGCTTTGCTGGCGTGGCCAAGGTTGCTGGTCGCGTGGTGCTGGCAGCGGGTAGTCGATGGAAGGTGCGGTCCATGCTTGAGGTGACACTCGTGGTGCAAGCGGTATTCCTCCAGCTTGGCTTCGTCTCCGGTCGGCCTGTTCTGGCAGTCCTCATGGTTGTTGTTTTTGGGGCCACCGCCGGAGCACAAACGGTGCTTCGCCCCTTGCTCATAACCGAGACGGTTGGAACGGCCGTCTTTGGTTCGGTTAGCGGATCTCTTCAGTTGGTGGTGACCATTGTGCAAGCTGCCGCTCCGCTGGCAACCGCAGTGGCCATTGCAGCCCTGGGCTTTGACTGGACCTGGCTGCTCTTGGGTGGTGTCGCCATGGCCTCAGCCGCATCGACCCGACTGGTTCGCTAACCCTCGAACGAGGTCTCGGTCCCTGGAGACCGATAAGTGCCCGGAATAGAGGCAAGGGTCCCTAGGTTTCGGGTGTACCACCACATAGTGTGGACGGTTGTTCGACAAATTGTTGAGGCATTGTGCTGACACAGACGAGTCGAGACAGAAATGTTGAACACACTCGACAACAAGGACGAGGGGAGCCGCATTAGCGGCGCGCCTCTCCGTGTCGAGACAAAATGCCCGTTACTCAATGGGGAGCTTCAACGGGACTATCGCTTATCGAGCACCATCGCTATTGAGCACCTCCAAGGAGCAATGTGACCAGCAGCCCGCGATTCCCAGGAACCCGCATTACCACCAACGGTAACCAGCTCGTTTCCTACCACACCGAAGCCCGCATCACCCAGGGCGGTGTCTTCTATCCCATCACTCCTTCCACGGAAATGGGTGAGAATTACCAGCTCGCTTTCGCCCAAGGTGCGCTTGACGTCTTCGGCAACAAGAAGGTGGCCATCGAGACCGAGGGGGAGCACTCCGCCCAGGGCGGCGCCATCGCCTTGTCCATGACCGGTCGTCGGGTGGTCAACTTCACTTCCGGCCAGGGCCTGATCTATGGCCTGGAGCAGTACTACCACGCACCAGGAAAACTCTCGACCCTCGTGGTCGAAGTGGCCGCCCGCGCCCTGACCAAGCATGCCCTCAATGTGCATTGTGGACACGACGACATCTATGCCGTTCTGGACACCGGCTGGATCATGCTCTTTGCCAAGGACGCGCAACAAGCAGCCGATCAATCCCTGATCGCCCGCCGTGTCACCGAGCTTTCCCTCAACCCGGCCATCAATATCCAAGACGGCTTCCTTACCTCCCACCTGGAGCGAACCTTCTACCGTCACGAATCTGAACTGATGCGTCAGTTCCTCGGCGACCACAACGAGATCATCGACTCGCCGACCCCGGCCCAGCAAGAACTCTTTGGCCCAACCCGCCGCCGGGTCCCCCGCATGATGGACCTCAAGAACCCGATGGTGCTTGGCCCGGTACAAAACCAAGAGCACTACATGAACGGCGTCATCGCTAGGCGCAACAACTTTGCCGACCACATCCTCGGCTTCTTGAAGGAGGCGTACGACGAGTTTGCCAAGTTGACCGGACGCCACTACGGCATGATCAGCGAGTACAAGACCGACGACGCCGACACGGTCTTTGTCTCCCTCGGCTCAGCAGCAGAAAACATCGAAGCTGGTGTCGACTTCCTCCGTGAGCAGGACGATGCCAAGGTCGGCTCGATCCACGTCAACGTGCTTCGCCCCTTCCCCGAAGGCGAGCTGGTCGAAGCCCTGCGGGGCAAGAAGCGGGTCATCATTCTGGAACGCACCGATGATCCCCTCTCAATCGACAACCCGCTGGAACGCGAGATCCGGTCCGCCATCAACCGGGCAGTCGAGGTTGGACGCGAACACCCAGACAGCGACATCCCCGTCCTGGAGCCTGACGAGATCCCCATTCACTTTGGCGGAATCTACGGACTTGGCTCCCGCGACTTCCGTCCCGAACATGTGCTTGGCGCCTACGAATTCGCCACCGGCCAGATCAAGCGCCAAGACGGCAGCGGCCCCCACGACGGGGTCCGCAACTTCGTACTCGGGATCGACCACCCCCACGCCGTTGCCTCAGAACGAACCCCATCCCTGCTTCCCGACGGCGCCATAGCTGTGCGCTTTCACTCCATTGGCGGCTGGGGCATGATCACCACCGGCAAAAACCTGAGTGAGATCATCGGCGAGATCGGTGAAGACCTCGCCATTCGCAATGAAGAATTCGACGAGTTTGGCCGCCCCCGCGAGATCGTCCACGTCTCGGCCAACCCAAAGTATGGCTCCGAAAAGAAGGGTGCCCCAACCCAATACTTCCTGGTGGCTGCCCCCGAACGCATCCGGGTCAACTGCGATCTGCGCCATGTCGACGTCGTCTTGTGTTGCGACCCGAAGGCCTTCACTCACTCCAACCCCCTGGACGGCATCAAGCCCGGGGGAACGTTCATCATTGAGTCACACGAAGACCCAGAAACTGTCTGGGAACGCATCCCACCGGCGGCTCGTCAGACCATTGTCGACATGGATGTCAAGGTCTATTCCTTGCCAGGATTCGACATCGCCAAGGCAGCAACATCCCGAGCGGACCTGCAACTGCGCATGCAAGGAAATGCGTTCCTCGGTGCGTTCTTCGCCATCTCAGGAATCCTCGAAGAGTACGGCGTCAGCATCGAGCAGTTCCACGAACTTACTCGTGCCCAGTACGAGAAGAAGTTTGGCCGATTCGGCGATGCCGTTGTCGAGTCAAACATGGTGGTCATGAACGGCGGATTCGACCGTGTGGTTCCCGTGCCCTACGGACCAATGGATGCTGCTGACCGGTCGAGCATGCGTCACCCAGCCCTGCAAGCGTGTGATGCCTGCGGTCCGCTTCCAGCGAGCAGTTCGGTCTTGGTTGAGCAGCCGGTCCGGATGCCGCTTGCCAGTGTGGCCAAGTTCGACTCGGAGTACCGCGCTGGGCTTGGCTATGACCAGCCTTCTTCGCCCCTGGCATCCGTCGGCGTCATTCCCGGTGCAACCGGCGCCACCGCCAGCAAGTACGGTGCCCGCCGCCAAACCCCAGTCTGGATCGCCGAGAACTGCACCCAATGCATGGAGTGCATCACTGCCTGCCCCGACACGGCTTTGCCCAACACCGCGCAAGACATTGCCACCATCCTCACCACAGCCGCCAATGCCTATGTTTCCAATCTGGCCGAGCGCCAAGCCGTGTTGGCTGCGCTGCCCGAGATTGAAAGCACGGTCCGCGCCCAGATGACGGCGGCAACCGCGGCCAAGGAATCGGTCCCCTTCGCCGACCTGTTGATCGCGGCGGTAACCGAAGCAACCTCCATCAGCGACGTTGCCGCTGATCAGTTCTTGGCCCTGTTCAAGCGGGTGCCTTTCGCCTATTCCAAGACCCCATCAGTCTTCCGCATGCTGGAGAAGAAGACGCCGGGTAGTGGTGGCTTATTCAGCATCATGGTGTCGGACCTCTGCAAGGGGTGTGGCGAGTGCGTGGTCGAGTGCGGTGAGCATGAGGCCCTCTACATGGCGGATGAAACATCAGAACTCAACGCCGACCATGTCAGCGGCACCAACTTCCTGGACATGTTGCAGGACACCCCAACCAAGTACCTGGGCCGTTTCGATCCCGAACACCCCGAAGACTCTCAGGTTGGCCAGCTGAAGAACCATCTCATGCTTCGCAGTCAGTACGAGGCTCTGGTCAGTGGCGATGGAGCCTGTGCCGGTTGTGGTGAGAAGACCATTTTGCATGCCATTGCCTCGCTTACCGAGTCCTACATGCGGCCGCTCTATCACGCCAAGGCCGAACGACTCACCCTGAAAGCCAAGCGCCTGATGGATGAGGGCGAAGACCGACTGACCAAGCTGGCCAAGGACAAGCCAGAGGTCCATGAACTGTTCTCCAAGTCGGTGGCTCACCTGCTCATGGGACTGGGTGGTGACGACCAGGACGACACCGACGCCCGGATCGAGGCTCATGGCAAGATCACCAACGCCGAACTGGTCGACGCCATTGGCGAGGTGATGCGCAACGACGCATTCAACCACCGCGAGCTGCAGGCCATCGATGGCCGAATGGCCAACGGCATGGCCGTCATGGCTATGGGGGCTCACACCGGTTGCAACACGGTCTACGGTTCTACACCGGTCAACAACCCTCATCCGTACCCATGGATGAATTCGCTCTTCCAAGACGGGGCAACCATCAGCTGGCTTCTGGCTGAAGGTTTCATCCTCACCCATTCCCGCCGTTCGGTGATTCCCGAGCGTCTCTACAACGCCTTGTTCGAAGATGATATTGAGGTCATGACATCAGACCTCTATGACCATCTTGTCCATCTGACTGACTCGGAGATGACCCCCCAAGAAATCCGCGAACTGCCTAAGGTCTGGGCCATTGGTGGCGACGGAGGCATGGGCGACATTGGTTATCAGAACGTGTCCAAGGTGGTGTTGCAGAATCGTCCGAACGTCAACATGTTGATGTTGGACACCCAGGTGTATTCCAACACCGGTGGTCAGAACTCCGATTCGAGCCCCATGCCCGGTGGCGGGGACATGAATCAGTTTGGGCATGCCTCTCAGGGAAAGTTGACCGAGAAGAAGGGGGTCGCTGAGAGCTTCCTTGGTGGTCACGGTTCGCCCTTTGTTGCTCAGGTTTCTGGCGCCAATACCGCCCAGTTCTACAAGGCCATCCTGAATGCGCTTGAGTATCGGGGAACCTCGTTCTTCCAGAGCTTCACCAGCTGCCAACCTGAGCACGGCATCCCCGATGACATGTCAACCCAGCAGGCCATCCGGATTCGGGACTCGCGAGGCATGCCCCAGTTCGTCTTTGATCCCTCCAAGGGTGAGTCCTATGAAGATGCCCTCAACCTGGCTGGCAACCCCAGTGTGAACCGGGATTGGTACCAGAAAGCCTCCAAAGCCAGTGGCCGTCACTACGCCTACATGGCTCCCCATTGGGCGGTAACCGAGGCCCGCTTCCGACGTCATTGGAAGCCGGCAAAGTCGACCGATGGCCTGATCGAACTCGGTGACATGCTGACCCTGATTACTCAGGACGATGTGGTGCAACGTCGACTGTTCGATGAGTCGCATCGTTCGTTCATCCCCGACTGGGGTGTGTACACCGAGATCGAGAATGAGTTCGGCGAAGTCTCTGCCATCAGCCTGTCTCGACAGATGGTGCTGTTCTGTGTCGAACGCAGGCGCAGCTGGCGCATGCTGCAAAGCCGAGCCGGGGTCACCAATGTCGACTACTTAGCCCAGAGAGCGGCGCTGGCTGCTTTGGACAAGGGTGAGAACGGTGATGAGGACCAGCTGAGGTTCGCTGCCGTCATGCGGGACAAAGAACTGGAAACCCTGCTGGCGAAGAACTAGCCTGCTGGGTTCAGAACGGCGCTCACGAGAACCGGATCACGGTCGGTGTTCCGAGTGGTCTGAGTGAGTGGGTTGATCAAATGCCCATTGTCGAAGTGTCAGCCCGGTCAAGACAGAAAGCTCGTGATCTGCTAATCCGCAGGCTTCTCGTATCCTTGGTAGAAGGAGTCACTTACGCGCAGTGGGCCGAGGCGTTCTAGATCGCAGGAAGATCCTTCGAGTAACCCGAGCAACGTTGCCAGGTCAGCAGCGACTCTTTCGTGGCCGATGAAGTCTCCTTGTTGGAGCAGTCTTGCTCGTCCTTCCAACGCGCCAAGATTGGACATCAAGGCATGTTCTTGCTGATCTGGCAGTGAGACCCCCTTCAATTCATGAATTGCTTCGGTCAGAGCGTTCTGAACAGCAGTTGTTGCTTTCGGATCAGCACTTGCCCTCATCGTGTCGAGCGCGTCGACAACTGGGTTCAGATACCTGAGGCAGAAGGCTGCAAGATCTGAGTACTCATCAGCCCCATCGGTGTCCGACGTTTCTGCCACGGCAAGCACTTCAGTGCTGGGCTTTCCCAACCTAAGTAGGCCTGGGGTGGCGGCAACGGCCAGGAGCGAAGCCGCCGTAGCCACTATTCGCCACCCATGACGGTGAATGATCCCCTGCTTGCCGTCCTGGGTTACCCGATCTGTAACCTCAATCAGTTCGATGTTGGTGTCCGACGGAGTATCTACATCGATGATTTTCTCACGATACGCGGATTGCATCGCTGCCTCTATGGACATGCGGCGCTGAGAATCGATTCGGTGAGGCCGGTTGAGTGTTTTCAGCGCTTCGAATGCATCTGTCATTGGGCTCCGTTTCGAGTAGGGGCTCTGTCGAAAGCCTTGGCTAGTGAGCGTCGGCCTCGCGAAAGAAGTGATTCGGCTGCCAGATATGTGGTCCCGAGGGCCTCAGCAACCTCGCTCACCGAGTAGTCATCGAGGTAGCGGAGTGTGACGGCGCCGCGCTGACGTGGTGGCAGTGAGTCCATGGCGAGCAGAACGCGATCATCCGCCGTACTTAGAGAGGAGATGGAGGGATGCTGTTCTAGAAGGGCAAGACTGTGGAGGCGCTCTAGTCGATCGCGTCCTCGATCCTCGTCCCGCCAGTAGTCAATCAGTCTTCGCCGGGCCACGGTGAAGAGCCAAGGGAGACTGGGAGCTTGGTCAGCGTTCGCGGCCGTCTGTCTCGCCGCATGCTCATATGTGAGCTGGGTCAAGTCCTCAGCGAGGGATACGGAGCCGCATCGTGCGAGAAGAAATCCATAAACCTGATCTACGGTTTCTCGATAGAGACAGGTCAGTGAGTCTTCGGTCGTGAATCGGTCTTGGATCGCTGGCCTCCTCTTCTTAGTCGCTGTCCTCTTTATCGATCTGGGCGTTGTTTCTCCGTCGACATAGCAAGATTTATTTTTCGACGGATAGTCGGCAGGTGAACCGATAGATGGTCGAGACTCGCAGTGCCGTATGAAAGGGGAGCTATGTCTGAGGACCAAATGTCGGCTGTAGTTAGGAAGGCATCATGAGAAAGGTAGGGGCACTACTTGTAGCAATCGTCCTCGTGTTGGCGGCTTGTTCCAGTGACGATTCGATAGACACCGCTGAAAGCCTTGTTGCTGATGAGAATGAAGCTAGTGAGAATGAAGGCGACCAAAATGTCCTCGACTTCGAGACGGTGGTTTTGGAAACCGAGCTTCTACCCGGCGTGAGCTACACATCACCTATTCTTGGCTCACCGATCACCTTTAGCGTTCCGCTACGAACAAAGGTCGAATCAATGGAGTCGGGGAGACTGGCACTTGCTCTACCCGGGGCCAGCGAGTTTGATGCCCTTCTGGTGGTCCTGCCAAGCGGCGTTGTAGTGCCGGGGGAAAGGGGCGAGGAGATTGGCGCCTTACTAGCCCCGTTCCCCGGTGATTTCGGTAAATGGTTAGAGGACTCCGGCCGGCTCGAGGTTCTGGGGTCAGGCCGACAAGAGGACATCTCATTCTGGGATGTGGCTACAGCAAGCGACTTCGAGGAGGCTGACGAATGCAATCTTGGTGGCCGCTGCACCCAAGTGGTGACATTCGGACCGCGAGACCAATCTGTTGCCATCTCGGATGGTCCAGATTTGCAGTTCCGAATCTACATTGCCCGGCCAGCAGGGGGCGAGCCTGTGCTGATCTTCCGGCAGTCATCAACGGAGAGCGCAGATGACCTTGACCAGCTTGCTGTTCATATACTGTCCGGGTTGTGCTGGTGTGGGCCAGAATCGGCAGAGGATAAACAGGCGGAGACAACTCCTGGGGCCGCTCCGTTGGAGAGCGTGAGTTTTGAGCAGCAACTCCCACCAGGCGAATACCAAATTGAGTTGGGATCGGCCACCATCTTTTTGAAAGCACCTGAAGGCTATGAACGAGGCGCCCCGGCAGTTCCCCTCCCAGGCGAAGGATTCTTCTTTGGCCTCTCGGATCAGGGGCGAGGTGTGGGTGTCCTATTCGGGCTGACTGCTCAACTTGTTGACCCGGATCAGACCAACCAGTCTCCGGACAGAAGTAATGTTGCAGTGTCTGGTGAATTGTCGATGTCCGAGTGGTTAGCGAGCACGACAGCGCTAACAGGGTCATCGGGGGAAATGGTGATTGGTGGCGAGGACGTGACCTGGTGGGACCTGGAGGCAGCCGATGATCTCAACGACTCAAACAGCTACCTTTGCTTTGAGGGAGAATCTGGGTTGTCTGATGAAGAGGAGAATGCTCGTTGTGTTGGTGTTCTTGAGGGTGATGCTGGCGGTGACTTCGTCCAGAGAGGTGACGCGTACCGCCTCTATTTCTTTGAGAGCTCTGATCTAGTTTTTCGGGTTAGTTCGGCGCCCCAGGACCGTGCTGAGGTACTTGACGCAGCAGAGGGACTGTTTGACCTGATGACGGTGGAGATGAGTGGGTCGAGGAGGAATACGAACAATGAGAGTGATAGCTCTGGTGAGTTCGAGCGCTACCTCGCTGCAGCCGCTGCCATCCCATCGGAACCAGACCTCGCCCAATTCTGTGAGCTTCCGTTTGCCCCAGTGCCCGAAGACTATCCGAGTACGCCGGAAGAGTCCGAGACCTATTACACGGATCAGGTAGAGGCATCTGAGTCGATCCTGAGATCTGCACCCGTTGACATTCGGACTGCGGTTGAGTGGCAGCACGCAGGACTTGTCCGGCTCGCAGCATTGATCGAGGAAGCTGGATGGGACGAAACAAAGGTGGCAGAGAAAGCGTACGTTCTCAGCTCGGAGGAGGGGATGCACTTCGAAGATCTGCTGATGTATCTGGACACGGCCTGCGCCTAGCGGGACACCGGCAGGGTTGGAATGCTCGATAGGCAGGGCAAGGGAAAGGGAAATACGACCTAGTCTGTAGAGTCCAGCAAACAGTGAGGCCACCAGCAAACGATTAGGGGAACTTCATCTTGTCCCAACCTGGTGATCAAGAGTCTTGCGATGTTCTCATTGTGGGAGCTGGAATCAGTGGCCTGGCGGTTGCCGCTGGCCTGGTCGAAGCTGGGCGAACGCCTCTGGTGCTTGAGGCTCGCAACGAAGTTGGCGGAAGGTTGCTAACTGCCCAAGTCCCGGGTGGGCATGCTGACCTGGGGGCAACCTGGTTCTGGCCAGGTGAGAACCGTGTAATCCAGCTGGTCAGCGATCTCGGCGTTGGTGTGCATGAGCAATGGAATGACGGCGATGCCTTGCTTCGGACGGATGGGCGAAACCAGCGGGCCAGATTCCCGCAGCCGCTCGCCTTTCGGCTGATTGGAGGAATGAGTACGCTGACCCGCGGCCTGGCGATCCGCCTTCCGGAGGGTTCGATCCGGACCTCATCCCCGGTCTCTCGAGTCGACCACGTCGAAGATTCTATTGTGGCCTTCACCCCCGCTGGCCAGATTCGAGCAGACGCCGTGGTGATCGCGTTGCCTCCATCCCTGGCGGTGTCATCCGGACTGGTTTCGCCGGAGTCCCTGTCACCACACGTTGCCGAGGCGGCGACAAATGTGGCCGTGTGGATGGGAACCACCACCAAGGCCGTCGCCGTCTACAACAAGCCGTTCTGGCGAGAGCAAGGCCTGTCGGGTCTGGCCATCTCACCGGGCACAACCTTTGGCGAGGTTCATGACATGAGTGGGCCCGATGGCGCCCCGGCCATGCTCTTTGGCTTCGGTCACGCCGACAATCCTCTCCGTCCAGCGGACTCAGAGAGTTTTGTTGCCCATCTGGTCGACCTGTTCGGGGCTGCGGCCCACGATCCGCTCAAGGTCGTGACCAAGAACTGGCAGACAGATGTCTGGACAACCCCGGATGGCTGGGTCACCAACGACCGGTATGACCTTTTCGGATCCCCGCACCTTCAGGAAGCGAGCTGGAATGGAAAACTGTTCTGGTCTTCGACCGAGACCAGTCCAGTTGCTCCCGGACATGTGGAGGGTGCGTTGGCCGCAAGTGAACGAACGGTAAAGCAACTCACTCAATCCTGAACGCTCTGCAGCGTCTACACACACCAGGTGGGACACAGGAAATCGGTATAGCTGACCGACGAAAGGTCCACAGCGAAGGCACCATTGACCTCGTGCATGATGACTACCGCGCCGAGGAGTTGATTGTCTCCGGATGGACTCCAGGCTTGGTCGGGGAAGGTGGCACGGAAGGTCATGGCGTTCTGGCTTCGACCAGGGAAGTACTGAGCGCTGCTACTGGTGTCCAGGACCTGGAGGCCATTGAGCGTTAGCCCGTCAAATGCAACTGTGTTGGAACGGTACAAAGCCCTGGCGCAGGCAAAGCGAACGTGTTCTGGGTAGTCCAGTTCGGTCGGAGCGTCAGTGCGCAGGTCGATTGATAGGAGCACAGTTCCCTGCGCCGTTTGGGTCACCCGGCCCCGTAGCGAGAAGCCGCATTGCTCAAGAATGTGTTGCCCTGCATCTGGCCAACGGTCGAGTTGGGACGGCAAGACCGGATATGGGTAGGGGTGTTCGCCGATGAATTCTGCACTGGCGGCCACCCACCGGACCGTGCCACCCCGGGTGAGGTCGCCACTGTCTAGGAGGCCTAGCCAATAGTCGAAGCCGCCCTGGTCGTAGGTCCGTCCAAGTACGTTCTGATAGACAATGGCTAAGAATTCTTCGGAGTTCACTTCGCCATAGCGCAAGCCAAACTCTTCTGACCGGGAGAAGTACTCGGCAATCTCATCCAAGGTCAGTTCGTTTCGTGACAGCTCAAGCCAATACTGGGCACCACCGAGATCTGGCATGCGGTTAAAGAAGGCCCAATAGAGTCGAAGAACGTTGGCGTCGTCTTGGGAGAAGTCGAGCGCATAGGCCAGTTCGGCCACCGATGTTGCTTGTGACTTCAGACCAACGTTTACATCAAGATAGACCGGCTGGCCATTGAGGAAGCCGTCTGGGGTTGGGTACTGGATGACCTCGGCGATTCGCTCAGTTCCGTACAGAAATGCCCCATCGGGTGAGTAGCGACGCTCCGTGATGTACCGGACATAGCTGTCGCCGAAGGGAACAACACCTTGGGCGCTGCTCCGGCAAATGATCTCGCTGACTGGGTCGGCTTGGGGAGGAGCAAGGCGAGGCCCACGAGTACTGATGTGGCTAGCGCAGAATTCGAGATTGGGCACGCAAACCTGATCCGAACCAATGGCTAGTGTCGTCTGGGCATGGACCGGGTTGATGATCGTGTTCTGGTCATAGCGAGAAACGAAGCGTGAGGATTCCCCACCGCTACAGAGGTGGGGTCCGTCGGCATTTTGAGCAGCCGCGGGTTGGGCCGGAAAACTAAGCATGCTGAGGCAAAGGGCCAGAGCGAGTCCGAGCGGGAGAAAAAGCTTCCTGAATCCTGGCATCTCCTAAACCTAGAGTGATTGATTTGTATTGACCAGAGTGATTGTCTGTCTACCCTGGGTAGTTCGACCCGGTGCTGCGGACTTCAGTTTCAGGCTGGTTAGCGGGAGGTCGATACGTTCCTGATCACGAACACCTGGAGGGAACGTAGATGAATACACGACTAGGCGCAGCTGTCTTCGCCGTACTTGCGCTCGGCGCCTTGGCTGGCTGCGGGTTGGGCAGCGACACCGGCAGTAGCGGCGATGCTAGCTCCACGGCCAGCGACGCTTCTTCGGTCACGACCAGTGGTGATGGAGAAGAAGCGTCTTCGGTCACTCCTGATGAAGATGAGTCCGCGGCCGAGATCGAATCGTCGGCGAGCGATGGCGCTCCGTCGATCGAGTGGTCGGGTCCCGCCTTCGTTGATGCGGCCGAAGCCCGCATAGCCGAACTGGAGGCCTCGTTCGGCCAGCCCTACTCCGCTGACGCCGTGGCCTCGATCTTTGAAATGCCCGCAGACTTCCCCGTTGTGCCCGGGACCATCACCGGGATTTTCAGTCTGGCCGAAGTAGACATCCGCGACGGAGAGATGACCCAAGATCGAATTGTTGGCACTGACGCGGTTCTCACTAAGGAGGACCTTGAGGCCCACGCCGAACTGGTTCGCTCCGATAGTTCCGTTGAGTGGAAGGCTGCTTCAATCTCCGATGGTGGTTCAAACTTCATCTCCTTGTTCACCTCCGAGACTGATCCCGACCCTGCTCGGCGACTTCTCATGCAGTCCTTTGTTGATCCCAAGGAAGGTTCAGCCCCACTCAATTGGGAACTGGACCTGGTTGTTAGCGAGCTTGCGACTCCAAGTTGGGCCGCTTCTCTGCCCATCCCCGAAGGGGGAACGCTCGGTGGCTATCGCGAAGGTGTTGGCGTGGTCGAAGACTTCGGCTGGGTCGCCGAGGATGGCTTCTTAGAGATCACCATGACCTATCCGGCTGATGCGCTATCGGAGCTCGAAGCCTTCTTCAGCACTGATGTTTTGAAGCAAGCCGGCTTCACCTATGAGGACACGCCGTTCAATAACCAGAGCGTTCGCATCGACCTGTCCATTGAGGACTGGGCCGGACGAGTCTCTGTTTGGGAGGGCTCCTATGGTGACACCACCTATTACGGTGTCACCTGGACTCTGGTCCGACCTATCAGCTAGGTGATGGACGCAGGAGGCCACCGGCTCAGTCAAAGCAGCTAATCAGTATTGGTTAAGCAGTACTGGTTGAGCAGTACTGGTTGAGCAAGACCGGTCGGGATGAGGATGACTTCGACCGATCAGTAGCCTGCTAAGAATGAGGCATGCGAGTTTTTTGTGCTGCCCTTGCCCATGAGACCAATAGCTTCTCGCCCGTGCCAACCAATCGAGCGAGCTTTGCTCAAACAGTCCTGATCAGACCGGGTGACCCCAAGATGGGTGACCCGGTCCGATTCATGGGCGTTGACACCATTCGTGAAGGATCCCGTAGTGCGGGGTGTGAGCTGGTCATGTCGACCATTGCCTTCGCTCAACCGTCGGCCCCAACCGTTCGGGTTGACTTTGAGCGGCTGCGGGATGAGATCCTGGATGATCTGCGAGCAGGGGTAGCGGAAGGCGCCCTCGACATGGTCTTCCTCATCTTGCACGGAGCCATGATGGCTGAAGGCTATGACGATTGTGAGGGTGACCTCTTGGCGCAGGTACGACCAATCGTTGGACCAGACTGTGCCATTGGCGTCTTGTTAGACCTGCACTGCAATATCACCGACGCCATGTTGGACAATGCCTCCATCATCATGGCGTGTCGTGAGTACCCCCATGTCGACTTTGAGGAGCGGGGAGCGGAACTCTTCGACCAGATCCACGCGGTGGCACGAGGTGAGTGCAAGCCAACAACAGCCCAATTCCGAATCCCGATGCTGTCCATGTTTCATACCCCACGAGAACCAATGCGCTCCCTCGTTGACCGCGCCCAAGCCTGCGAAGGAGCCCACGGTGTCGATGTCTCGTTGACTTCAGGAGAAGGTGGTGTCAACAACACCGTGATGCAGGTCAGTCTGGCTCACGGGTTCCCCTGGTCCGACTTTGCCGGTGCGGGTGCCAGCGTTATCGTGACCACTAATGACGATCCCGAGCGGGCAGCAGCGCTGGCGGAGCAATTGGGGCACGAGTTCTTCGCCCTTCGAGAGCAAGGCACCGAAGCAATGCTCACCATCGATGAAGCCCTGGATGCTGCAGCAGCATTGCTGGAGGTCACGCCGGGCGGCACGGTAGTGATGTCGGATGGTTCAGATAATGCCGGTGGGGGAGCGGCCAGCGACTCGACCTTCCTGATCCGGGCTTGCTTGGACCGTGGCCTGACCGATGTCGCAGTCGCCTTGCTTTGGGATCCAGTCGCGGTCGACATGGCATTCGCTGCCGGTGAAGGAGCATTCCTGGACATGCGCATTGGTGGCAAGACGGGGCCGCTGTCTGGTGATCCCCTTGACCTGAAGGTCAAGGTCCTGAAACTGACCGAAGGGAAGAAGCACCAGCTCTGGTCGGCCAATCAATTGGTCCACCTAGGCCGAACCGTCTTGCTGGAATCGGATGGCATGCAGGTCGTCGTCAATGACCTGCGCCAACAACCCATGCACCCCAGTGCATTCCTGGAAGCAGGCTGTGACCCGTGGAGTAAGCGTTTGGTCATCGTGAAATCCAGCCAGCACTTCTACGCCAACTTCGAACCTCAGGCCGCTGGCGTCATCTATTGTGATGCCCCGGGTTCGATGAATGGCAATGTTTTCGAACGCCCCTACCAACACATCACCCGACCTATCTGGCCCCTTGATGATGTCCAGCTGTAGCAGGCGCCCCTTCCCGTGGCTAGCAGTCGGCCAGCGCGTCGAGGGCTTGGCAGATAGGTGACGGATGATCCAGAGCCCCAAGTCGCTCGGTCAAGAGCGCCTTGCGAATTGGTTGGAGATTGTCAAAGGCGGCGACACAAGCAGAAGGGAGGCCTTGTTCTGACCCGAGGGGAATCTCGGTTGGAATGTTGCGTACGGTCCGCGTGATCGGGGCGATGATGACCCAGCCCAACACCGCTATGGCCTCACTCCGGGTGATCACCAGGACTGGCCGTCGTTTGTCCTCAGCCTCTGCCCACCAGACTTCGCCCTGGGCTGGTTCTACCACGGTTCTTCAGCAATCATCTCCGCGGTAGCTCGGTCAGACCAGCCTATGTCCTGTGCGATCTGAGGTTGGTCGAGGTACCCCTTGATAATTGCCTGGGCCACATCCTTGCGACGCTTTTCTTCCAACAGGACGCGCAATCCGGACCGAACAGCGTCGGATCGGGACTGAACGTCGCCGCTAGCGATAAGACGGTCGATCTGAGCCGCTAGGTCATCATCAATCCGGGTAACAAGTTGAGGCATGAGATGAGTATAGAGAAACGCAATGCACCTTGCAATGCATCTGTCCGGTGTGAGGAGCGCCGCCCCGACAGGTTCTCAATAAGGCAGCCCGACATAGTTCTCAGCCATGGACTTCATGGCGCTCTCCGAGGAGAACAGATACGCCAGGTCGGTAGCTTGCAGCTTGTTGTCATAGCCGCTGTTCTCGGGGAAGGTGTGCAACAAGGTGGTCATCCACCAGGAGAACCGCTGAGCCTTCCAGACTCGGGCTAGAGCCTTGGCCGAGTAGCCGTCCAGTCCCGAGTCGTCATTGTTCAGGTAGTGATCAACGAAGGCGTGATAGAGATACTGGATATCGGATGCCGCGCTGTTCAGGCCGCGGGCACCGGTGGGTGGAACAATGTGGGCGGCATCTCCGGCCAGGAACAAGTTGCCGTACCGCATGGGCTCGGCCACGAAGCTTCGGACCGGCGCAATGGACTTCTCCACTGACGGTCCCGTGACCAGATTTGCCACGACATCGTCGGGCAAGCGGCGCTTGAGTTCCTCCCAGAACATGTCATCGGACCAGTCCTCGACCTTGTCTGATAGGGGGACCTGGATGTAGTACCGACTCAGCACCTGTGACCGCATGGAGCAAAGCGCGAAACCACGCTCGTGCTTGGCGTAGATCAGCTCGGGCGACACCGGCTTGGTCTCGGACAACACGCCAAGCCAGCCGAAGGGGTAGACCCGCTCATACTCCTTCAAGATGTCCTTTGGAATCGATTGGCGGCTCACTCCGTGATAGCCGTCGGCACCGATGATGAACTCACAATCAACCCGTTGTGCCTCACCGTCCAACTCATAGGTCAGGTAGGGGGCATCAGATTTCAAATCGTGCGGCTGCACGTTCATGGCGTTGTGAATAACAATGCCGTCTGCCCCCGCCCTGGCGTCATAGAGATCACGAGTCAACTCAGTTTGGCCATAGACCATGACAGTGTCCCCGCCGGTCAGGGTCTTGAGGTCCAAGCGATCACGAATGCCGTCATGGGCAATCTCAAACCCGTCATGGATCTCACCTTCGATATCCATTCGTTCGGCACAGTTGGCCTCACGCATCAGGTCGACAAAACCGTGTTCTAACACCCCGGCCCGGATCCTGCCTAACACATACTCTCGCGTGTGTTTCTCCAGCAGCACCGTCTCGATCCCTCGAACATGGAGGAGCTGGGAGAGTAGAAGGCCCGAGGGTCCTCCACCGATGATGCCGACCTGGGTTTTCATTGTCTTGGGCTCGTTTCTGGTTGAGGGAGCTAGTCAGTGCAGCTGGAGATCAGCTAGTCGTTGCAGGCCAGCAGCATGGTGCCCGCCCCGGTATTGGAAATGGGGATGTGGTAGTTCTGATTGAGAACGGTGACCTCATCCGACAGAGCGCCACGCATCATCATCCACATGATGAGTTCGGATCCTTGGGTGCCTGCTTGGCGGATCAGTTCGTGGCGGGTGATTGAGGTGAGTGATTGCGGATCGCTGACAAGTTTCTCCATACACATCAGGTCGAATTCCTTATTGATGAAACCAGCCCGTTCGCCGTCCAGCTGATGGGAAAGGCCACCGGTGCCAAGCACCACAACCTTGACGTCTTCGGGGTAGGAACGAATGGCCTTGCCCAGAGCGCGACCAAAGTCATAACAACGCTTGACCGTGGGGATCGGATGCTGCACCGTGTTAGCCACAATCGGGATGACGGTTGGCATGTCGGGCCCTCGATCGGGCCAGAAGAGTTGCATGGGAACAGTGAAACCATGATCAACCGCCATCTCCTGACAGGAGGTGATGTCGAACTCATCAGCGACCATCTGCTCGATGATGTGCCATGACATGAGCGGATTGCCTGCGAAGGGGGCGATGGTCGGGATGCCCCAGCCCTCGTCCTCATTGCGATACTCATGGGCCGCGCCGATGGCGAAGGTTGGCATCTGATCTAAGAAGAAGGCCAGTCCATGATCGTTGTAGATGACGACGGCGACATCGGGTTTCTCGTCAGCCAACCATTCATGTACTGGCGGGTAGGCGTCAAAGAACGGCTTCCAGTACGGGTCATCATAGGACTTGTTGGCAATGGCGATAGCAATAGCAGGGATATGGGAAGTGGTAATTCCCCCGATGACTTGTGCCATGTCAGATTTGCTCCATGTCAGCGGGCCGCCCCGAGGAGCTTTTGCTTGAACTCCTCGGTAGTCATCCCCGTTTGCTGAGCCCCAATGTCTTGCACACTCAGGCCCAGAATCCCGGCCAGCTTGGCCAGATAATAGACATTGCCGCCACAGGCGATCATGTCCAGAACGTTGCGGTCTCGGACGGCAGCCTTCTGATCCTCGTTCAAGCCGAAGGCTGCCATGTAGGCCTCCTCATCGGCTACAAAGTCGTCTCTGGCTGCGGCGGCGTTGAATGAGTAGCACATCTTGTTGAGGGCGTAGCCCTTCATGGCCTGGCGCCCATCAAAGATCGTCGTTCCCGGAATTGCGGGCGGTTCAGGGTCTGCTACCTCGGACTGCTTGATCGTGTCGGGCACGAGTGTGTCTCCCATCGTCGTTCGTGGCTGCGGTTCTGATTGGCGCTCGTTGGTGGGAGACGAGGTTGATGCTGCTGATTATAGATCAACGTTGTGGCTAACTGTGCTGACTCACTGTGCTGGCTAACTGTGCTGGTCGAGCCCGGGCCATGATGGAGCCATGTGCGCAGCCTTGGGTCTTGATATTGGCACCACCAACATCAAGGTTGTTCTTGTCTCCGATGATGGTGATGTGCTCGCCAACTCTCAGCGGACCATCAAGACTTCTCGAAGCGGTCCAGTGGCCGAACAAGACGCAGAACAGCTTTGGACTCAGGTGCTGGAGGCAGTAAGCGAAGTTGTTGCGGCCCGGCCAGCTCTTGCTCAGGAGGTAAAGGCCATCGGTGTTTGTAGCCAGTACTCCTCCATCGTGCCCGTCGATGCGGCCGTCCAACCCGTTGGTCCAATGATCTTGTGGAGTGATCAACGTGGCACTGATCATTCTTGGGACATCATCAGTCAGCACGAAGACGCCTTCCAGACATGGATAGATCGCCATGGCATTCCCACTGTTGGTGGGGGGCTCGCGCTCGGCCACATCCTCCATCTCGAGCATGACAATCCGGACCTACACGCCAAGACCGTGGCCTACCTCGAACCCATGGACTACGTCACTGCCCGACTGACCGGGAATATCACCGCTACCCAGCATTCGATGTTCATGTCCCAACTCTGCGACAACCGGACCTTGGGAACGACCGACTATGACCACGATCTGGTTCACATGGCCGGGGTGGACCCCGACAAGTTGCCAAGTCTTATCGGTGCCGAAGAAGAGGTCGGGACGATACGGCCTAGCCTCGCCGTCAAACTCGGGCTCCCTCAGAGCACCCTGGTCTACCCGGGGTTCAACGATACTGCCGCGCTTGGATTAGCTACTGGGGTGACCCGATCCGGCCGTGCTGGTCTAGCCATTGGTACTACTAGCGTGTTGGTGGATTCGGTCCCAGACAAGAGAACTGACCTGGACCATGAAATCTTGTCCATGCCTGCCCTATCGACTGAGGACTATCTGGTCTTTGCCGAGAATGGCAATGGTGGCCGGGTCGTCGAGTTTGTGATGGGCCAGGTTGTTCACAGCAACGACGTGTTGGCCAATCACCAAACCGACCAGACCTTTGCTCACTTCGACGATGCCTTGGCCCGTTCTGGGCCCGGTGCGGGCGGTGTCTTGTTCTTACCCTGGCTGGCTGGTTCCTTGGCCCCAAAGGCCAACCCAAATATGCGTGGCGGCTTCATCAATATGTCGTTGGACTCATGCCGTGTCGATCTGGTCCGGGCGGCAGCGGAAGGAGTTGCCCACAATCTCGCTTGGTTGCTACCGCATGTTGAAGCCTTCACTGGCAACCCGATCAACGATCTGGTCTTTGTTGGTGGCGCGGCCCGCTCTGCTGTCTGGTGTCAGATCCTGGCCGACATTCTCAATCGCCCGATCCAGAGTGCAAACCAACCAGAGATCGCAATTGCGCAAACAGCAGCCCGACAAGCATTGGTACGACTCGCGGTGCTCGATCCGGAACGGGTCATGGTCAGTACGGACCAAATCCACGAGCCCCAGCTGGCTAACCGGTCAATGTATGAGCTACACCAGGAGCAATTCGAGGCCGCCTTTGAGGCCCTGAGGCCAATAAGTGAAGCGCTGGTTGCTTTTCACCAGCCAAAAGTAGTCGTTCCCGTGATCATGATTTCAGGAGATTTGAAGTGAGCAGCATGTACCCCTATGCCGACCAGTTCCCCGTCAACCGAGGCATGCCTGCCGCGGGACGAGACCGGGCCGAGATCCTGGCGGAGTTGGGTGAGCTGGCCCAGAAGGAGGATGCCGTCTGGGAAAGCGGCCAGTGTTCGGGGACCATGTACTGCGGTGATCATGATCACTATGCCTTCATGGCCGAAGCCTTCGAACGCTTTGCCCACGTCAACTCTCTGCAACGTGACATGTGCCCAAGCTCCACCCGGTTCGAGGGTGAGATAATTGCCATGACACTGGACATGCTCAATGCTGATGCGGTTAGTGGGGACGTCTCGGACCCCAAGTCGGGTGTCGGCTCATCCCGTGAACCTGTCGGCATGGTGACCTCGGGAGGATCGGGCAGCATCCTGCATGCCGTGTTGGCCTACCGAGAACAAGCTAAGGCCCAGGGCATTGATCATCCCAATATGGTCAAGCCCGAAACCGCCCACGTCGCTTTTGACAAGGCTGGGCACCTGCTGGGAGTCGAGATTCGCCGAGCACCAATCGATCCAGAAACAACCAAGGTCGACCTGGAAGCAATGTCGGCTTTGATCGATGAGAACACGGTCGCGCTGGTCGGCTCGGCCACCAACTATGGCTATGGCACCATCGACCCAATCACCGAGCTTGGACAAATGGCTCTGGACCGAGGCATTGGCCTCCACGTTGATGGCTGCCTCGGCGGCTTCATCCTCCCCTGGGGAGAGGCGCTGGGATATGACTTGCCTCTCTGGGACTTTCGGGTTCCGGGGGTGACAACCATCTCCGCTGACACCCACAAGTATGGCTATGGCTTCAAGGGCACATCAGTCCTGGCCTTCGCCGACAAGGCCCTGCGCAACGGACAGTACTTTTATGTGACCGAATGGACTGGTGGCAAATACTGCTCACCGGGAATTGAGGGATCTCGTTCTGGCGGCTTGGTGGCGGCAACGTGGGCGGCCATGGTCAGCCTCGGACAAGAGGGCTATATGGAGCATGCCCGGGGGATCTTTGAAGCCTCATTCGCTATGCAAGATGCGGTGCGATCTCATGATGCCTTGCGGATCATGGGTGACCCGAGCTTCTGTTTCAGCTTCACCAGTGACGAGCTTGATATCTACCACGTCAATGACTTCCTGCGTACGAGAGGCTGGAGGCTCAACGGCCAGCAGTATCCCGACGCCATCCACATGGCGGTGACCCGACCCCAGTCACAAGAAGGCGTGGTTGAGCGATTCTCCACCGACCTGGCCGATGCCGTCGACTATGCCGCCGGCGACCATGACGGTCCGCCCAAGTCGGGCGCCATCTATGGGGGAGTGGCCGGAGGGATGACCGATGAAGCCGATGAGTTCATCCGGGCCATCATGGCTGACATGATGGATAAGCATCAGGGCATACCCATGTAGCAACTGGAGCGTTGTGGATCACTCAGGTGGATCACTCAGGTGGATCACTCAGTATGAAGAGCATCAGGAAGATGAACCAGCGAAGAACCGCCTGAGTTCGTTGGCGATCTCCACTCGGACCGCGACGCTGGACTCGATCACATCGACCGCGGTTAGCGACGTGTGGATGTGCCCCTTGGCTAGCAAGGACCTGACTTTTGTTCCCGCGGCCTGCAGGGCATCAGCGTAGGCCAAACCCTCATCCCGTAGAACATCGAATTCGCTCACCACAATGAACGCCGGCGGCAGACTGGACAGATCGTTGGCTCGTAAGGGTGCTGCCCGAGGGTCAGCTCGGTCGACCTGGTCGGCGTAGTGGTTCCAGAACCATTCCATCAGCGACGTGGTCAGGAAATAGCCCTCGGCACATTCAACATAGGACTGGCGGGTCAGGTCAGAATCGGTAGCTGGGGTAATCAGCATTTGTCCGCTGATGTCGGGGCCACCAGCGTCGCGGGCTGACTGGCAAACAACGGCAGCGATGTTGGCACCGGCGCTCCAGCCGGCGACGGCCAACTCGCCGGGGATGCCGCCGAGAGCTTCGGCGTTGTTGCTCGCCCACCGCACGGCTGTCAGCCCGTCAGCGGGCGCGGCCGGGAATCGATGTTCTGGCGCATGCCGATAGTCGACGGACAAGATGATTGTGTCAGCTCTCACGCAAATGTCACGACAGAACGGGGCGTCGAAGGTATGGTCGCCGAGCACCCAGCCTCCGCCATGAAAGTAGACAACGATCGGGTGGGGGCCCGGACTGTCCGGTCGATAGAGCCGGTATTGGAGATCACCAGAGGCCCCGGGGAAGATTCCATCGACAATCTCACCAACGTCGGGCCCGGGCGGAGCTTCGGCACCCATCTCCACCGTGAAAGCTCGAGCGCCCTCAACCGGCAAGGAGTCCATCGGGGGCAGACCTAGTTCCTCCAGTTCTGCCAGCATGGCAGCAACATCGGCTTGTAATTGTCTCTCGACCATCAAATCGAACTCCTTGGCTGGGGGCTAGAAACTGCCAGCCAGTTTGGCTCTTCAGGCCACGTCCGTGTCGAGAGGTATGGCTGGGTCGAGCAGTATGGCTGTGTCAAGTAGTATGATGGCATGCCAATAGACCCGACGCCAGTGTCAACCCCAAGACGGGAGCGACGCCAGGAATGGCTGGTTGCCGTCGATGATGACCCGACGGGGTGCCAGAGCGTGTCCGGCATCCCCATCGTCACCGCTTGGGACCAGAAGACGCTGACCGAAGCGGCCAAGCTCGCAAGGCCCGTCACCTTCGTCTTGACCAACAGTCGCTCTCTCACCGAGCAAGATGCGGTTCGCGTGAACGCCGAGGTTGGAGAGAATCTTGCTGCGGTTGCTCAGGAGCTGGACCTGGACCTACGCCTCCTCAGTCGAAGCGACTCAACCCTTCGTGGACACTTCCCGGCCGAGACTCAGGCCCTGGCCGAGGGTTCTGGGGTTGAGCCTGACGGAATCATCATCTGCCCGGCCTTCTTTGAGGCTGGCCGCTACACCGCTGGCGGGATTCACTGGGTACTTGATGGCAACAGTTTCGTTCCGGCTAGAGACACCGAGTTCGCTAACGATGAGACCTTTGGCTTTGACGAACTGAAGCTGTCGGACTGGGTTGACTCTCGGCTCGGCGTGCCCCCCGCCATCGAACTCTCGCTTCAATCTCTGGCCACCGGTGGCCAAGCGGCAGTGCTAGAGGTTCTTCGGTCAGCATCTTCAGGGCAGCCAATCGTGGTCAACGCCCTGAACTATGACCATCTGGACTTGCTTGCCTCGTGTTTGGGAACTGTCGAGCAGGAGGGTCATCAATTCATCTACCGAACGGGACCCTCATTCGTTCGATCTCGAGCTGGCCTCGGTGCTCCGGCCGTCGTTGACCTGACCAGCTATAGCCGTTCGAATCAAGCCAACGGTTTGGTAGCCGTTGGCTCCCATACCGCCCTTACCAATCGTCAAGTTGCCAACACGATGAAGCTGGAGACAACGGTTCTGATCGAACTTGAAGCTGACCTGGTGATGGACCCAAACACTCGTGAGCAACATATTGTCGAGACGGCGGACCGAATTGCTGGGGCACTGCAGACCCACCATGTTGTCGCCCGCACCAGCCGAACCGTTCTGCGGAGCTCGGGCGAGGGGCAGCTGGACATTAGTCAGACCATCTCGGCTGCTTTCACGGGTTGCATCACCCAAGCCTGTGAGCGGTACGCACCGGCTTGGGTAATCGCCAAGGGCGGGATCACCTCTCATGATCTTTTAACCAAGGCTTTCGGAGTCCGCTTGGCCATGGTCGTGGGTCAAGCCTTACCCGGAATTATCCCGGTCCTGGAGGTCGAGAGCCCAGATGGCCACTGGCCCTATCTGATCTTTCCCGGCAACGTCGGGGACCACGCGACTCTGGCCCAGGTCGTAGCCCTGCTAACTGGTTGACCGTTTGATTGGTCGAACCACAGTGTGGACCGAGGACAGTGTGGATCGTCCGTCAGTATCTGACGTTCTTTGGGTCAGATTCGCAGTGAGGGACTGATCGTGGTACATTGGAATGCCATCATACCACTTGCCTTTTGCCTGCTCGTTGAGGCCAATCTCCGGTGGTTATGTCTGACTGTTAGCGGAGGAATTTCGTAATGTCTAAGGTGCTGGTGACTGGTGGGTCAGGCTTCATTGGAAGTCATGTGATCCGCGACCTGGTTGATACTGGCCATGAGGTGGTCAACGCTGACCTGCGTCCACCGGTAGGACCGGCCGAATGGCTGTTGGAAGACGCATCGGACCAGATCGCCTTCGCACAAATGGATGTCACCAACTGGTCAGGTCTGGTGGCCACCTTCACCGAGCATCGCCCCGACGCCGTTATTCATATTGCCGCAATCGTGAACCCCGAAGCGCTGGATCGTCAACCTGGCCTGGCGGTGAACGTCAATATCGGCGGAACATACAATGTTCTGGAGACCTCGCGACTCTTTGACGTTGAGCGATTCATTCTCTTCTCAAGCATGGGCGTCCTCGCTCCGGTCCAGTTCGAGCCCCAAACCGTCGACCATCCTATTTTCCTGGCTGACCACGGACCAAATGTGAGCTTCTATGGGGCAGCCAAGGTGGCGTCGGAAGCGCTGGCTTGGGCCTACAACTCTTCTTATGGATTGGACATTGGGATCATTCGCCCCTCAGCCGTCTACGGGTTTGGGCAACAGCATCCCATCTATGTCAAGCCCATGGTTGAGAACTCTCTGGCTGGTAAACCAACCAGATTCCCAACCGGCCGAAACTTCCCCCGCGACTACACCCATGCTGTGGATGTGGCAACGCTCACCCGGCTGATGGTCGATCAACCAGCGGACAAGATCAGAGACCGGGTCTTCTTTGGCGCCACCGGCGAACCCCTCGTAACTGCGGGTGACATCGCTAACCATGTCCGTGATCTCATCCCGGGAGCCGACATCGAAGTCGGTGAGGGCCTGGATGCTTTTCAAGAAATCGATCTCAAATGTCGAGCTGTTTTGAGCATCGACAATGCTCGCGCCCAACTCGGGTTCGAACCCCGCTTTCTCCAGATCTGCGATGGTCTGGAGGACTACATCAATAAGTACCGTCAATATGCTGAGGAACGCCCATAATGGCTAGCGAAACTGACCGTAAAGACCTGCTTGAAATGTTCCGGTCCATGGTACGAATTCGGCTTTTCGAACAAGCCGCCTACGACATGTATATGGACGGGGAACTCCCCGGATTCATGCACATATCCATCGGCCAAGAAGCAACATCGGTTGGTGCCTGCTCGGCCTTGGGAGAGGGTGACTATCTCACCAGCACCCACCGGGGGCATGGCGACACCATCGCCCGCGGCTTGAGTATCGAGTCGGCCATGGCGGAGCTAATGGGCAAGGCCGACGGTGCGTGCAAGGCCAAGGGAGGCTCCATGCATGTCGCCGACTTCGGATTGGGAATCCTTGGAGCCAACGGGATTGTTGGTGCGGGTATGCCCATCGCCATCGGGTCCGCACTGTCCTCCAACTATCTCGATCGTAAGACGGTCACGCTCTGCTTCTTCGGCGACGGAGCGATGACGACTGGCCCGACACATGAGGCCATGAATATGGCGACCTTGTGGAACTTGCCGGTGGTATTCGTGCGCCAGAACAATCTCTACGCTGAATCGACGCCAGTTCGGGAGTATCAAGGGATTCCGGACATTCTGAAATGGGCAGAGTCCTACGGGATGCCAGCAACCCGTGTCGATGGCAACGACGTACAAGCTGTTCACGACACGGTACTGACGGCAGTGGAGCGAGCCCGCAGCGGTGGCGGACCGTCCTTTGTCGAGTCTGAAACCTACCGATGGTTTGGTCACAATATTGGTGACCCTGGCAAGGGTCGGCCTCCCGAAGAGGTGACGGCTTGGAAGGCTCGGGATCCCCTGGTGATTTGCCGCAGCGTGCTTCTTGACGATGGCGCAGACGAAGCTTCACTCAGCGCTATTGAGTCAGAAGAGCAAGAGAAATTGGCGAAGGCGATCGAGCTGGGCCGAGCAGCTGCCCTGCCGAAGTTAGAAGATGCACTGACCGATGTTTATGGCGACCAAACTCTTGCTGCTGCCGCCCTTGGAGAGGTTCGACGATGACCGAAATCTTGTACCGAGAAGCCATCCAGCAAGCTCTACGTGAAGAGATGCTTCGTGATGACACCGTCTTTTTGATTGGTGAGGACTTGCGAGATCCCTGGGGCGGGACCTATAAGGCAACGGCTGGACTCTCGCCAGACTTTGAAGACAAGCGGGTTTTGAACACCCCGATTGCTGAAGACACCATCATTGGCGCTGCCCTTGGCGCCGCACTCTCCGGTACCCGTCCGGTTGCTGAACTCATGTACATCGACTTTGTCATGCGGGCCATGGATGCCGTAGTCAACCAGGTAGCCAAGGTTCGCTACATGTCCGGTGGACAGAGCGACGTTCCGCTGGTGATTCGGACTCAGGGTGGTGGAGGCCGCTCATCGGCGGCCCAGCACGGCAATAGCCTTGAGGCCTGGTTGTGTCACGTACCGGGTTTGCTGATCGCCATGCCATCAACCCCAGCCGATGCGAAAGGCCTGCTAAAGACGGCCATCCGGTTGAACGATCCGGTCATCTTCATCGAACACAAGTTGCTGTACGCCACCAAGGGCGAGGTACCAGACGATGAGTACACCATTCCCTTTGGTGTCGCTGACATCAAGCGTGAAGGTACCGACGTCACCATCGTTGCCGCATCGCGGGCATTACTCTTTTCTCTCGAAGCAGCCGAAGAGCTAGCCAGGGAAGGGATCAGTGCCGAGGTAATCGATCCACGAACCCTGGTTCCTCTTGATGAGGAAACCATCTTCGAGTCTGTCGATAAGACCAACCGCTTGGTCGTGGTTGCCGAAGGAGCCGAGCGTTGCGGTTGGACGGCTGAAATTGCCGCCAGGGTGCAGGAAGCTCGTTTCTATAGCCTCGATGCCCCGATCCAGCGCGTGGCGGCACTAAATGTCCCACTCCCATTCCAACCGGACATGGAGCGCTACGTCTTGCCCAGTGTCAAGGACATCGTCGCCGCCGCTAAGCGAACTTTGGACGCCTGAGGTGCGTTATGAGTTGAAGATGCCCCGGCTTGGTCCTGATATGGATGAAGGCACTCTCATCGAGTGGAACATGTCCGTTGATGACGAGGTCCAAGAGGGCGCAGTTTTAGCCACCATCGAAAGCGACAAGAGCGAGGTTGAGCTCGAATCACGCTGGCATGCCATGGTGGCTGAGCTTGTGGTCGAACCCGGCACTGTTGTTCCTGTCGGCGGAGTAATTGCGGTGCTGTACAAGCCCGGTACGGACCCCGGACCGTTGGGGGCTATCGACTCCGCCAACCCGGCTACATCTGCTCCTTCGGCAGGGTCTAGTTCGGCACAGTCCAGCGCAGAAACAGCACCCCAGTCTCCTCCTGGTGGTGCCCCAGCCACAAGCAAGGCCATTGGCACACGCAGGCCGCTTTCACCCATGGTGAGACGGCTACTCAAGGAGAGCGGCCTTTCGGCGGATGAGGTCACCGGAACCGGACCGGGAGGCAAGATTCAACGCTCAGATGTCGAGGCGGTGATTGCCGCTCAGTCTGATGCTCTAAAGGACTCCGGCACCGTGGGCTTCGATGCAACGGCGGCAGACCAATCATCGACAGACCCGTCACCGGCCGCTTCCACTGGACCTGGCAGCCAATCAGGCGATCCTCACCGTTTCGTCCTCACCAAGGTAGAAAAGACTGGGGGCCGCCGCATGGTCGAGTCCCGATCAACGATCCCCGATTTTGCCATCTCCCGACGCATTGATATGAGCGCCGCACTGGCGACAAAGAAAGCGCTGGCCGATCGTGGTACGCCGGTCTCGTTGAACGACATGATCCTGTTCGCCACCACACGTGCTCTGGTCGAATACCCCAGAATCAACGGAGTGTTTGAGGGCGAAGCCGTCGTCGCTCAGGCGGCAGTCGATCTGGCTATGGCCATAGCTACTCCTGATGGTCTCATCGCCGCGGTTCTTCCCCAGTGCCAACAACTAAGCCTGGTCGAAATAGGATCAAAGAGCCGGGAGCTGGTGGAACGGGTCCGGGTTGCCAAGCTGCGACCGGAAGACCTTGGCCAAGGATCTTTCACTGTCTCAAACCTTGGGATGTACGGGGTCGACCGGTTCCAGCCAATCATCAATCCTCCCCATGTCGCCATCATGGGAGTGGGACGGATCACCGATCAGCTTGTCCTGAACTCACTTGGCGTGCCCATGGCGGTTCCGATGATCGAGCTCACGGTGGTTGGTGATCATCGAGCTGTCGACGGAGTGGCACTGGCACTATTCTTGGCTTCGCTGGAGAGTTTCCTTAGTGGCTCCTTGGCGTGAGGTTCGGGTCGCGTGTGGCGGTTCAACTAGAGTCCGTCGAGCACCGCACGGGTGCGACCCGGAAGTTGAAGGTGCATTCATGACAGGCGATAAGTTTGAGAAAGTCTCCATTGCCGCTGTTCCCCGCAGTCCGACCTTGTCGGCTCGGGTCACCGAGGCAGTCGAACAGTTGATTGCTGACAGCGAGCTTGTTCCTGGTGATCGCATGCCGTCGGAGAGGGTTCTGGCCGAGAAGTTCGATGTGAGTCGAACGGTGATTCGCGAAGCTGTGCGGGCCCTTGTCGCCAAGGGTCTGCTGGACGTGAGGCGGGGGAGCGGAACGGTGGTGTGTGGTCCCCAGACCGACTTCGTCGCTCGTTCGATGAGCCTTCTCCTTCAAGCTGGTGGATCATCAAATAGCTACGACCAGGTTCACGAGGTCCGAACGATGCTGGAATTGCACATTTCCGCCATCGCCGCCGAACGCCGAACCGATCTTGACCTCATGAATCTCGACCGTGCCCTGGATCAGATGGTTCGCGATCACGATCGCGAATCATTTGCGGCTGCTGATCTGGCTTTCCACTCCGCCTTGGCTGAGGCGACCCACAATCCCCTGCTCCTTGTTTTGCACAACTCGATTGCTGACGTGATGGTGGCGGTTCGTAAGCAGGCATTCGAGACTCTGGGGGCAGTGCCTAACGCACAGAACCATCATCGTCGAATCTTCGAAGCCGTTCGCGATAGTGATTCCCAACGCGCGAGCAAGGCAATGGAGTCACATCTCCTCGATTCGCGTCGCTTGATGGACGGCGAACCAATTCGTGTTGAGCTGGAAGATCTTGATGAGACCCCTATCCCCTGAGGTCGAAAGCGACGACACCGTCCAGTCCGCCATCCAGGCAGGCGACGACCTGTTCGGCGTGGGCCAGGTGGGCGGGATGCACCAGATAGGTGTCACGAGCCGGCTCGTCGGGGAAGTCAACAATGAGGCCGTGAGCAAAGCCCTTGTCGAGGCTTTCGTTACTCAGGTTGGGTCCGACGAGCACATTCTCCATCCCGTCGATGGTCTTCGACAGGACGACAAAGCCAGCCAGCAGGTCATCGATCCGCTCCTCGCTGGTGTCCGGCTTGAATCGGAAGAGGGCACAGTGTCGGATCATATTTTCTCCAGCGTCGTTCAATCATGGCTTTGAGGCCAAGGGTAGGTTAGATATGAGTGGTCCACAGCGCCTTGTTGGTAAGCGTGCGTTGATAACGGGCGGGGCGTCGGGGATTGGATTGGCTACGGCGATCCGATTCAAGGCTGAGGGCGCCCGAGTGGCACTCTTGGATCGGGATGAAGATGCCCTCGACCGGGCAAAACAAGCGCTTAGCGATGCCGTTTTGCTTCCGGTGGACGTCACCGACGAAACCCAGGTTGAAGAAGCCTTCGATTCGGTGATGGAGCAATGGGGTGGGCTTGACGTCCTGGTGCCTAATGCTGCGGTCCAGCTCATTGGTCGTGATGCCGCCGTCCACGAACTGGATCGTGAGGTTTGGGATCTGACAATTGGGGTGAATCTCACCGGTATGTATCTCACCTGCAAATATGGCGTTCGCTGCCTCTTGGCTTCAGGCGGCGGCAGCGTGATTTGTACGGCCTCGCCAACCTCGCAATTTGGTATCGGTGCAGGGTTTGATGCGTACAGCGCCAGTAAGGGAGGGGTTCTTGCCTTGGCTCGGGTGATGGCCAATGACTATGCCGCGGACGATATTCGGGTGAACGCTGTTGTTCCCGGGGTCACCGCGACTCCGCTGATTGAGGGCTTGATCGAAGACCCAGAGGCCATCAACTCTCTGGTCGACGTTATTCCAATGGGTCGTGTTGGAACTGCCGAAGACGTGACTGGGGTGATGGTCTATCTGGCTTCGGATGACTCTTCTTATGCAACCGGCGGCGTATTCACTGTTGATGGTGGCCTAACCGCGGTCTGAGCGAGGCCGATGAGATACGGGTCTTTCCGTCGATCAATGGTCGCTTGTCGTACCTTTATGCAAAGTGGTATGATAACTTGTATTGGGGCGTACTTCGAAGGGACGTAGCTACATGCTGGAACCGCTGATGACCGGGTTGGTCGAGCCGGAGGGTCCGCTGGCCTTGGAAGACGGACGATGGCTGGTGGTGGAAATGGATCCGTCCCGAGGCTGTATCAGCCTTATCGATCCCTCGGATAGTTCGCTCACTGTCGTCAAGAAGACGGGCCGACCCAATGGTCTAGCCATTGGCGCCAACGGTGATATCTATGTGCCAGAGTCACTCTCTCCCGCACTGCTTCGGATCACGTTGGATGGAGAATGCGAAACGATCTTGACTCAGAATGAGCATGGGGAAGACTTCCTCTTCCCCAACGATCTCTGTTTCGGTCCCGATGGCGCCTTGTATATGACCGACTCGGGGATCATGCATTCCGACATGGTCATCAATGGTTCTGCCCGCGAGGACTATGACACCGCCCCCTACGACGGTCGTGTCTATCGAATCGACGTGCATACGGGCAGCATCGAGACGATCGATCGTGGCCTGAAGTTCCTCAACGGGATCTCCATTGGTCTTGACAACGCGCTCTACACCAACGACACCATTACCGGTGATGTGTATCGCTATGACCTTGATAGCGGAAGCGTCGGTGAACGAGAAGTCTTTGGCAATGTGATCGACTGGGATTTACCCAAGGACTTCCGTGGACCTGACGGCATGGCCCATGGTGCTGACGGCAAGCTGTACGTGACGGTGTTCAACCAGCACGAGATCGTGGTCCTGGGTGCTGATGGCGTTCGGGACTCTGTTATTCGTACTACTGGCAACAATCCAACCAACGTTGCCTTCGGGCTCGACGACAATCGAATGTATGTAACGGAGACTGAACTCGGCCAGCTCGAGGTCATCGAGACCGACACCACGGGTGCTCCGCTCTATCGAGGCTGAGTTGGTCCTTTGCGGAGATCACGGACCGAAACTGGCGGTCAGCACCTGTCCGTTGTGGAGTCCTAGCAGTAATCGGGTACTGGCTTCCCCAGCGCCGGGGCCGTCTGTGAGGCCAAGGTTGAGCACACACGAAATGCCAGCCGAGACATCTTGGTCTAGCTCAGCCTTGTTCCAGGTTCGTCCCGAGTCCTCGGAAAGGTGCAAGGCATCATCGACTAAGGCCAGCAGCCGATACTTGTTTGGCGTTGGGTCAGTACTTGGATCGGGAACCGGCTCATTAGTTGGCCTACGTGTTGTTGCTGGAAGCACGAGCAGAGTATTCACAGCGCCAGAGGGTTGGGGGCTACCAAGCTTTGCCCAGCTCGCACCGCCATCGGTGGACTGGAACATGCCGTCGGACTCAGTGCCAGCAAAGAGGCATTGATCGGTGGCAAAGTCTGGCGACCCCGCGAGACAGACCGTGGCTGACAGATCAGAAGGAAAGGCAGTCTCGCGCCATGCCCGACCACCATTTGTGCTGCGAAAGACTCCGGTCTCGGTGGCCGCGAACAAGGTGTTGTCCGTACGGCGGCTGCCCGGGCCTGGCGGGGTGACAGCAATGTCCAAGACAGCAAGATCAAGTAGACCGAAGTTCCATGCGGCCCACGTTCGGCCGCGGTCCTCGGTCCGGAAGACTCCATCTTCCAATGTGCCAGCAAAGGCAAGCCCGTCGGCTGCGAACCCGGGCGAGAAAGCCAACGAGCTGAAGACTGGAGGAGGGGCCGGTGCATCAAACACCGACCAGGTTTGGCCACCATCTAGGGATCGTAGGACTCCACCAATTGCTCCAGCAAGTAGACATCGCTCAGTTTCTGATTGTGTTCTTGCTTGAGTGCCGGGTTCTGCGTGTTGAGACTGGTCAAAGGATCCGGCTGGCGATGCGGCGATGGCGAGGGTAGTGATTGCAGACTGGGGCTCTAACGACTCATAGCAGTCGTTCCAACTCAGGCCACCATCTGAGGAATGACGCAAACCCGCAGTGGAGGCAGCGAACCAGTGCTCGGTACCGTCGGCCGTCTGGGTCAGTGCAATGGAGTGCACAAGCTGACTTGTTGCTGGCTCGGTCATTGCCTAGGAGCCCTTTCCAGTCGACTGTTCAGCCGGTCCGGCCGGAGAACGCAGGACCAGAGCCTCAACACTGAGGGCGAGGGCGGCACTACTGACCGCCGCAAGAACGGCCGTTTGCAGGACGGAGACAGAATCCAGAATTCCAGCAGCCGCCATGTCGACAGGTTGACCAGTCCGTGCATCGATTCCTGAGCCAGCACGGGTCAGATCCAGGCGGGCAAGCGACTCGGCGGCATCGAGACCAGAGTTGGAGACGATGGCGCGAAATGGCTCGCCGAGGGCCTGTTCCAGTATCTGATAGGCGGCTGCGGCGTCACCGTGGTCGGGCTTGTCCGCTGTCGCCTGTCCGGCCCGAGCTAGGCAATCACGAGACTCGAGTAGGGACACGCCGCCACCGGGAACAACTCCGTTGAGCATGGCGCTCCGGGTCGCCTGGATGGTTCGCTTTGCTCTCGCCAGTCGCTCCTCCAACTCGATTTCGGTTGGGCCACCAACCCAGAGAGTGGCAGAACCGCCAAGGAGCTTGCCGATTCGAGTGCGGTACCGGTCCTGGTCCAGGTGACTTGTCGATGCTTGCAGCGAGGTCCGAAGTTGGCCAAGGTGTTTTCGCAGCTGCCTGGGATCTCCGGCTCCGCCTACTATTCCGAAGCTCTTCTGGTTGGCCCAGACCCTCCTGGCATGTCCGAAGTCTTCCATGTTCATGGCGCGCAATGAATCACCAGCATCAGCAACAAGGGGTCGACCCCCAGTCAGCACAGCAAGGTCGGAGAGGGACTCGGCCTGTTCAACCTTGCCCCACCCGGGAGTTCTGACAACAATGCAACGAAGGGACTCGGGATCGACGTTGGCTTTCAAGAAGGCCAGAGCGCTGTCGGATATGGAACCAACCACCAGGACAAGAGTCTGGATCTTGGTCCGTACCGCGGCCTCAACTACAGGCAGAAGCTGAAGCGGCTCAGCGATTGTTAGATCACTGACAAGAATGCTGGCATCGGTGAATTCGGTCTTGAGCTGGTCGACGCCTTCGAGCATCCAACGAGCGACAACACCGCGGTCCCAATACATGCCCTCGACGTACTCTCGCTGCAGGCCAAGGTGACGAGCTGGCCGAACTTCGACTCGTCCGTGTTCGCCGACAATATCCAAGACTTCGCCGATCATGTCAGCCATTTCCTGGTCATGGCAGAGGGTGTTGGCCAGATGGGCCAAATCCTTCTCGCCGAGAATGGGGCTCGCCTTATTCTCCAAGTCGGCCGCAACAAGTTCGGCCCCATGGCGTAGATGCGCCCGCAGCCCAACACTGTCACCGCCAGCGGCCAAGTACCGGACTCCCTCGCTGAGTATTCGTTCGAAGACGACAGCGGCCGTTGCCGTGCCGTCCCCAGCCTTGTCGCTCACACTGGCTGCAAGTTCACGAACCAGCATGGCCCCGATGTCTTCATACGGATTCGCTAGTTGGGTGATTCGTTGGGCGACAAGTGAGCCACCATCGACTAGCTCGGGGATCTCACCACTCAGTCTTCGATCGATGGCAACCACACGAGCATGAGGTCCCAAGGTCGGTCGAATGGCTCGGACGACTTGGGCTGCTCCCCGCTGGATACTCCTGCTGGCGGCTGGCTGAAACGCAATCTTGGGAGACTGGGAGGGCTTCATCCCTTGACGGCGCCGGCCAAGACCCCTTGGACGAACAGTTTCCGGAAGGCGAGATAGACGGCAACGAGGGGGATAACTGAGGACAAGATTGCGGCGTAAATCACCTGGAAGTTGGTGGAGAATTGGCCGACCGTTGTCTGGATGTACGGCAAGAGGGTGCTGCTATCAGGATCGAGGTAAACGAAGGGCTCGAGGAACTGGTTGTAGATCAGAGGCAGTTGTACCACAATCAGCCCAACGGTTGGCACCTTGAGGAGCGGGATCAGGATGTGGCGGACGTAACCCAGCCTGCTGGCTCCATCCAGCATGGCGGAGTCTTCCAAGTCCTTTGGTAGTCCGGTAATGAAGGCGGTGAAGACCATGACTGAGAAGGCTGTCCCCTTGATATTGATGGCAACGATCGAGCCGAGTTGGACTGCAGCCCGAGTGAAGCCTGGGTCGGCGAAGCCGGGCACCAGTTTGGAGAACCATTGGATCAGGATGAACTGGGGCAGGAGAACAAGCATGGCTGGAATGACCATCTGGAGGAGATAGATCTTGTAGACAATCCGTTGGTCACGGCGATGCAGGCCTGCCAGTCCGTAGCCAGTCATGATGGACAAGAGGGTCAGTCCGATCAGGCTGACCAAGGTAATGAACAGGGTGCGTAGGAGCGCTCCGACGAATTGGCTATCAGTCAGAATTGTTCGCCAACCGTTGTAGGTATAGAAGCCCGAGAAATAGTCGCTGATGTCCTCTTCGGGAATGTCATAGGTCTCCGACAGGTCTCGCAGGCTTACTCGTGCCCCGAGGAAGTCATCAACGGGAATCCCTAAGTCTCGTTTGAGATCAGTGAGGTCGAGGTTGTAGAACACGGCAAGGTTGCCGACCTGTGCATCGAGGTTGACGTCGTCGGCCTCGGGAATCCAGAAGTGAAGATCGGTTGATTCCTTAGTGGGAACCGTCGAGCGAATGGCCAGGGCGTAGAAGGGGATCAGGGTCAGGATGGCGTAGATGGACAAGAGCCCAACAGCCAGGGAACCGTAGAGTCGTCGCCGTTTCTTGGCGTTCTTGAATTGCTTGGGCTTGGGAGCCCGGATCATTTGTTGGTCTGAGTCAGCCGGGATCGGATTGAGGACAGCCACTAGTACTGAACCTTGCGTTGCAGCCGGAGTAGCACAAGCCCGACAGCCATCAAGGGGACTGATGTAACAACGGCCAGGGTCATGCCCAGGGCAAGGCGGTCAAGCTGGAACCCATAGGTGAAGAACAAGATGCTTAGGAACTTGGCCTCGGGGTTGACATAGAGGGCACCCATCGCCACTAGCTCATCAAAGACCGAGAACGCACCAATGAGGGCCATGGTGGTGGCAATGATGAACGATGGCCACATTTGGGGGAAATAGATCCTGGTAAGTCGCTGCCAATAGTTAGCTCCGTCGACAATGGAGGCTTCGATGGTGTCGGTTGGGATGGCCAGGAGACCGACCAGAAAGATCGACATATTGAAGCCGGCGTAGCGCCAGCCGACCATGAGGGGCAGAACGAATCGGGAAGTGCCGGACGAATAGAGATCAATGGGTTTGGAGATCAGGCCGAGGTCCATGAGGAGGAGGTTCACGTTCCCCGTTTCCTGGGAGAAAAGCATGACGGCTAAGTATCCAACAGCAAGCCCTGACAACATCAGTGGCATATAGATGACAGTGAATAGCGCCTTACGAACCCCGAACTCGAACATCAACAGAGCAAGTGAAAGCCCAAACACGTACACCAGCAGGTAGTTCAGCCCCACAAACACGAGCGTCCGCTTCAGCGCTGGAAAATAGTCAGCCCGAACGCTGGCGTTGTCGAAGATGGCGGTGAAGTTGTCGAATCCAACCCCACTTACCTGGGGGTCATTGAATCCGGACATGTCCGTAAACAGGATGGGGAAGGCAACGATGAACGGCACCAAGGTGAGGAGGACGAAGAGGAAGAGCTGGGGTGAGATGAACATCCAGTCTTCGATGATTCGACGGCGGGCAAGACCACTGGCCTTGCCCGCCGTCGAATCGTCCGTTTCAGCCTTCGTTGTGCCCATGGATCGTGCGTTCCTGGTACTGGTTGATCCGCTGACCACTCTGAACTCCTAGCAGGCGCAATTGCGCCTAAACCGTGTAGCTAGCTTCCCAGTTCTTCTGGGCGATGTCTAGAGCATCCTGGACGGTGATTGAGCCGGCCAGAAGGTCAGCCATGACGGTATTGTTGCCGTTGGCTTCCCAGTCGAATACGCCAATTGAACCCTTCTCTCGGAAGGGTGCAGCGAGGACTTCGCCGGTGAGATCTTCGGAGAAGGAGGTGTCGGCCCACTTGCCGCCGTCGGTACCAACTTCACTCAGGACTTGCTGGAACTGAGGTCCGGCAATATCGGGGAGATCATCCAGCTGGTAGGTGACGGCTCGACCTTCGGCCGATGCCCGAAGTGGAATGGCCTCGGGGCTGAACATCCAGTTGAAGGCAACCTGGGTTTGGGCCCAGTGTGGGGTGTCCGGATTGCCGGTACGGATAAAGTATCCAGAGTCAACGGCTGGAGGAGCCGCAGCCTGGAGCCATGGGTTGCCCTCGGCCGGTGGAGTGACTGGCATGCCTTGCTGGTTTCCATTGACCGCAAAGTCGGCACCAGCAGCCAGCGCCTTGTCCCAGACCCATGGGCCATGTAGGAGCAAGGCGGAGTCGCCTGCGATATAGCTGGCTTCCATGTCGCCTTCCCACTGGCGGGTGGTGAGGCCTTCGGGCATCCAGCCCTTCTCGTTGGCTTCGACGAAGAACTCATAGAAGTGACGGTAGGGGGAGTCAGCATCGTTGAACTTGGCGTCGCCGAGCCAGCATGCAGCCGTGCGATCTCGGGTTCCGTCTTCGAAGGCCATTGGGATGATCTCGGGGAGCTGAACTCCGAAGACCCAGTTGTGCCAGGCCAGGTTCCAGAAGGTTTTGCCGTCTTCTCCAGCGGCCCAAGCGGTGCCTTCGTCCAGCCAAGCCTTCATGTCGTCCCAGGTCTTGACATCGTTCTGGGGATCAAGGCCGGCTTGGTCCATGAGCTCCTGGTTCCATTGCCAGGTGAAGACGAATCCCTGGAAGGGGGTGAGGGTTCGGGGGCCGGACTCTCCGAAGAGGCCAGACCAGGTGTTCTTAACGTCCCAGGTCCAACGGTCCCACCATTCAAAGTCAATGGTGCTGAGATCGACGAAGGTCTCGAAGTTGTCGGCACCGGCAGCAATCTGCAGTTCCTGGCTGTGCTCAATAGCTGGAAGGTAGCCACCAGCGACCTTGGCCTCATGCGCCGCTGCGGTGTCCTCATTGATGGAGAAGAGGTTGACCTTGATGCCCTCGTGCTTGGACTCGAACAGGTTCCAGATCTCGCGATAGGGGCCCTCGTATTCAGCGACTGGGCTCATGATGTCAAGCACGACATCTTCGCCTGCGGGGGCAGCAGTGCCGGGGGCGGCCGTCGTGGTGACTCCGTCAGCGGCGGTAGTTGTCGTGCCGCCTTCGCTGCTTGAGCCAGTACAGGCGGCGACTACAAGGCCTCCACCGGATAGTGCGGCCATTCGCACGAATACTCGTCGACTTACCTCATGTGCGGCCATGAGCACACACCTTCCTGTTAGTGATCTGATTTTTACGGTTCGTGAACTACTCTGTATTGGCGATCGGTTCGTTGAGCGCCCGAAGTGAAACATGCCACATCGTCATACCATTTCTGAACTTATCATACCAATAAGCAATGTGATCATACCACTGAGATATTCTCCGCTGTCAAGACGGGTCCTGATGTGATGGGGAGTCGGTGGCTAGGCCTCCTGTCCTAGGGCAATAGCGGTCTTGGGAACGGGTCACGAAGCCGACGTTCAGGATCGTCCTCCTCCCCAGGGTTCGCCAGGGTTCAGTTCCTCAGTCCATGTCTCTGCTTGCCGATAGGAGAGTTGGACATCTACCACGTCAACGACTTCCTTCGCACGAGGGGCTGGCGGTTGAATGGTCAGCAGTATCCCGATGCTATTCATATGGCAGTCACCAGGCCACAGTCACAAGAAGGCGTGGTCGAGCGATTTACGACTGACCTAGCAGACGCGGTGGACTATGCCGCTGGTGAGCATGACGGTCCGCCGAAGTCAGGCGCCATTTATGGTGGAGTTGCCGGTGGTATGACTGATGAAGCCGATGAGTTCATTCGGGCGATCATGGCCGACATGATGGATAAGCATCAGGGCCTGCTGCTGTAGCAGCCCCATCAGGCGGTGTGTCCTAGCTGGAGGAGGGCGGCTGTCGCCTGAGGGCAAGCAGCGGAGGGAGGAAGAGGCCGACGAAACCAAGGTTCAAGATCAGGTTGGCGGGAAGGCCAGAACTGATTGAACCGAACGAGTCCAGCACGAACCACAAGGTCATGGACAGGATGATCGGCAACGTCAGCTCGTAGTCGCCGCGAGTGAAAGGGCCAACAACGACGTAATACATGAGCAAACCCCAACCCGCCATCACTCCGCCCGCCACGCCGTTCATGAAGTGTGTGCCGTCGGCGAATGCGGCGGGATTGTCGTCCAATGGCCAGCGGAGCAGATCAAACAAGAATAGCCAAGGGCCCTGCAACGTTTCGGTACTGGCGGCGGCGGAGACAACGCCCCCGTGGCGATGGTGATGAAGCATGCCACCCTAAGCCAGGTGATCCATTTCTGAGTCCCCGTGTCCATTTGGATCGTCCTTGTCCTCGGCTGGTGGAGGAACAGCGTGGCACACGGTACTTGGCGGGGCAATCGCTAGAAGAACACGGGAAGTGCGTCCGCTAGCCGGCCCCAAGAAAGGCTCGTCGGACATTGTCGTTGTTGAGAAGCTCGCTGGCCTTGCCGCTATAGGTTTGGCGTCCGACCTCGACGACATAGCCACGATGGCTGGCCGCCAAACCCTGCCGGGCGTTCTGTTCAATCATCAAGACAGTCAAGCCAATCTCACGATTGAGTCGGGTAATGGCCTCAAAGATCTGCTTGGTAATGATGGGGGCCAGGCCGGCACTGGGCTCATCCATGAGAACCAGGCGAGGCTCCCACATCAATGATCGACCAATCTCCAGCATGCGTTGCTCGCCGCCCGACATGGTGCCTGCATCTTGCTTGGCTCGTTCGGCCAGGCGCGGGAAGAGGTCATAGACATAGTCGATGCGTTCCTTGACCCGAACCTTGTCCTTGGTGAGGTACATGCCAAGCTCCAGATTCTCATGAACAGTCATCTGAGGAAAAACACTGCGTAGCTGGGGAACAATGGTGATGCCAGCGGTTTGCAGTGCTTGCTGAGGAGGAATATTGGTGATCTCACGGCCCCCACAAATAACACGGCCCTTCCGCACCGGGATGATCCCGTAGATCGCCTTGAAGACCGTCGACTTGCCTGCACCATTAGGGCCAATAACACACACGATTTCGCCCTCATAGACTTCAAGAGTGACACCCTTGAGCACATCTTGGCCGACGTAGTAGCCAGCGTAGATGTCCTGCACCTCGAGCAGTGGTCGTTCAGAACCGTTGGAATGTGGTCGCATCAGATGACTCCTTCGCTCTTGGCTTCGACTGTCGTGTCGTTTCCCTCCGGGGCATCTGTCTCACCGTCATCACCGAAATAGGCTTCGATGACATCCTTGTTTTCCATGATTTCTTGGGGACTTCCCTCCGCCAGCAGGGCGCCGTAGTTCAAAACCACTACCCGGTCACAGAGGTCCTTGACGAAGCGCACGTCGTGTTCGACGAGTAAGAAGGCAACGCCTTGTTCCTGATTGAGAATCTGGAGGCGGACCTTGATTTCTTCGACCAGGGCTGGATTCACGCCTGAGGTTGCTTCGTCCAGCAAGACCAGTTTGGGGTCACTCATGAGCGACATCCCAATCTCCAGCAGTCGACGCTGGCCGCCAGACAGGGTTCCTGCTTGCTCATTTCGCAGCCGAGAGAGAAGGAGGAAGTCGATGAGCTGGTCGGCCTTGTCGCGGGTGCTGCTGTCTGGCTTCTGGAACAACTTGGCGGTGCTGACCTTGCCCCACTGAAGGCTGAGTTCCATGTTCTCCAACACAGTCAGCTCTCGATAGACGCGAATGACTTGGAAGGTTCGAGACAGTCCGAGGTGGGCTACCAAGTGTGGTCGTTTCTTGGTGATGTCGACACCGTCGAATTCGATCTTGCCCTGGTCAATCTCTTGTACTCGGCTCAGGCAATCGAACAGGGTTGTCTTGCCGCTTCCGTTGGGGCCGATAAGGCCAACCATCTCTCCCTTGTTGACATGGATGCTCACATCGTCGACAGCCACCAGGCCACCGAAACGCTTCGAGATTCCGTTTGCTACTAACAGGTGGCCGCTCATGACGTCACCTCTGTCTTGTGGTCATTCGTCGAGTCGGCAGAATCGTTCATCTGGACGAGATCTTCGCTGGACCCGTAGGCATCAACAGACTCGCCGCCGAACCATCGTGACCACAAGGTCACAATCGAGGTGGAGCGTGGATCGAACAATCCAACGATTCCCTTCGGGACATAGAGCACGATCATGATGAGTAGCAGGCCTTGGATGATCAGGTGATAGTCCAAGAAGTTGGCCCATAAGACTTCCCGCAACCAGTACAGGGCGGCTGAGCCGACGACAGGTCCGGCAACGGTGCCAATGCCGCCGAGCATGGTTCCCATCACCGCATCGATCGTTCGAGATTCAACAAAAGCAATATCAGGGTCAACGAAGGTGTTCTGAAAGGCCCACAGACCACCGAACAACCCTGTCGAACCTCCAGCAAAGCTGAAGACTGTCACCTTGAGACGGGTGGCATTGATGCCCCGCATCTCGGCGCCAACTTCGTCTTCACGGACGGCAATCAGGGCTGATCCGAAGCGGGTTCGACGTAACCACCAGGTGAAGCAGATCAAGGCTACGACCAGGCCGAGTTCGATGTAGTAGAACAACTGCCGATTCAGGTATGGAGGCAGGGTGAGACCAACGCCGCCGCCGGTGAGGGGCGAAGCGACTCGGACGATTTCTCGAACGGCAACGAACGTACCCAGCATGGCAATAGAGAAGTATGGCCCTTTGAGCCGCATCGTCGCCTTGCCAATAACCGCAGCCATGCCCCCGGCAATGAGTGCGCCAAGAACGATGGCGGGAAAGGCAGGCCAGCCAATGCCAAGCCCCGAAGTCTGTTTGGTCATCAAGATGGCGGTGACATAAGCCCCAATTCCAAACCAGACGGCGTGACCAAAGTCGACATAGCCGGTGAAGCCCCCGGTCAAGTTCCAGTTGATCGAGATAGCAATGGTGGTGAGCATCAAGGTAAGGGAGAAAAGGGTGGAGTTTGTTGTTGACTCCCGCAGAGGGAGCACAACAAGCCACGCCAGCACGGCGAGCGAAAGCATGACTGCTACCCGGCGAAAGGCTTTGGATTCGACCAGGCGACGCATCAGCTGGCCATCGCATCGACGGGGCGGAGCCCACCAAAGAGGCCCTGCGGACGAAGTACCAGGGCAACAACCAGGATGACGAAGGAGGCGATGACGGCCAGGTTGGTGCCGATCCCGGAGATGTAGATGGCCAAGCCTGCTTCGATCAGGCCCAATATCATTGCCCCACCAAGTGCACCCTTGATGGAGCCGAGTCCGGCCATGGCGGTGATGGCGAACGCCTTGAGGGTGAGGGGTGGTCCCTGGAAGGGTTGCACCGCCAGAATGGGGCTGATCAATGCTCCGGCCGCACCGGTGATCCCAATGCAGAGGGCAAAGGTGATGGCGTAGACCTTCTTGACGTCAATGCCGACGATGCGGGCCGCTTCACGATTTTGCGCGGCAGCCCGGATGCTCTTGCCCATCCGTGTTCGTTGCAGGAACACGCTGAGTGCACTCACGATGCCGAGAGCAGCCAGCAGGACAAAGAACTTGGTGACCGGAATAGTGACTCCGTCCATCAATTGCCAGCTTCCATCCAAAGCCGTGTCGTTGCGTCGAAAATCGGCCGAGAAGATGAGTTTCATGCCATTGGAGAGGATGATGGAAACACCGAACATGACGAGAAGCGAAACAAGGTGGGGCCGGTCGATGACCCGGTTGACAAGGATCTTCTGAACGGCGAAGCCAACCATCATCATGAAGAGGAAGACCAGGGGCGCCGCCAGAAAAGGGTCGAGCCCGAGCTGATCATTGGCCAGCCAGGCGGTGTATGCGCCAAGCATGACAAATTCGCCGTGGGCGAAGTTGATGACGCCGAGCACACCCCAAATGATGGAGAAACCGAGGACGAGAACGGTGTACATGCCGCCAAGGGCGATGCCGTTGATGATCACTTGCAATAGCTGGCTCACGAAGCCTCCGGGTTGGATCTTCTGTATGGGTTTGTTGTCTGGACTCTTGGCAAACTAGTTGGACTGCTCGTGTGGGTCGCCGACCACCGATCGGCGACCCACAACACTGGGATTTGCAGGTATTTGTTGGTAACTGCGCAGAGCTATGGGCTACTCACCGATCGGGAAGACAAGGTCAGCCACTGCGGCCTTGTCGGGGGCGATGACCTTGATTTCGCCGTCCTGGATCTGGACGGTTCCCATGGGCTTGCCAATATTGACACCCCGCTCGTCAAAGGAGATGGGACCGTAGAAGATCTCGGCGTCCAGTCCTCGCAGTGCGGTTCGAACTGCATCGGTATCCAATGACCCGGCAGACTCGATGGCCAGCATGAGGGCCATGCCCGAGGCTGTCGCGCTGGCAGCTTGATACACGGGTGCTTCGCCCCAAAGGCTCTCGTAGTAGGCGGCGTAGTCGCCGGCTGTTCCGAAGTAGTCGCCTTCATAGGCCATGGAGGCTTCCCACTGGGTCGGGCCAAGAATGCCAGCGACGTCGTCGCCGAGCTCACTGACCAACTTGGGGTTGGATGGTCCAACCGTGATGAGCATGGCATCGGGCTTGAAGCCGAGCTCTTTGGCCGAGTTGGCGAACAAGACCGCGTCGTTGTAGTGCCCACCGCCAATGAAGATGTCGGGTTCAAGATCCCGGAACTTGGTCATGATGGCCGATACGTCCTGGATGTCCTTTGGATACTTCTCTGTGGCTAGGAGCTCAATCCCGTTCGCTTCGAGGTGGGCGATGGCTCCCTGGGCCACTGCGGTTGGGAACGATGTGTCCTCATAGGCAATAACGGCAGTTGTCGCTCCGCTGGCTGCCATGGCCTCGATGCCAGACTTGGTGTAGTCACTGGCAACGGTTCCGACCAGGAAGAGGTTCTCAAAGCCCCGCTCGAACATGGAGTCTGAGGTTCCATTGCCTTCAACCATGATGACGCCATTGGCTTCGGAGATGGCACTGGCCCCGGTGGTCAGACCACTGGAGTATGGGCCGAGGAGGAAGTTAACCTCGTCCTCATCGATGAGTCGCTGGATCAGGTTCGCGGCGGTGTCGGCATCGGACTCATCGTCGTAGTAGATGATCTCAACCTCATAGCGATCGTCACCAACCTTGATTCCCCCGTACTCGTTGTTGACCCATTCGGCCCAGGTGTCATAGCCCTGGCGAGAGTCCTTGCCCTCGACGGAGAACTTGCCAGTTTCGGAGAGGGCGGCACCAAACTTGATGGTGCCAGCGAACCCGACGGTTTCTTCCATCGCACTGTCGTCGGAATCGTCCGGATCCTCTGAGGTCGCCTCATCTTCGGCGCCATCGCCAGAACTCCCCGAATCTTCCTCCGATGGTTCGATGGCGTTGTCCACCGATTCGGCGTCGGTGCCGCAGGCGGCACCAATCATGGCCAATGCAAAGACCAGAGCCAATATGCGTTGCAGTCGTCTCATCTGTTCACTCCCCTTTTCAACGGGATGCCCCGTCAAGTTGCTGATGTCAACGAACCTAGATTCTCCGGGAGTAGCAAGTCTCTAAACAATGAGGTCACAGACATCAATAATTCGTAAACACGGCGCCAGAACCGGGGAAAGTACCTCTGAGTCCCTCGCCTGTCCGGCATCACCCAAGGCGATAGCCCAAGCCATGCTCGTTGGTGAAGTAGGAGGTTTCGCCGCTCTCGAGCTTGTTGCGGATACGGCTCAGGTAGATGCGAACATAGTGAGTTTCCGATTCATAACCTGCGCCCCAAACCGACTGAAGAACCTGGCTATGGGAAACTGTCTTCCCCAGGTTCTGAGCATAAAGTCTCAGCACACTGCGTTCAGTCCGCGTGAGGTCTATTTCGGTTTCGCCAACCCAGGTGCGATTGCTGTCCAGGTCAATTCGCAATTCGCCAATGTTGACCACCTCGCCAGCAATGACGGCACCCGACCGTTGGGATCGACGCAGCAACGACCGCAAGCGAGCTAACAGCTCGTCGACACCGAAGGGCTTCGTCAGGCAATCATCGGCGCCACAATCCAGGGCGGCGACGATGTCTCGTTCGTCTCCCATTGCTGTGAGCACAACGACTGGAACGTCACTAAATTGGCGGAGGCGCCGGCAGGTTTCATAACCGTCCAAGTGCGGCATCATGATGTCGAGCACAACAATGTCGAAGGTCTCATGGTGAAGAAATGCGAGAGCTTCCAGTCCGTTTGCTGCTTCGGTCACCCGGTACTCGCGAGCCTCCAGGTTGCGACGAACGAAGGCCCGCATTGGCTGGTCATCATCAACAATGAGGACCCGAGTGCTGGCTTGCTCAGTCATGATTCGCCGTTCCTGCTGGTGTCGACAGGCTGTTCGTGCGGGGGAGGCTGATGGAGAACACACTGCCGCCTCCGACTCGATCTTCCACCCAAAGGCGCCCGTCGTGGGCATTCACGAATCCGCGAGCTAGCGCCAGACCCAGACCAGTTCCCCCGTGACTGGCATTCAGTCGATTGTCACCACGAACAAAGGTGCCAAAGATCTGTTCTTTCATTGGATCAGGAATGCCGGGACCTCGGTCGGAGACGGTGATGAGTATTTGCTCATCAGATACCTGGGCTTCGATCTCGACCATGGCTGGTGTTTGAGCATCCACTGCTGGCTTGGATGGGTTGCTGCTCGGTCCGGTGATGTTTGCTTGCGCGTTGTCTGGTCCAGCAAGATCTGGTTCGGCGTGATCCTGATTGGCCTCAGAGTATTTGCAGGCGTTCTCAATCAGGTTTCGCAGCGCGGTTGAAAGTCGGGCGTCGTCTGCCAACAGGATCACGTCGGGTACCTCGCCAATGTGAAGGCGGTGTTTGATATATCCCAGTCCGTCAATTGCTGCGTCAATAATCTCTATCAGCTCGACTGGAGCTGTCTGCAGGTCGACCATGCCAGCGTCGATTCGCCTCATGTCCAAGAGTCGAACAACGAGGGCGGTTAGTCGGTCGGCCTCAGCCACCACCAGGTTGAGGAACTCGTCTCGGTCTGTTTCGGACCATGTGACGTCTTGAGCTAGCAGGGTGGTGGCGTACCCCTTGATCAGGGTGAGCGGAGTGCGGAACTCATGCGACACGGCGGCGAGCAGGCCGGTCTTCATGCGTTGCAGTTCGTGGTCCTTGGTTACATCCGTCCAGACCTGGCCCCGCCCGAGGATCTGGCCTCTGCCGTCAAGTACGTCGAATCGGCGAACGCGCTGCGTCCGTACCGATCCGTCGGGCTCCAGCAACTCAACATCAACCCAGGATTCGTGGTCGGCTTGCAGCTGGTCCAGCAACTGGGTTGTCTTCACCGGATGGACTGCTCGATCTACGATCTGGCCGACAAGCTCATTCGATGTCAGCTCGGTGTCCCCGGACCCGGAGCTGGCCAGGGCCTGTGCCGGGCGAAGTTCGGCCATCTTGGCATTGCTGTAGATGACCAGGCCACTGGCGGCCTCCACCATGATTCCTTCGTCGACACTTTCGACGATGGCTTCGAGCTGGCTGGATTGTTCCTGCAAGCTCAGATCGGTTCGGGCAAACAACTCAGCATTGCGAAGAGCAGCCGCGGCGATGGACGCAAAGGTGACCGACAGTTCAATCTCGTCGTAGGAATAGGTGTAGGGCTGATCCTTGTGGAGTATGAGCACGGTTGGAGCTTCGAGAATTGGTGGCAGCGGAACGGCCAGAACACTCCGGTACCCCTGCTCCCGGGCTCGCTGGGTGAGCGATGGTGAGACAATTTCTGACTCGGTGTCGGGTACCTGGGTTGGGCGCTGCTCCCGGATGGCGACCACAGATGGCAGGGTCGGGTCGGCAGCTCGGGCAGCCAGGAGTGCTTCGAATGAGGCTTCGTGGCCTCGTAGGGCGAGGGTTCGGGGATTGGCCAGGCGACGATCAAGCTGGAGAATCGCCGATCGGCGGGCACCGAGAAGGTGTTCCAGATGTTCCAGGGTGCTGGCTAGGACATCGCCGGGGTCAAGGGACTCACCCAGAGCGCCGGCGGCTCGCAGCAGGCTTTCGTTCTGGTCGAAGCTCCGCCTTGTCTCGGCTTCGATGCTAATAAGTGAGCGGGCCAAGCGCTTCAACTCGATAGGTCGGTCCTTGATTGCTTCGAGTCTGTTCCGTGCATTGGGTTGAAGTTCTCCACGAAGTCGTAGATCCTCGGCGGCTTCGATGAGGGCGCTGGTTGGCGCCCCGACCCGTCTGCGTAGTGCACCGCGAAGCAATCCGAGTCCGATGATCAGAACGGTCCCAAGTCCGGCCAGCCATTGCATGATGGCGTAGGCGGTTGCCATGGCCGCTGCTTGCCTGCGTTGCACAACCAGGGTGCGACCGTCATCCATCAAAACAACGGTGTGCCACCAGGTGTCTCGTCGAGGGTCCCGCGATTCGAACTGTGGAAGTGAAGTCAGCGGGAGTGAGAATTGCTGAAGGGCTGTCTGGTGGATGGCGCGCCCAGCTACGGAGTTGAGCCAGCGTTCTGTGGCCTGGTTTGGGATCACCTCGGCTGCGATGACTTGAACAGTCCAATCACTGGCTTGGCCGACAACTGCAGCTTTGGCGGGTGCCTCTTGAGTCGTTCCTGCCCCGGGGCTTGCCGTGTCCGAGGGGCCTGGGTTTACGGGGTCCGGGTTTACGGGGCTTGTGTCTGAAAGGTCCGGGAGCGTGCTGACGATCATGGCTTCTCGTCCAGCTGACGCGGCAAGATCACCCATGAGGTGCTCGGGTGTGTGGACCAGGGCCCGGGCCAGGGCTCGGTCATCGGCTTGCTCGTTGCCTCGGATGCGATCGGCCAGCACAAACCCACAAATGACTCCGCTCAGGGTGACAAGGCAGATGAGTGCGAGCAGAAGGCGGTTGACGACGTTGATGAACCGGCGGCGATCTGCGGATTCGAACCAGATCTCAGTTAGAGACTCTTCGTGGTGGGCTGCTACTGGGGCTGGGAGCGAGTACGTATTCTCGATCGACTTGGCGGCTTGCTCCAGAGGAGTGGGACGGTCCGGAAGGTCTCGCCCCTCCGGCGATCCGAACCCAGTCGCTCCGGGCGCGGAGCGGGGCCCATCCAATGGCTTCTCCTGAATCGATCCCGGCATTGGCCATGATGGTGGCACCGAATCGGATGCATCTCCAGTGGTGAGTCGAAGTTTCGCTGACGTTGCTCGGTTTGTTTGGCGCCAACGGGGCCGGGTTGACGACTCGGCGGACCTTGAGGCTGCTCTGGTTGACACCAATGCCCACCAACGTCGGGCATTGGTGGAGAACATGTCTGAGGTCGCCTCGCTCAAACTCAAACTCAACTCGAGGGCTGCTCGGCGACAGCTTTCTCAGAGTGGTTCCTATCCCAGTATTTTCATGAGTGAGGGTTTGTTCTTGTGACGGGAACGGACCCCGAGCAAGGCTTCAACATAGAGATCGGGCCGGTCACAAGAGCTGGCAAGCTTCTCGATTCGGGCCAGTATCTTGGCTGCCCGTCGATAGTCGGCCTTCTTCTTCTGCTGGATGTAGCGCTCCGCTTGTTGTTCCCAGATGGTGATGGTGTCGAGGGGAGATGACTCCTTGCGAAGCTCGGCCAGCCGATCCCATTCGGCGTTGCTGGCGAAGTGGTGGATGGCGGTGTCCCAAGCCAGTTCGTCCTCACCAGCATCGAGAAGAATGCCCACGGCGCCATCCGACCACCCGATATCACCGAGTAGTGCAGACATCCCTGTACGTCCGATCTCTGGTTCGGTGCGATCGCTGAGTTGGTCGAGGACATGGTCCACTGCACGCGCTTTGGCGTCATCGGGATCGGCAGCGTTGGCCATGAGGGTGGCAAAGGTGCTGGCATCTGGTCGGCTCTTGAAGAGAGCCCAGTACATCTGGTCGATCTTGTCGTGCTGTCCTAGTGTTCGCAGGATGCGTGCCCGTGCGGCCATGAGCGCTGGCTGTTGATGGATCCGTTCGCTGGTCTTGTCCAGGCCCTTGTCAGCCCACGAAAGAGCCTCGTCAATTCTCCCCGCTCGGTCCATCGCGTCGACGACCTCGACATAGTCGTGGGGGGAGGTCAGATCATCCCCCATGACCGAGATCAGTTGGTCTGGGTCGTTGGTGGCGATGGCATGGGCGATGCGCGCTTGGTTAACCCGGAAGCCCTCACCCCATCGAGCTGTCTCCGGTGGGACCTTGGCGTAGGCCGCCTCGACCAGTCGGCCATACTCAGCCAACCCGTCGCTGCCCAGCGCCTCAGCGTGGGAAATAGCGCTGCGGTGGAAGGTGTCGAGTTCGGCGGCGAGCTCGAGTTTTACTAGCCGCTGGGCCAGTTTCTTGGGAGGAAATGCCCCGCCGAGACAGGCTGAGGTGTGGATCTGTCGAATTTCGTTGAAGATCACCGTGATGCAGCCGTCGGAATCGTCAACTCGCCCGGCGGCGGTCTCGGTTCGCTTGTGAGCGTGTTCGGCCAAGAGGGCGGCGGTCTCATGGTGGCCAGCCTCTGCGAGGTCGTTGATAGCGCCGAGAGCATCGTGCACCTCCGCTGCCCAATCCTGCGCGTGGCGGTAGTCGATGAAGCCGCGGCCATAGGCCTTGGTTACCTTCTTCTTCCACTCCGCCAGGTTCGGGGTGTCTCCAGTGGAGAGTTGTGCCGAGGCCAACAGGGCCGAGGCGAATCTTTCGTCCTTCTTGGCCTGCCCGGAAATTATCGAGAGGAGCTCTTTGGGGGCGAGAGTGCTGAGAAAGACTGTGATGGCAGCTTCCTCAGGGTCACCAGTTGCGGCCCCTGGGTTCGAAGCCACCATGGCCACAGCGACACAGTGCTTGCAGAACTGACCTCCATCGGCGGCGGGGCATTCGCAGCCCCAAGACAGCTTTCCACTTACGGTGCTGAGACTGACCCGGTAGGTCGAAGTCCCTTTCACTCGAGCATCGACTTGCTGATCGGTGAGGAGATCAAGAACAACTCGTTCGCCTCGGGCATAGGTCTTCCCGCGGCTGAGAGAGTTGGGTGTCGCCATCCGGCTTAGAAAGTTGGCGTCAAAGGCATGAGTAACCGACATCAGAGAAGTCTGCCAGATGGGTCGACTTGCTACCACTAGTCGTTCTTGGATGCCACCTTGCTCGTTCAGGTTCAAGCCGATGCCTTTCGTCGTCCCAGATTGCTCCGGTCAGCTTTGGTCTCTGGCTCGACCAGCGGCTTGGGTGGTGGGATTTGTTTGTAGATCGTTTTGTCTGGGCGCCGCAGGATGAGGCTGCGGTCGGGGTTCATGGTGAGGGTCCAACCATCGTCATGCACGAGGTGGTGCCAGCGTCTGGAGATGGGGATGAGGTTGTTGAGGTTGGTTGGTCCACCGTTTTCCCAGTAGTGGATGTGATGTATTTCGCAGTCGGTGAAGTCGATGCCTGATAGTGGGCAGGAGTCATAGAGTGCTCGCAGGGCCCGTCGCTGTGCGTCGGTGACGCTTCGGTAGTCGCGGCCAACATTGATGGGGAGTCCGTTGAGTCCGATGACGACTTCGTGGATGTTGGCGTCACAAGCGAGACGGGCCAATGATTGGGGTGGGAGGGGGACGCCGGACCATGTTTCGCTGACGGTGTTGTGGTGCGGCCCGTGTTGGTAGGTGCGTATGTCGTTGATGAGGGTGATGGAGGGGACGCGGGACACGGTGTGGCTTGTGCGGTGACCGGTGTGGGGCGAAGTGTGACCATTCCGGGTTGATGGATGGTTGGTTCGGGGTTTGTTGGCTGCGAGGTTGATGTCGTGGAATTTGGTGCCGTCCATGATGAGTTCGTAGAGGGCTTGGGCACGGAGGTTGTCGGTGATTTCGAGTGGCTTGTCTTTGGTTCCGTCTCGGCGGGCTATGGCCCGGGTTTTGCTGTTGATGGCTTGTTGGATGCTGGTACCGCGTTCGGGGTCGTAGAGGGCGGTGAGGTAGTACATGCCGGTGTCGGATTGTTTGCCGGTGCTTGCCCGGGAGTTTGCTTTTTGTTGGTCGAAGATGGTTTGTCCGGCGTCTTTGCGGATGTCGGTGATCTTCTTGCGGATGGTTTTGCGGTAGTTCTCTGGTGGTTCGGTGCGGGCCTTGTCGGCCAGTTCTTGGTCGTGTTTCTTGAGTTCATCGAGTTCGTTGGGGGTGAGGCCGCCCAGGGCGCTGGTGAGGGTGTCGATGTTTTCGGTGTTGGCTGTGCCGTTTTCGAGTGTTTGGCCGACTTTGGGGAGGGCTTTCGCTGTCTTGGTTCGGGCGGCTTGTTTGCGGGCTTGGCGGCCGGAGGTGCGGCCTTTGTTGCGGAGTAGGTCTTCGGTGGGGTCGCCACCGTTTTGTTCATGAAGGTGGTCTGCTCGTTTGGTGGCGGCGGCCAGGATGCCGTCGATGAGGCGTTTCATGGTTCCGATGACGGTGACTGCTTCCATCAGGTCATCGGGCGTTGCGGTGGCGAGGTCGTGGGTCATGCGGGTGTGTGTTTGTTGGGTTGCTTCGATTCCGTATTGAGCATGTCAAGAATTTTGTGTGAGGTCTGTTTCTAACGGCTAGCGAAATGAGCTTCGATACGACCAGGAAAAGCAATCGTGAACGCATTCAGTGCCCGTTTCCAGCCCTGCGTATGCGTC
>JAJRQY010000043.1 GCA_024280015.1 Actinomycetes bacterium
AGCAAGTGGTCGCCTATCCAGATCGAATCCAGGCCTCCGTCTTCGGCAGCAATGGCCATTGCCCGATACTCCGGCCAGGGAACAAAGCGCTCGACCTCGGGTAGTTGTACACCTATTTTCATCGTCGACTCCTCATCATGAATAACGTCACTCGGGCCGCTCCAGGTCGAACTGGTCGGTGCTTCGGCTATAGCTATTTCCTGCATGGCGCCCTATCGCTCGTAGCGCTACCTGATCGATTCGAGTGCCATCAAGAAGTTGTTCCTCAATGTGAAAAACAACGGCCTCGCCAATGACCAGGGCGTTTCCTTCCGTCGCGTGCCCGATAGTGAGTACATCGGCGACGACACACTCGATGTTGGCCTTGCATTCGGCCACCATCGGCGCAGAGATCCGTGTTGAGCGGACTTCGGCAAGGCCAGCAATGTCGAACTCGTTGACACCAGCGTCAACTGAAGCTGACGTTGCGTTCATGGCTTCGGCCACTTCTTCGGTGACAATATTGATGGTGAATTCGCCGCTGGATCGCACATTGTCCAGCGTGTCTCTTCGAGCCGAACGGCCAGCGGAAAAGACGAACATTGGCGGATTCCCTGACACACAGTTGAAGAATGAGAAGGGCGCCAGGTTTGGGACACCCGACGCCGAGAGCGTGCCGATCCACCCAATCGGCCGAGGCACGATGAGGCCAGTGGCCAGCTTGTACGGGTCAGCACCCTCCAGTTGCTCCACAACCAAGGTCTTCTTGTTGTTCATGGGGCGACCCTACAGCCATGGCTGCATTGGTCGAGCGCCCGGGCGCGACAAAGGCCACCAACGCGAGGCTGGCGGCCTTTGCCTACGAACAAGAATGTTCGAATAACACTCGGGATGTTATTGGATCAGATGACGCGAACGTTCTGAGCCTCTTCACCCTTACGACCAGGGGCGACGTCGAATTCGACGGCTTGACCCTCGTCGAGCGACTTGTAACCGTCACCCTGGATGTTGGAGTAGTGAACGAAGACGTCGTCTCCGCCTTCGCGTGAGATGAAGCCGAAGCCCTTCTCGGAGTTAAAGAACTTGACTGTACCTGTAATTGCCACTGCGCTTCTCGTTATCTTTCATTTGCAAATAATCAGGGTGACCATTTGCGGTTTGACAGAACTGGACCTTTTGCCCGATTCCGGCTGCCATCCGACTTGCCACCCCGTTGGGGAGTTTCAGTCGACTGGAACTTACAAGACTCTAATCTAGGCCGTCGAAGGGCCCGTGCGGTGAACGGTGGCAAAACTTGCGCGAACTCGTCACTTCACCAGGGGGCAAAGTGCCCCTCACCAATCGGTCTCCCGATAGTCCTTGAGGAACAATCCGGATACGTGAAGGCCAGTGTTTACCCCGGAAATGATGGGGTCGACAATGCGAGCTGCCCCATCAACGATGTCCAATGGCGGGTGGAACCGATGCTCCTGAGTCTTTTGTTTGGCAATCTCCACAGGATCCTCATCACTGACCCATCCGGTGTCAATGCTGTTCATATGGATACCGGCGTCCAGATAGTCGGTGGCCGAAGTCCGGGTCATCATATTCAGGGCGGCCTTGGCCATATTGGTGTGTGGATGCCGGGTGGTTTTGTAGCGGCGATAGAACTGACCCTCTACAGCTGACACGTTCACGATGTGTTTCGCCTCACCCGGGGTTGTCGCCATTAGCGACTTCAGACGCGCATTGAAGACGAAGGGAGCAACGGCATTAACCAGCTGCGTCTCCAAGAGCTCGACCGAGGAGACCTCGTCAAGCAAAAGGCGCCACGAGTTACGATCCCGCAGGTCAACCTGTTGCATGTCCTTGTCCAGTTGCCCCTGGGGGAACAGGTCCAGCTGGTCGTCTTCTTCGCCATCAAGCAAGGGTGTTTGGGAAAGCTCGGCGGCATGGATCAGACCGGGGTTGGCGCCCGAGACGGCATCCTCGCCGGACAAACGAGGAACCCCCTGGGGCTCGTTGGCTTGGGACGAAATTCCTTCGATGCCTGTGGCCGGAAGCGAAGCGGCCGAGCCTGGCAACATGTGATAGGAGCGCAAGCCCTCATAGGCCCCGACCAGCTGCAACACGTCCGCCGATAGGCTCTCCAATGCCGTGCTCTCGCCCTCCATCATGTGTTCATAGAAACCCGGTGGGCGACGAACGGTCTGGCAGGCATTATTGATAATGAAGTCCAACCGTTCCCGGGTGTTCAGGATGTGCTGACAGAAGGCCTCAACGCTTGGTGTGTGCCGTAGATCTAGGCCGAAGACTTCGAGCCGGTGGCCCCAATCGGCAAAGTCGTCCTCGGCGGCATAGCGGGCGGCGGCGTCACGGGGGAACCGAGTGACCACGATCAGCTCGGCGCCGCAGCGAAGCAGCTTGATGCCAGCTTGATAGCCGATTTTCACCCGGCCGCCGGTGAGCAAGGCAACGGTTCCGCTCAGGTCAGCGAGCTCGCCACGTTTCGCGAAGTTGAAGTCAGCGCAGTCGGGGCAGAGCTGGTCATAGAAGTGGTGAATCGTTGAGTACTTGGCTTTGCAGACGTAGCAGTGTTGCTCGTCAATAGTTTCGCGAAACGGTGGCTCCTCGGGAGCGTTACTGACGTCACCTTGTACGAAGTCTGTGGGTGGAAACACGTTGGGGGTGGTGAATACCGGCTTGTCTCGCAGCGACCGGATCCCGGTCTGGTTGAGTACGCCTTCGTCATGATCCAGCTTCTCGGTTCGGCGTTTACGACGCCGTGCCTTGATGCGGAGGCGACGCTCAGCTGGATCAGCACAAAACACATCGCCGGCCGCATTGAGCAGCTCGGTGCGTTCTTCGGTGCTCAGGCCCTCGAGTAAGACCTTGGCGGTGGAGATACCGCGCAGAAACTCGGTGGTGTCCAGCAGGCGTTGCCGCAGGTCCTGGTCCTCATCACTCAGCCCGGCTTCGGTCACCGACCGAATGTACCCACTCAATCCCCGTCCTGGCTGGTCTCTTGCCTCGTGGAAGGTCCGAGGCCAGCCCCGATGGAGTGGGGAACCAGATGAGCCAATTCGAATGAGCCGATCAGGTTGCCGTCGCCGTCCAACAGCTCCAGGACTACCGGATCCAGTCGGTCATCTATGGGGACCGCAAAGAGGCTGCGGTCTGGACCGAACCCTGCAGTCGGCAACGAGACGCTGGAATTGCGGGATACCAGGCGAACCTGTTTGACTTCGGGCGGTGAATTGCCCCAGACCAGCACAGAGCGGGAGTCGCGCTACAAGGTACCCAGAAAATCTATTGTGTTGGAACGGCGCCCTTGCCATCGACCCTAACTGGCGTTGGCGCAAGACTTGAGCTGACCGAACGCAAGACCCGTTGGTAGGAGTCTCGCTCAGCACGAGGGCGACCGGCGTTGCCGAACCGGTCACGCTGAAATCCACGAAATCTCGCACTTAGGGCCAGAACTAGCAAGACAAACAGATCAAAAGCGGTAACAGCCAAGACGATCTTGATTGCCAGGAGGCTGATCTCAACCATGCGAAACCGCTCCCTCTTTGCCCTCGGCCCAAGTTGCATGACCGGCTTGGGAAGGAGACTCTACGGGGACTGCAGCTACGGAGCGATGAACGCTTTTCCTCACAGGTGACCTCTAGTGATAAGCCGCTCAAAGAGGATCGGCCTGCAACCAAGGTTGAGGTCGATCCGCCCCCGTTGTGCCCCGGTGCGAAAGAGATGGTGGCACACCTTGATGGTGAGAACGGTGAGGGTGGGAAGAATTGCCCGTCTTCGAGTGGCGAAATCTAGTCAACATCCCGTGTTGATTAGATTCCGATCGCGATAGGGTCGACCCTGATGCGTTCACCCGAAGCTTTGGTCGAAAGATTCCGTGAGGATGGCCTGAAGGTCACTCCCCAGCGACAGGCTGTCTTTTCAGCTCTTCACGGCGACTTGACTCACCCGACCGCAGAAATTATCTGGGACCGCGTCCGGCTCCAGATGCCGACAGTGTCACGCCGCACCGTCTATCAGGTCCTGAACGATCTGGTCTCGCTTGGCGAAGTTCTCGTCGTAGCGGTGGACAATGGTCCGACCCGCTTTGACCCGAACGTTTCGCTCCATGATCATTTTGTTTGCTCAATCTGCGCCAGCGTGATCGATGTGGATAGTGACGAACGAAGCAACGTTGCGAGCCACCAGACAACACTGTCGGACTTTCCAGGATTCGAGGTTGAGTCGGTCGAGGTGGTATTCCGGGGCAAGTGCTCCTCATGCGCATCTCTTCCGCCGGCTTCTTCCAAGCAACACGACACGAACACCCGTCAGAAGTAAACACAACAGAAGTACCTAGTCCTAACTCGCAATCAACTACACCTAGGAGAAACACCATGGCAGATCTCAAGGGATCAAAGACCGAAGAAAACCTCAAGGAAGCGTTCGCTGGTGAAAGCCAAGCCAACCGTCGCTACCTCTACTTCGCCCAGAAGGCTGACATCGAGGGGTATGCCGACGTAGCTGCCTTATTCCGCTCTGTCGCTGAAGGCGAAACCGGCCACGCATTTGGCCACTTCGACTTCCTCGCTGAAGTTGGAGACCCCGCAACCGGCGAGCCCGTCGGCCCAACCGAAGACAACCTCAAGTCCGCCATCGCTGGTGAGACCTATGAGTACACCGAGATGTACCCCGGCTTCGCCAAGACCGCTCGTGACGAAGGCTTCGACGAAATCGCCGAATGGCTCGAGACCTTGGCTCGCGCCGAGAAGAGCCATGCCGGTCGCTTCGGTGAGGGTCTCGCGTCCCTCGACTGATTCTCGCTCGGTTCTACCGGCGTCGTGCGGTGGGAATCCCCCTGGGCTCTCCTACCGCACTGCCGGTTGCTCACACCCGTCTCATCTCCTCCCGCAAGGCTCATCCTTGCTGCCTCACCTCACGAACCGTTCGCCCACTAGCACTCGCCCGCCCGCGATCGTAAGGCCCCCACAATGACGACGATCTATGACCCCAAGCACCCGCTCTACTTCGACGATGCGGACATTCGCCAGGAAATGGACCGGGTCTATGACCTGTGCCATGGCTGTCGCCTTTGTTTCAAGTTCTGCACCTCCTTCCCGACCTTGTTCGAGTTCATCGATGCCCACGATGATCAGAAGTCCGAACGGATGACCCCAGCCCAGCAAGACCAGGTTGTTGACGAGTGCTTCAACTGCAAGCTCTGCTACGTGAACTGCCCCTACACACCGGGCAAGCACGAGTGGGATCTTGACTTTCCGCGCCTCATGCTGCGAGCCAAGCAGGCAAAGCACCACAACGGTGAGGTTTCGCTGAAGGACCGCGTTATCGATCAGGCGATTGGGCGCACCGACCTGAGTGGCCGACTTGGAACCATGGCCGCTCCCCTAGCTAACAAGGTTCTGGGCGAACCCGGCTCGACTGGCCGAAAGGTCCTGTCAAAGGTTGCTGGCGTTGCCGAAGTTCGGCTCTTGGATCCCTACGCCAAGCAACGCTTCTCGACCTGGATGAAGAAGCGACCAGATTTCACTCCGGCGCAACAAGACAAGCAGGGTGACGCCATCTTGTTCCCGACCTGCACGGTCGAATACAACAACACCAATATTGGCAAGGACCTAGTCAAGGTGGCCGAGCGCAACAATATTGAGTGCTCACTCCCCCCAGGTGAGGTCTGCTGCGGTGCCCCCTTCCTTCACGAGGGCGATGTCAAGGCCTTCAAGAAGCAGGGTGAGAAGAACGTCAAAGTTCTGGCCAACGCCATCCGAGCAAAGAAGGCTTCCGGAGTCGCCGAACCAGCAGTGGTCGTGGCACAACCGACCTGTGCGTACATCCTCAAGCAGGACTATGTGGACTACCTGGACGATGTTCCTGACGCCAAACTGGTGGCTGACCACACCTATGACGCCGCCGAATACCTCATGAAGGTACACAAGGCCGAAGGAACCTCGCTGGATACCAACTTCGGTAGTGACGTTCCCGAGAGCGTCACCTATCACGCACCTTGCCACCTACGAGCACAGAACATTGGCTTGAAGAGCCGTGACCTCATCAAGCTCACGGGAACCAAGCCCGCGGTTGTGGCCGAGTGTGCGGGAATCGACGGCTTCTGGGGCATGCGGGAAACGAACGTGGAGATTGCTCGCAAGGTGGCAAAGAAGATGGTGAAAGCCATCGAGAAGAACGACAACGAAACGGTGGTTGGCGACTGCTCGCTCGCCAACGGAGCGATCCGTCTTGAAACAGGATCTGACCCACAGCACCCCATCCAATTCATCGCTCGGGCCTATGGCATACCCGACGAAGGTATTTAGGAACACGAAGGTATTCAGCAATATGACAACAACACATCAGCCTGACACCAGCGACCACTATCTAACCCTGCCTGACATTTCTGACTTGCGGGCCTACGAGCGAGAGCGTGAGGCCTTTCGCTCTCATGTCATCGCTCTCAAGAAGCTCCGTCGAGTCCATGTCGGAGAGTTCATGACCTTTGTCTTTGAGAACCGAGACACGGTTCGCTTCCAGATCCAGGAAATGGCTCGGGCAGAGAAGATCGCAACCGACGAAGGGATCGAGACTGAGCTGAGGATGTACAACCCCCTCATCTCTGCTCCCGGCAAGCTGTCGGCCACCATGTTCATTGAGTTGACCAGCGATGAGCAGCTACGGGAATGGCTCCCGAAACTTGCTGGCGTTGAGCGAAGCTATGAGCTGCACCTCGGCGAAGGCGATTACCTGACTATCGTGCCAGGACAGCTTGATGCCGGACATGACGCCTCGCTGACCCGGGAAGAGACAACGGCTTGCGTCCACTACCTGTGGTGGGCCATGTCAACCGAAGCGGTAGAGCTATTATCAAATGGACCAGCGAAGCTGGTGTGCACCCACCCCGAGTATGGCGAAGAACTCGTGCTTTCAGCCGAGACTCGTCAGAGCCTGGTCAATGATCTTCGTTGAGTTTGTCCTAGCTCCCTTACAGCCACTTGAACCGTTCAGGCCTTCCTGCTGACGGGCCTAGCCATGGCAATGCTTGAATTTCTTGCCTGAACCACAGGGACAGGGCTGGTTGCGGCCGACGGGCTTGGCCTTGCCGTAGTCTTCGGCAATGGCGGTACGCACGGTCGCCGCCGTCAGGGCGCCCGAGGCAGCGGCAGCAGAGATCGTCAGCTCAGCGAATTCTTCAGCTGCCTCCAACGGGCAGAGGTAGATGGCGCAGCTTCCGTCCTGGCGAACACTGCTGAGCCATGCAACCGAAAGCTCCGGGAGGGCCGTCTTCAGCAGGCCCTCACCCAGTGGGTTCAACACGACAATGCTTGTGCGGCGGATTTCACACGTCCAACCCAGGGCATGACCAAGGTTCCCCTCAGTTGTGCCGTCATTTGCTGGCCAGTCATTTGGAGCTGGCGTTGCCGAACTCAAGACAAGTCCAGCACGCGGGCTGGCGATGGTGCGAACGAATGGGCTGGCTTGGCCTTCACGGCCAGAGCCACCCGGTCGAATTGTTGTCACCGTGCTACCTCAATCACTGTTACTTCTTTGACTGGCATATCGGCAGCAGGATTCCCTTCGGCAACTGCACCGTCCAGAGCTGCTTCCTCCACCCCGCCGATCCGACTAACCATGGCACCGAGCTTCGTTTGTTCTTGTGGCCAGCGTCTGCGAGCAACGGTATCGATCCTCATACCTACACCCAGCAGGGCCACAGCCACGATCCCGTCCATCCACCAGTGATGGCCGGTGGCAGCCACAACGAAGAAGGTGATTGGTAGGTGGAGCAAAATTGGCCAACGCCACCAGCTGGTCGTTGCGGCAAACACTCCGAAGGACACCACCGCGGCCCAAGCTATGTGGATGGACGGCATAGCGGCGAACTGGTCAGAAACACCAGTGCCAACCGGACCGTAGGAGGACATTCCGAGACGGGTGGAAAGATCAACGAACCCAAGGCCGGGCAAGAAGCGGGGCGGGGCAACACGAATAAATCGAATCACCAAGCAGAAAGCCGTGAGCAGCGACAGGCTTGTCCGCCAACGTGGGTAGTGATCCCGCTGACGAAAGAACAGCCACACCAGGAAGATCAAGAGGGCGGGAACATGGAAGGTGCGGTAGTAGAAGGCACTGGCCTGCGCAAGCCAGTCATGGTCGATGACGAAGTGTTGAATCGCCAGCTCGGAAGGAAGGTGAAGGCGGTTCTGGAAGCGGGCGATCTGGCGAGCATATTCGATGGCTTTTTCGTCTTGAGCTAGCGGCAACATCCTGGCAACCCGCCAGATGCCGTACACAACCGAGATGAACGCCAGCTCCCGGGCCGCTGGTATCACGAACGCCGTCACGCGGTTCTGCGGCCTTCGCCGAAGCACGGCAACAACAAAGCTACTGACGACGGCGGCAATGGTCGCCTGGTCCCACGTAACCCACTTCATTGGGGCACCTCGGGGGTCTGATCCATCCGGAGATTTCTAGCGGGCAAATTGGCGTTAGACACACTGGGTCCAAACGACATGCCTCGATCCGGGGCAGGCCCAACAGTAGGACCAAGCAGATCTGCTACTCAACCCTGGGAGTGGAAAGACGGGCGATCCTCTTGGAGAAGTAGTACACCCGCTTCAGGTTGGCGTAGATATCGGTCTCGTAGTGAAAGTTAGCCAGCCGGTTCGGCTCGTCCACCAGCAGTCGTTCGGTCTGGTGCACCAGGGCCTTGGCTTCTAGGTTGTTGATGGTCTTCTTCATCTTCACTACCCGTTTGGCCTTTGCTTCGTCCTGTTCCGTCAGCGCACACAGGGCAAGGTCCAACGCGCTCGAAACGGTTTGGTGAAAATCGACGATCACCTCTCGAGTCACCTCGCTCACCACCAAGTCTTGATCCAGCCGAGAATGGCCAAGCGAAACCATATTGGTTTCCATGATGTCACCGATCGACTCGAGTGCGGTAGTGGCTTCAATCAGAGCGGTGACCTCGGCGGACTCCGACCTTGAGAGCCTCTTGGTTGAGATCTTCCCCAAGTATTGGATGATTTGCCTCTCCAACGAGTCGATCTCAACGTCCATGTTCTCCAGATTGATGAGGTCCTGCTTGGTGCCACCAAGGACTGCAGGCAGTGCGGTGTCGACCATCTCTTGAGTTCTGCGAGCCATCCGAGCCAGTTCAAGACGGCAGTGATCAAGCGCAAGAGCTGGAGTTCGAAGAAGCTCAGTGTCCAAGTATTTGGCCCGAAGGGCCTCCTCCGCTGACTCCTCTCGATCCGGCAGAATCCGGTTCATCAGACCAGCTAGTTGGGTGGTGAAGGGCAAGAACAGCAAGGCGTTGGCGACATTGAATACCGTATGCGCATTGGCAATCTGACGTCCCCGATCGCCGCCAAACCCTTCAACCAGATCAGCCAAGAAACCAATGAACGGTAGCCATAGCAGTACCCCAGCCACATTGAAGAAGGTGTGGGCCATGGCAGCACGCTGTGCCGACCGAGGCTTCCCGATAGCAGCCAAGAATGCTGTTATCGACGTCCCAATGTTGGCACCAAGCACCATGGCGATTCCAGCGGTTGGAGATACCAATCCAGAAGTTGCTAGGACGATGACCATGCCGGTGGTAGCCGCAGATGACTGGATAAGAGCGGTGAAAGAGGCTGCCGCCAGCACGGCCAGGAAGAGATTGTCCATGGATGCCATGGCATCAATAAATGGCTCGTAGCTACGAAGAGGCTTCATCGCAGAACTCATCACCGTCATCCCAAAGAAAACCAAACCAAGCCCGAGGAAGAGAGAACCACGGGTCTTCGTGCGTTCCTGTTTGCCGAAGAACATGAAGCCGAATCCCACGGCAACAGCAGCCAAGGAGTATTTGGTGATCTTAAAGGCGACGATCTGAGCGGTAATGGTGCTACCAATATTGGCTCCTAGGATCACCCCGATTGACTGACCGAGGGTCATCAGGCCAGAACTGATGAAGCCGACAATGAGTACCGTTGTGACCGAGGACGATTGGACCAAGGCAGTGACCGCGGCCCCCGTAATGAGGCCGATCACTCTATTCTTGGTCATGGCGCCGAGAATCCCCTTCAGCCTGGTGCCAGCCACCAGTTTCAACGACTCTGTTAGATAGTCAAGGCCAAGGAGAAATATGGCTAACCCTCCAAACAACTCGATCGCCTGAAGAAGGGTGTTTATTTCTTCGCCTTCCTCTACTAGTGCGAACATCCCAAAGAACTCATTGATCATCTAATGCTTTGCCTTCGTCGGTTTCCTCACCGAGCCGCGTCAGGATCTTGGGTAGCGGCGGATAATGGCGGTGGCATCCAGACGATTATCACCGGCAGCCTGTGTGTCCGCCAAGTACTTGGCCGTCAGATCGGTGAGGGGTGTTGTTGCGCCCAGTCGCTCGGCCTCTGCCTTCACGATCCCCAGATCCTTGGCCAGCCAATCGACGGCGAATCCGAAATCGAATTCGTCGGCCACCATTGTCTCGCCGCGGTTGGAGAGGTACCACGATCCTGCCGCCCCCTTCGTCACTGCAGCAAGGACCTTGTCCATATCGAGACCTGCCTTCTGGGCGAAGGCCAATGCTTCAGATGACCCTTGAATCGATCCGGCACAGAGAATCTGGTTAACCATTTTGGTTTGTTGGCCTGCGCCGGCCGCGCCAACAAGCGTGATCGTCGCCGCGTAGGAGTCAAGAATCGGAGCCACCCGTTCGAAGTGCTCCGCCTTGCCGCCGCACATGACACTCAGCGAACCGTTTTCGGCTCCAACCTGGCCGCCGGAGATCGGTCCGTCAACAAAACCAACTCCCACTTCGTTGGCAGCCTCGTCCAGCTCCAAAGCCAGTGAAGCTGACGCGGTGGTGTGATCGACAATGACAGCTCCTGGTTGGAGAGCGCCGAGGGCTCCATCCTCACCGTAGACAACCCCGCGAACATCGTCATCGCCGCCAACACAGATCATCACGAAGTCGGCGCCCGTTGCTGCTTGGGCTGGAGTCTGACAAGCCGTGCCGCCGTGCTCGTTGGACCATGCCTGCGCCTTGGATGCCGTCCGGTTGTAAACCCGTACCTGGTGGCCGGCGGTCACGAGGTGACCGGCCATTGGGTAGCCCATGTTTCCAAGTCCGATAAACGCGCAGTCTGCCATCGTACTAGTGTGCCAGGTTGTGTGGTCTCAGTCGGCGACCTGGCAGACCTCATCAAACAGGCGAACGAAATTACCGCCAAGGACCTGGTCGACTTCTTCGGAGGACATACCAAGCTCTTCCAGTCCTGCCGCTAGCTGGGGGAACTGCTTATAGCTGGTCAAGACCGGCTTGTAGTTGGCGTCGAGATCAGTGCCGATGGCGACATGGTCCACGCCAATGATCTCGACTAGTCGGCAGATTTCATCGCAGTAGTCGGCCAAAGACTCCTGGGCGAAACCGGCTGGCCAGGCTCCGATCACTCCCCCAGCTTCTGCCACCATCTTGGCGTGCCTCTCCGACAATAGCCGCGGATGCTCAGCACCGGTCGAAGCGAGATGGCTGTGAGAAATCATGATTGGCTTGCTGGATTCTTCCAACGCGTGAGCCGTTGCTTCGAAGGTGGCATGAGCCAGATCGACAATCATCCCCATGCTGTTCATCTCTCTCACGATTTCCCGACCGAAGACTGTGAGCCCACCATGTTTGGCTTCTTCGGTCTGGATGTCACCGAGCTCGTTCACTCGGTAGTGGACCAAGGTCACCGATCGCACACCGCGGTCATAAGCGTCGTCTAAGCCACCGGCTGAGCCGTCAAGAAAGTCTGCCCCTTCACAACTGAGGAAGACGCCGGGCCCGGCCTCAGGCGCAGCTTCGATGTCGCTGGGGTGAAGCACCAGTCGAATGCCCCCCTCAACCAACTGAGAATTCATGACCTCAAGCTGTCGTGCATGGTCGGCGGCTGCCTCTCCCGGCTCGAATTCTCTGATGGTTCCCAAACCACCACTTGAGTTGGGTCCAATGACCGCCAGGTCAGCCACCGTAGACGCATTCACAACCGATAGTTCGCCGTTGGAGGCGGAACGAATGCTCGCGATCGCGTCCTCCGGACCAAGGAACTGAACAAAGGGGGAGGTCGCTGGCAGCCCTCCAAGGAAACATCGCCCGGGGTGTGCGTGAACATCGACCCAAGGGCCGTGGGAAAAGCTAGACATCTCTGGACCTTAGCCAACCGCAGAGATCACAACCCTTTCAGCCCGCACTGCACTCGGTCTACTTTGCCGCCAAGCCCAGATATAGGCGAAGAACCCGACAACTACCTGGGTCCAGACAAGGCCCCAATAGACAATTTCCAACACCTGAGACTCACTCCGTAGCGGCCACAGCAAGGCATAGGTCATCGAGGCTGCGACAGGCATCAGGACCAAAATGGCACAATCCTTCAGATGGACCCTGCCCGTCATCTGATCAAGAATCGTTGGCATGTTCTCCTCAACTGCCGGCGATTGACGACCCAACAAGCGCCAGGTGACCCCGAGCATGACGGCCAACTTGATGGGTGCCCAGAACACTGCTGGTAGGACAGCGACGGCGAAATAGGCTCCCGACAGGACAAGCAAGGTGATGGTAGACCGCCTGCCTGGTCTCCAGCCTGTTGGCCAGACGAATCCAATGAGCCAGTGAGCCGCCATAAGGGTCACACCGACCATGAGGGCGTATCGGCCAAACTCCACGGGGTCCAGCACCACAAGGTCAAACCCGGACTCCACCGCCTCGGCCTCATCAGGCGGATCGCCGATGGCAGAAGCTAAGGCCCACACGCCCCAGAACGTCCCGAAGAAGAGGGAACCAGTCACCAACCGCGGCCGGTCACGGTCAAGAAGCCAGCGCCGTACCAGGTACCAGAATCCAGTAAAGGCAATCAAGCCATGCCAGGCCACAAACATGGCGGCCAGGATCAGAAGCGGTCCGTCAGCATAGATAACTGGAGTCAACACGCCCTCGGTCACAATGGCATAGAGGGCACCAGCCATGATGATCTGATGGAACTGCCGTGCCAGGCCAAGAGCAACCGCCCAGAGGACGGCGGTGGTCGGTATGAGATAGAACACCCCAAGGAACAAGACGGAGTCGGCGCTAAAGCCCGCCCAGAACCAGAAGGCTCGCTCAGACGCCATAACCACGATGGTCGAGGTCAGGTAAACAAAGGCGCTAAGCGAGAGTGCTCGCCGCCATCTGGATGGTCCTTGGGTCATTGGTCTTTCTTGAGGCCGCTGTGTTTCTCGAGGCCGCAGTGTTTCTTGGGTCACATCGATCTGTCGTTACAACAAGGCTTGTTGGTTCAGGACGAAGGTATTCAACAGATTGTCGTCGCTCGCGTCGAGGAGATGAAGTGAGGTCGATGGAACAACTTCGACGGCAAAAAGCTCTCGGACGCCGGATGTGAACTCCAATCGTGACACGGTCTTGCCGGTAGTGATATCAATGACCCAGACACCGCATTTTCGATCCGGGTAGCGCTCGATGATTGGCAGGCCGCTGAACAGTGCACTCTCTCGTACTTGGGATAGGCCGATGAAGGCCAGATTCTTGTAGAACGATATGCCCCGCGTAAAGCCGGGCATCTTGGCTACAACCTCGGTTGTTCCTTGCTCGATGTCAACAACCGAGAGCGTTCCCTCGCCCGATTCCAAGACCCAGAGCTTGTCTCGATACCAGCGTGGCGAATGGGGCATCGAAAGGCCACGGACCATGATCTCGTTGGACTCGACATCCATCAGGATCCCACCACTGGCCTTGTTTGCTCGCCATCCCCCCTTGGTGTCGGTCTCACCCAAAGCGGTCACATAGGTTGGCTTGCCATCCCTCATGGCCAGACCATTCAGGTGGCAACGGTCCTCAGGCGCAAGCTTAGAAACAAAGTGAGGCTTCCAACGCGGCAGAAAGTTCGATGTTTCATCGAAGGTACTCAGGCAACCGAACCGTGTGTTGACAATCCAAAGCTCTCCGTCCCCGTCGAAGCTCATTTCGTGGACGTCGATATTGCCGGTGTAGCGGGCTTGGAAGGGTACGAAGCAGTCGGTTACAGGCGGATCTAGCTTGGGCCCAAGAGACTGCACGCGGTGATATTTCCATACCGCTCGTTTGGACCCAATAGCGATTCGGCCGGCTTTGCGAGCGATCCCCATGGCCTTTTCCATCGAGTGGAAGCTCAGATGGCAGGTATCACCGGCGGGGCTCAACGTCATCACCTTTCCGGCCTCATAGGTGGAGACAAGGAGTGATGATTCGATCTGATGCATGATCGCTGACAGGTTGCTGCTCTCCACCGCGTGAATTGGCACCCCGATCAGGGACTCACCAGCATCGTGTACCGGCCCGGCATCTGCCTCGTCGATGGCATCGGTCTTCTCAGCATTCTTGGCACTCATGGTTCCCCCCAAGGTTCAGGTCTGGCTTGACCGTAGTGGACGATGGTCTTCACAACATCTTCACCCGTCCTCTGTCATGGTCGATTTCATGACCGAGATCGATATGCCTCATAGAAGTCCTCGAACTCACCTACAAGCTCGGGTTCCACGCCTGGCTGTCGGAGCCATCGCTCTGGCCTGTGCTGGGTTCCTTTCCGCCTGCGGTTTGCCCGCCGCCTCTGAGCCTTTGGATGCCGCAAGCTCCCAGGAGTATGGCGAGGAAGCAGCCGCCAACCACGATGAGCAGGGCACCGATGAGGGAGACGAGAATTCGACCGACGACGACTACACCCAAGATGATGAAGACGACGACTACACCGACGACGACAGCGACGATGAACCACCGGTCGCCGTCAACACCGGCCAGCTGCGAGGGGTGAACCTTGCCGGCGCAGACTTTGGCTATGACACCCTTCCCGGCGAGTTCGGTACCCACTACACCTATCCAACCCCCGAAGAGGTCGACTTTTTTGCCGCAACCGGAATGACAGTATTCCGTCTCCCGTTCTTGTGGGAACGGCTCCAGCTAACGGCCTATGACGACTTCGACGAGAACGAGGCTCAAAGGATTGATGATTTCGTCGGCTACGCCACCGATGCTGGCATCTCCGTAATTCTGGACCCGCACAACTCTGCTCGCTACTACGGATCCATCATTGGAAGCGATGATCTCGATGTAGCGGTCTTCACTGACTTCTGGACCCGACTGGCTACCCGCCACCAAGACAACGGTCGGGTGATCTTCGGAATCATGAACGAGCCCTATGGCATGGAAACCGAACTCTGGCTTGAGGATGCCAACGCAGCAATCGCCGCTATTCGACAAACGGGGGCAACCAACCTGGTCCTGGTACCCGGCAATGACTACACCGGAGCCCACGCATGGAATGCTGATTGGTACGGAACGCCCAACGCTCAAGTCATGGTGGATGTGGTTGACCCCGGCAACAATATGGCCTACGAGGTGCACCAGTACCTTGATCAGGATTCATCAGGTACCTCTCCGGAGTGTGTCAGCACCACCGTCGGATCGGAACGACTGATCGAGTTCACCGACTGGTTGCATGACAATGACGCCCGAGCCTTCCTCGCGGAGTTTGCCTCGGGCGACAACGCCACCTGTTTGACAGCCTTGGACGACATGCTTGGCTACATCGATGACAACACCGATGTTTGGATGGGTTGGAGCTACTGGGCGGCTGGCCCCTGGTGGGGAGACGACATCTTCGAAATCGAGTCCAACGATGGCTTGCCCGTCGACCCCCAGCTTGGTGTTCTGCAAGACCACCTCGAAGGCTTGGATGGCTAATCAGGCAGTCAGCTAGTCGAGCGGCCGTTCGTTCGGTCAGTCGTCGAAGGACTGATCGTACCGCTCGGCTGACTCGGCGGCAATCTTACTGATTGCCTCGGTCCCCCGAGCGTAGCCCGACTTTCCTCCCCCTCCGGTTTGGGTTGCATCCTTCAGGGTACGGGCCAGGGCGTGGCCCGAGTGCCGGTAGGAAGAGTTCTCACCGGAACGAAATGCTCGCAAGAATCCTTTGACTTGAGCCACAAGCGACATGGTCCAATAGTACTTCAGATCGAGCTACAGGTCCAGCGCGTTGACTGCGTCTTCGATGCCGCGGTGGAAGGTCGGATAGGCCCAGATCATGGACCGCATCTCACTGACTGGAACCTTGGCATGAACGGCGAGCGAAAGGAGCCCCAACACTTCACCACCGTTTGGCCCGGCTGCGGTTGCTCCCAGCAATGTTCCAGTCTTGGCGTCGGCAACCAGCTTGATCAGTCCTTCGTTGCCTGCCTTGTGCAGCCAGCCCCGGGCCGTGTGTTGCACATTGATGAGCGATGTGCGTACGTCTGCCCCGGACTCGGTGGCCTGAGCTTCGGTCATACCAACCGAACCGACTTCTGGATCGGTGAAGGTGACTCGAGGAAGGGCGGCATACTCCGCCGCCAGATGGTCCTGACCCAGGATGTCGGCCACGGCAATGGCAGCCTGGTACATACCGACGTGGGTAAAGGCTCCCTTGCCCGTGATGTCGCCGACAGCCCACAGGCCGTCGCCGAAGGACAGATTCTCATCAACGTCGAGGAATCGAGCGGCACCGTCAAATCCAATGGCGTCAATTCCGAGTCCGGCCAGATCAGTGCGGCGACCGGCGGCGACCAATAGCTTCTCGCCGTTGATCTTGGTGCCATCGGCCAGTTCGACCAGGAACCCGTCATCTCCGTGGCTGACCTTGCTGGCGAACTGTCCGGTATGAACAGCAATTCCTTCGGATGCGAATACCTCAGCCAGCAGAGCGCTGGACTCGGGCTCTTCCGGGGGCAGTAGTCGATCAAGCCCCTCAACGATTGCCACCTCTACTCCAAAGCGCGTGTACACCTGGGCAAGCTCAGAGCCGATTGCTCCGCCGCCGAGCACGATGATGGATGCTGGAAGGGTCTCGGCTTCGATTGCTTCTCGATTGGTCCAGAATGGTGTGTCGCTCAGACCCGGAATCGGCGGAACCGCGGCACGAGTTCCCGTCGCTACCACCACTCCCTTCGTTGCCTGAAAGACTTGGTCCCCCACCGCGACCTGCCCCGAACCGACAAAGCGACCTTCGCCTCGGACGAAGCGACCGCCCTTACCTTCGAAACGTTCAACCGCGACGGTGTCGTCCCAAGTGTCGGTCGCTTCAGCTCGGATCCGCTCAGCAACCGGCGCCCAATCCGGTGTTACTTCAACGGATCCGGCCATGCCGGGGATCCGACGAGCCTCAGCCAGCAGGTGTGCAGCTCGGATCATCATCTTGGAGGGAACACATCCCCAGTAAGGGCACTCACCTCCGACAAGCTCACGATCGATCCCGATCACATCGAGTCCGGCTTCGGCCAGTTGGCCGGCAACGGACTCTCCCGCTGGTCCCATGCCGATCACGATCACATCGGCGGTTTCAGTGATCTCGCTTGCAGTGTTTTGGGCGGCCTCGCTCACAGTGATCTCCAAGATTCATACCTGAGTCAGGTGACCAGGTGCTCATCTGCCATCAACCCCGACGACCTGACTTCAATTCCGACAGACTCCTATTCAATAGCTTGTTGATCGCCTCTAATGGATTGTTTAGCACCATTGCATACCGGAGCCTTCCTCGCCCTTCTCTATCCCCCAGCACCCCAAGGTCATGACCACCGGATGACCGGTATTGGCGGACCTGATTCCGATCTCGTCATCCTCACTATCTGGCTGGTTCCCGTGGTACGAGACGCCAGCAACTGGGGATGGTCCTTCCTCGTTCTATCTGCCGGACCAGCCATCGGCATCACGGCCATGACCCAACTGCGACTCGATTCAGTCAGAAGCAACGAGATGGCGAAGCCCCTCGGGGGGCACCCGTAGCTGGAGAACACCTGGGCCATTCCGACTAGACGAGGCAGCAGTTCCGCCCTCCTTCGGTACGGGAGCCACTTCTATTCTGGGCCGATGGCGAACAGGCGAGTACGTACGAGACTTCGGCGACCCATTGTGGCCGGACTAGCGATGGTGTTGATGCTGGCTTCGGCCACGTTGGGCGTGTCCCCGGCGGAGGCGGCCCAACCCATCGAGTGGTCGACGGGGGCCGACAACATTTGGGACGTAACCACCCCCGACCCAGGTGTTCGCCATACTGGCCTGATTCGTGCCTTGGTCCGCGATCTGGTTGAGTACAACGGCTATATGTACATCGGCGGCAAGTTCCTCGACATCAAGGCCCCAAACGGAACCACGTTCCGACAGCCTTACCTCGCTCGATTTGATGTCGACACCGGAGTATGGGACGACACGTTTCGCCCAACAGTGACCGGCATGGTGTACGCCATCGAGATCACATCCGATGGCCGGCTCTTTGTTTCGGGTGAACTCAACGGCGGCATCGCCCTCTACGACGCCGCTACTGGCACCCGTGATTTCGGTTTCAATCCGCAGATTACCAATTCGTGGGGCCCACCTGCGGTGTATGACATTGAGGTTGTTGGCAACCAGGTGTATGCCGGAGGAACCTTCACCGAGTCACAGGGAACCGTCTTACGAGATCTAGCTCGAGTCAACGCCGCCAGCGGTGTGCTGGACACAGGTTGGATGCCGATCACCAACTTCGATGACGTGACCCCGTTGATTGGTGGACGCAACGTCTTTGGCTTGGCCGTCGATGACGCCCGTGGCCGCGTCTACCTTGCCGGCAAGTTCGGCGGTATCAACGACAATATGGATGCCTCGTACTTCGCTACCCTCAGCACCACCAACGGCAATCTGTTGACAACCGTTCCTCAGGGCCTTCCGCCCGGTATCACCAACCACCGCCAGTCGTTCTCGATGTGGATGCAGGATGTGCAGTATCGCGGCGACAGTGTCTACGTCGGTGGTCAAGGTCACCAGACCATGATCTTGGACGTCAACACCCTCATTCCTCGCCATACCTTCTTCTCCAATCGCGGGGTTGGCGATACTTACGCTGGCGGCGATACCCAGGTCATCCATCTGGGTGCCAACACCATCTGGTCTGGCTGTCATTGCTGGGGTTCAGTGGGCGAATACGAACTGTTCAGTTACAACAACGAGCCCGATGGACACCAGACCTATGACGAGTATGTCCAATGGGTTATTGCCTTTCGCGACACCAATCCCTTTGGTCAGCAAAAAGTGGCCGGCGGCTACGCCATCGATATTCAAACCGAGCAGCTCGTACCCCTCAGCTTTGACGTACGGGGCCAAGCTGGCGCCTATGCCATCTTCGAAGACTCCAATGGGCGGGTTTGGTTCGGCGGCCAATACACCCGGGACATGGGCTCAGGAAGGGTAATCGAAGGTATCGCTCGCTTCTCGCCGGTAACGCCCGCCATCGGACCGACCGGGCTACGCACAACCACCCAAACCCGAGAACGCATCGTCCTCAACTGGCAACGCCTCGACGAAGCAACCACCTACCAAATCAACCGCGACGGAACAAACGTCGGAACCAGCAACAACACCTGGCACACCGACCGCAACCTCACACCCGGCACCACCTACACCTACACCGTGCAAGCAATCTTCGCCGACGGCA
>JAJRQY010000044.1 GCA_024280015.1 Actinomycetes bacterium
ACAAGGGCGGTGGCCGAGTCAGCATGATCGCTGATCATCTTCAAGAGGCCAATCGCTTGGATGGCGCTGTGCTCGGTGAACTCATTGGCATGCCGGGCGAGCGAATCGCCCCAGTCAAGGATGTACGTGACCGGCCTGCCAGCTACCTCAGTGTCATCATCTCACCAGCTCCGGAAGGAACCGGCCCGACACCACCCCTCACTGATACCTCAACACCCAATTCGGCTCACTCAGGACGGAACTCATGATCTCCTTCGTAGGTGCCGGCCCAGGGGCGGACGACCTGATCACCCTGCGGGGGGCCAACCGCTTGGCCAACGCCAATATTGTGATCTGGGCCTCCAGTCTGATCCCCGTCACCATGTTGGACCACTGCGCTGAGGGCATCCCAACCCACGATTCAGCCACCATGACCTTGGAAGACGTGATCGAGGTCTACCAAGACAACCCGGACGCTGCCATTGTTCGCCTCCACTCAGGAGACCCCAGCATCTATGGCGCCATCCAGGAGCAGATCGACTGGTGTGATGCCAACGGTCGCCGATTCGAAGTTGTCCCTGGCGTGACCTCCGTTTCGGGAGCAGCCGCCGCTATTGGCCGCGAGCTCACCATTCCCCAGAGAGGTCAGGCCTTGGTCCAGACCCGCCTGGCCGGGCGAACAAAAGCCTCGATGCGCCCCAACGAGGACGTCAAGGCTTTCGCACCAAACGGAACGACAATGGCAGTGTTCTTGTCAGGCGCCAAGCCCGATGAGCTGCAGGCCGAACTCCTGGTTGAGGGTTCGGGATATGACAAGGAAACCCCCGCAGTCGTTCTGGTCCGAGTGAGCTGGCCTGACGAACAGATTGCACACACAACCGTTGGACAGCTGGCCCAGACCATTCGAGATACCGGCGCCACCATGACCGTGTTGGTCTTGGTCGGCGACGTTCTGGCCAACATCCCGGTTGAGGCCAGGAGCCACCTCTACTCTCCGGACTACACCACGGCCTACCGACTGCGATCGTCGCAGGGTTCCACCCAAGGCCGAGCCAGCAATCGGTCTCGCTGATGGTGGCCGCCTGATGCCCCTTCCTCAGACGCCCTTTCCTCAGGCACCCCTTCCTCAGGTGATCTCCACCTGATGCCGACATTGGAGCCAGACCTTTCCCCCGTTGTGGCCAACGCAAAAGGCCTACGCAAGGGCTGGACAACAGGAACGTGCGCGTCAGCAGCAGCCAAGGCCGCCACCATCGGGCTGCTCTCTGGTGAAACTCCTAACCAGATCGAAGTTCAGCTCCCGCAGGGTCAGCTCGTGACATTCCCAACGGCTGACCTCGACCCTGCGATGCCGAATAGGGCCGCCATCATCAAGGACGCGGGTGATGACCCAGACTGCACCAATGGTGCCCATGTCACCGCGCTGGTGCAGTGGGCTTCGGAGGCCGAGCAACTGGAACCTGGCGTTGCCAGCAATGGCGGCTCCCCCATCGAGATTCGAGGCGGGGACGGTGTTGGACTGGTGAGCAAGCCGGGTCTTGGGTTAGCGGTGGGTGGTCCAGCTATCAACCCAGTTCCAACAAGAATGATTCATCAGGCCATCATTCAAGTTCATCCTGATGTCGAAACCCGACCAGTGGTATGCACCATCTCGGTACCTGGTGGACAGGACATGTCGCTCAAGACTTCCAATGACCGGCTCGGGATAGTTGGCGGCATTTCCATCCTGGGTACCACTGGCATCGTCAAACCGTTCTCGACCGCGAGCTGGCGCACCAGTGTCGCCCAACAGGTGGACGTCGCCGCCGCCCAACACACCGAAACGATCGTGATCTGTACGGGATCTCGAAGCGATACTTGGGCTCAACGTCAGATGCCAGAACTCGAACCCGTTTCCTTCATCGAGGTTGGAGACTTCACGGGGATCGCCCTCCGCCGAGCTACACGAGCCGGAATCCCCAAGCTCGTCTTTGTCGGCATGGCTGGCAAGATCGCCAAGTTGGCTGACGGGATCATGATGACCCACTTTCACCGGTCCAAGGTCAACACCCAGTTCCTAGCCGCGATCGCCACTGAAACGGGGGCGCCGGCCGCAGTAGTCCAAGGTGCAACTCAAACAACGACGGCCCGTCATTTCTATGACCTATGCCTGGAACATGCATGCATCAGCCCGCTGCAAAAGCTTTGCGAACTCGCGGCACAAAACTGCCGACTTCATGCTGGCGAAAACCTGGGGGTTGAAGTCATCATGATCGACTTCACCGGCCAGGAGGAGATCTGTCGTGGTTAATCAATCGATTGCTCTACCACTGGCAGAGCAATCGCCGATTCTCGATATCGTCGGGCTACACGGGGGCGCCTGGTTCGGTCTACAAGCAGCAGCAGCATTGCGCCAAGCCGACCTCATCATCGGGGCACAGCGCCTGCATGACGATCTGGACTCCACCACTTCCGCTCGGGAGGAGGAACGTCTGGAGGCTGAGCGCTTGGATCTGTTTGGCCCATTGGATCAAGTGATCGACCTCATCGAGGAGCGGATCCATCTGGGCCAACGAGTCTGCATGCTGGCCAGTGGAGACCCTGGCTTCTTCGGTATCGAGCGGATGATGGTTGGTCGCTTCGGCCATGTCGTCCAGGTTCACCCTGCACCATCGTCGGTTGCCCTCGCCTTCGCCCGGGCACGAATCCACTGGGATGACGCCACCATTGTCTCCTGTCACGGTCGACCGCTTGAGCGCGCCCTCCCCCACATCCTTGCCGCATCAAAGGTCGCCGTCCTCGTTTCCAAAACCACTCCACCCGAAGCTATTGGTCAGGCTCTCTTAGATGCACCCCGTACTCATGGGCAAGAAGCTCCTTACCACTTCGCCGTCGTGTGTTCTCACCTAGGGGACCAAGACGAATCTATTACTCGTACCGATCTTGCCGGGCTCGCCGCCGGCACCTTTGATCCCTTGTCAGTCCTCATCCTTACCGGCGAGCCTCAACCAACGGCCGCCAACGCCATCGTGGCCTGGGGCCGTCCAGTGGACCAGTACGCCCATCGAGCCTCGATGATCACCAAGCCAGAGGTTCGCGCCATTGCCCTGTCCAAGCTCCAGCTTTTTGGCGCGGCAGTCTTGTGGGATGTCGGTGCCGCCAGTGGCAGCGTCGGAATTGAGGCAGCCCAGCTTGCCCCAGGCCTGCGGGTGTATTCCGTTGAGCAAAACCCTGACGACGTTGCCCGTATCCGCGCCAACCGACACCAGCTTCCGGTGACAGTCGTGGAAGGCAAGGCCCCACAAAGCCTGACCGATCTACCGCCGCCGGACCGAGTCTTCCTCGGAGGAGGTGGGATTGCTGTCTTTTCCTCCTGTATTGGCCGACTGAAGCCGGGCGGCGTGATTGTCGCGACGTTCACCACGATGGAAACAGCCTTACAAGCAGTCGATCTGCTGGGTCAGAATGCTGAACTGCTCCAAGTGAGTATCAACCGAGGGGTCCCGGTCGGACCTCAAGATCGATTGCGGCTCGAGGCCGACAATCCAGTCTTCCTCGTCTGGGGATCATCATGAACAAATCCGCGAAGCCTGAACAATCAGTCCTAAGCATTTCCGTCACTCAGGCTGGTGCAGGTCTCGCTCAACAGCTGCCGTTTGCCCATCATCATGGCGATCTTGGCGACACTGTTCGGAGCCGATGGAGCAAGGTCGATGGACTGGTCTTGTTCTGCGCCGTCGGGATCGCTGTCCGAGTCATTGGGCCACTCCTTGACGACAAGACCCAGGATCCGGCAGTCGTGGTCGTCGACGAGGCCAGCCGCTTCGCCGTCGCTCTCTGCGGCGGGCACCGCAAGGGCCTTGGAGCGAACGATCTGGCTCAACAGATCAGCGAACTTCTGGACACCACTCCCGTTGTCTCAACTGCGACCGATTCTGCTGGCATTGTCGCTCTGGACATGCTGCCGGGATTCACTGCTCGCGGCGACATTTCCGGACTCACCCGCTTGATGCTGGACCATCAACACGTAGGCCTCCGCAACCCGTTGAACTGGCCGCTTCCCCAAGCCCTCAACGATCAGCTTTCACCCTCAACGGACCCATACTCCAAACTCGAGCCGGAAGCAACGCAAGCTCTCGTCACCATCTCTGACCAAAGCTTGGTTGAAAATGCTGGCCATGTGGCTCTGCATCCCCCTTCACTTGTTGTTGGGATTGGGGCCTCGACCAATGCCCCCGCAGGAGCAGCAGCAGAGATTCTCCAGCGGGTGTTGGCCGAGAACAACCTCGCCGAGGAGTCCATCGCCGTCATCGCCACCATTGATCGCCGCGCTCTCGATCCGGTCGTCGCCAGTCTCGACATGACCATCCGTTCCTTCACCGCCGCCGAGCTCAACACGGTGACCGTGCCCAACCCAAGCGAGGTCGTCCAGTCTGAGGTTGGAACCGACTCAGTTTGTGAAGCCGCTGCGTTGTTGGCAGCCGGGCCAGGAGCCACACTAATCGTCGAGAAAACCAAGGGGATGACGGCCACGGTCGCTATTGCTCGTCGAGCAAGGCCAGAAGGCGAAGTCCTCGTGGTCGGCCTTGGCCCCGGTCACGCCAAGCACCGCACCCCCCAAGCTGACGCCGCAATACGTCATGCCGACGTTGTCATCGGCTACTCCTTCTACGTCGACCAATGCACTAGCCTCCTTTCGTCCCATCAAGAAGTGATCCCTAGCCCCATTGGTGCCGAAGTTGATCGCTGCCGACAAGCGGCGGAGATGGCGGCCGCTGGCCAGCGCGTAGCCCTTGTGTGCTCGGGAGATCCTGGCATCTTTGCCATGGCTACCCTGGTGCTCGAAGTCGCCCCCGACTATGGCCACCCTCCCATAACCGTGGTGCCCGGAGTGACAGCGAGCCTGGCTGCCAGCTCCATCCTGGGGGCCCCTCTCGCTCATGATCATGCCTTGGTCAGCTTGTCAGACTTGCTCACCCCATGGAGTCTGATCGAACGTCGCCTACGCGCCCTGGCTGAAGCGGACATGGCTGTGGCCTTCTACAACCCGCGGTCCCAACGAAGAATCACCCAGCTTCAGGCGGCTAAGGACATCCTGCTGACAAAGCGACCCGTCAGCACTCCGGTTGGCATCGTTGTCAATGCCACGCGGCCAGAAGAACGGGTGATCCTGACCACGCTTGGCCAGCTTGACCCGGCCCAGGTCGACATGTTCTCCATTGTCATTGTTGGTTCATCAACCAGCTCCATCAGCAATGGTCGGATCGTGACTCCACGAGGCTATGACGCATGACGCTGACCGCCGTTCTGGATCTCTCAAGCGTACGAATATCTGAACGATGCACCGCTTGTGGTAACTGCATCATCACCTGCGGTCCGCTCGCTCTGCTTCCAGCGGCGAACAAGCCACAAGTCGTCGACCAGCGGTGCAATGGGTGCGGCGAGTGCATCGAGGTTTGTCCGGTCGGCGCCATCACCGAGGTCGACCAACGCACCGTCGACGTGCGAACAGACGAACCAACCTGGCCAGTATCGGGGCAGACACCATGACCGCAGGCTCAGCAGACAGTGTAGATCACTCAGAACCGGCAAGCCCGATCGTGGTCCACCCAATTGAGGTTGAGAGCTATCGGATTCTGGCTGATCGCGTCGACCTCTCACCCTTTGGCGAAACAGAACAGAAAATCGTTGGGCGAATGATCCACGCCACAGCCGATACCAGTTTTGCTCAATCTGTACGTATTGGATCACAGGCAGCCGCCGCACTGATCAAGGCTCTCGACACCGGTGCTCCCATCATCGTTGACGCCAACATGATTCGTGCTGGTATCACCCGTTACCCCACCAGTTGCTACCTCTCACGAGTCCCGGTCGCTCCAACCAATTCAACACGGTCGGCCGCCGCTTTTGTTCTAGCAGCCCAGGAATACCCCGAGGGAGCAGTGTTCGTCGTCGGCACCGCTCCAACCGCATTGTTTGAGCTAATCCGTCTGCATGAGACTGGACTTGTTCGCCCTGCCGCCATCATTGGGTTACCAGTTGGGTTCGTTGGGGCCAAGGAGTCCAAGGCCGCCCTTTGGCAGAGTTCCCTCGCTCCAATCAGTGTGACCAATGTTGGTGAACGAGGCGGTTCAGCCCCAGCGGCTGGTGCTGTTAACGCCATCGTTCGACACATTCAACAGGCCAGAGAACTGCGGGGTGAGACTCTCAAAACGGCAGCTGATCCCGAGCCTGCATCAATGGGGCAACCACTCACCGACCCGGCTTTTGCCTTGCTTCCCGTCTCCCTGCAGGTTGGCGGAAAGCGGTGTGTTGTTGTCGGGGGAGGACGCGCCGGTCTTCGCAAGGCCAAGACACTTCTTGCCGCGGGCGCCCGAGTCACGATCATCGACCCAGAACTAGTCAAGCTTGCCGGAGCCGAACAGACGCGGCGAGACTGGCGAAGCGGTGACGCCAAGGATGCCCTTATCACGGTGGCAGCGACCAATGATCCCGGCATAAACCGAGCCGTGGCCGCCGATGCTCGAACTCATGGCTCGCTAATCCTGCGGGCCGATGATCCCGGCGAAGGTCAACTTCAGTTCCCCGCTGTGCTGCGGGAAGCTGATCTAACCGTTGCCGTCGATACCGCTGGTTCAAGTCCAATGCTGGCTGCCTACCTGCGAGACAAGATTTCTGAGCAGACAACTCACTGGGGTGACCTTTTGCAGTGGGCGCGCCAGAATCGGCCCGTGACCAAGGCTCAGCTAACCCAGTTCGAAGACCAACTCATCACTAAGCAAGACCGTCCAAGGAGCCAGCCCCAATGACCGTCTACCTCGTTGGCGCCGGTCCCGGCGACCCAGAACTCATCACGGTGAAGGGGGCGAAACTGTTGGCGAAGGCCGAAGTGCTGGTGCATGACCGGCTTGTTCACCCGGATCTGTTGGATCTGGTTCCGGAGTCCTGTGAGCGGGTCAGTGCAGCCAAGCTGCCAGGACGACCAACGATGACTCAGGATGAGATCAATCAGCTCTTGATCGAGCGTGGCAGACTTGACCAATTCGTCGTCCGGCTCAAGGGGGGTGATCCGTGCGTCTTCGCTCGGGGCGGCGAGGAGGCTTCGGCTATGGCCGAGGCTGGCGTTAACTTTCAGATAGTTCCCGGGATCACTTCGGCCATTGCTGCACCGGCCTATGCCGGTATTCCCGTGACCATGCGGGACCAATCAATGTCGCTCACCATCGTGACTGGACATGAGGATCCCGCTACCGGGAAGTCGGTGAACTGGAGCAGCATTGCTGCAGTCGGGGGAACGGTCGTGGTGTTGATGGGCGCCGGGCGAGCCGCTGCCATCTCCTCCAAGCTTCGACAAGGCGGGCTGGCCAACGACACGCCAACTGCCATTGTCCACTGGGGAACCTACGAGCACCAAGAGGTGTGGCGAGGCCCACTTGAAGAACTCGGAACGACAACGGTTCCTTCGCCTTCAATCCTGATCATCGGGTCGGTGGCCGCAATCGATCTGTCTTGGCTTCCTACCCCAAGCTGACGAATCGCTCGAACGCGCTGGCTCAGCTGCCGGGCAGGCTGAGTCTTTCAAGGTCGGCCTTGTCGAACCCCTCAACGATGGCTAGGAGTCGGTTCTCTCCATCCAGGACAATCACCCGGGGCAGCCCGCTGCCGATGTTCCAGAGTGCACTATCCGACACCGGTACAAAGCGCGGGAACGGCAACGGATCGTCCAAGGGCCAGAGATCATCGGTCAGGGGTGAGGGCACCAGGTAGACATCGGCATCAACCGATGCCAAGACCTCGGCTACAGCAGGCAAATCTTCGTTGCAAGCCCGGCACCAATCGGCACCAACCAGAAACACTCTCATCTGACCATTGGCCTCAAGCCGGACCGCACTCCCGTCACCGTCAGACCCAAGTAGAACGCCAACCAGGTCGCCGACCCTTGTTGACGGGCTCGATCGTATCGTCGAGAATCGGTCAACGACGACACTGGATCGTCCAAGTTCGAGACCATCCGAATCAAAGGCCACCATGGTCACCGGGTCACCATCGTCGAACCGGACTGGGAAGGCGACAACGCCACCCCTGGGCCGCATCCAAGCCTGGTGAAACGGACCTTCAAGCGTGACAACAGCCGTCGCTGCCGGAAGATGACTCCACGTAATCATCTTCCCCGAGGACTGAACCAACCAGTTGGCGCCGTCCGTTTCGTTTGCCAAGAGTTCACGGCTGGGTAGCTCAACCGCGTGACCCATGGAGCCACCGCCTCCGCGTTCACCCCAGCTCAGGCCAAAGAATCGGAGGTTGGAACCGACCGGGTAGATGGAACCATCCGAAGTCAGATCTGGGCCGTCAGCGATGGCGGTCACGAACGGAATGCCGTTGATACGGCCGATCAGGGTTCCCTTAGTTAGCGTGGCTGCCACCGCACTCGGCCCCCAACGATGATCAAGAAGGCCCCGAACTCCATCATCCAATTCAGTGATGGGCTCAAACGCCACCTCGTTGCCAAGCCCACTGGTGTCGAAACGCACCTCTGGGCCAATGGCCGCGATGACAATGAGTGGGTCCTCACTCAAAACGGCCTCACCGGGGAGAACAAGATTGACCTCTTCTTGTATCTCGGTTGTCTCAACAACTGTCTGGATCTCCTGGTTGTTCCAAGGTTGGACGGTGAGGGCCAAGCCAGCAACGATGACGGCCGCCGCACCAACGAGCCAGCGCTTGGGTCCACGAGCCACCAAAACGTCGCTGGCTCCCGTTGCATCTGCGCCGTTAGCAATGCCGACCACGGTCCCCTCTCTCGCCATGGGTTGGTTTTCCTCGCTCGCCTCTCGCTCCAGCCGGGTCACGAGCATGTGCCAGTCATCGGACATCTCGGTCGATTTCGCCGCGATGCCCATGACTGTTCGTAGTGTCGACACCGTTTCTCGCGACTGGGCCCTCATTGCTGGACCGTCTTTCGTAGATTGGCAATCCCGCGGTGAATGAGTGACTTCACCGTTCCTGGTCGAGTGTCCATGATCACGGCAATCTCCTTGACCGGTAGGTCTTGGTAATAGCGCAGGACCAGAGCCGTCCGCTGCCTGGCGTTCAGTTGGTGGAGTTCGACCCACATCTGATCAATCTCGGGAGAACGTTCATGTTCCTGCTCACCGGACTCTGCTTGCAAACGAAGCAGATGGCGTTCTTCGCTGCCCTCTCGTCGGTGGTAGCTATGACATCGATTCACCACGACTTGTCGTAAATATGCACGGGGATACTCGATCGTGGACCGATGCTGGTAGAGGGCAACAAAGGAATCCTGCACAATTTCCTCGGCCACAGCGTTGGACCCGCTTAGCAGGTGAGCGAGCCGAACCATGGAAGGTCGCGCGTGACGGTAGAGATCAGCAAGGTCGTCCATCCCGCTACAGCTGTCACTGCACATGTTCGCGGTGACACTGTCTACGACGATGTCACTCACGGCTCGTAGTTTGCCGATCGAATCTCGAACCATGCCTACTCAGACGCTTTTGTCGCACCGAAACGTTGCACCTAGGCGTAGATTTCTCACGGTCGCCATCAGAACGGTCTCCATCAGAACGGTCTCCAT
>JAJRQY010000045.1 GCA_024280015.1 Actinomycetes bacterium
GAGTAGAAGGCGAAGTCGTTCAGGATCGGCCCGCCCACAAGTTGCGTGCGCTGGGCGGCAGTGAGGTGCGCTGCGTCGCACACCTCGGACCAGTTCGATCGGATTGAGTCGACCTGATGGTCACTAATCCCCTGTGCTTCAGCACGGGAAAGATGAAACCGAGGCGCGGCCGCGACCAGCGGTGCGATTCGGCTGTCGCGACCATCGTCACCGTCCCCAAAGCGGGGATGACTTGCCGTCTCCCCAACCCGGGGTTGGGGTGCAATGTCATACGCCGGGGTTAGTTCGAGATCCAGTCCTGCAAGTGGGAAGGCAGCGTGGTTTCGGGCGTGATCGTCCGTGTTGCCGACAAGTATATTGAAACTGATCCGGGAGTAGAGCTCGCGGAGCGTTGCGTCAGGTTCGGTGAAGCGGGCGCGGATAGCGTCGGCGAAATCGACATAGGTGAAGTGGTGTGCTGCGACAATGGTTTGCATACCGAGGATCGTTGCTGCAGAGACGACGCGGCGCCGTCCGCCTTCTGGGGGGCGGTCGAACCGGTCCACAAGGATGACCGAGCGCCCTTGGGATTCGACGTAGCGGACTGGTGCGACGTTGATGCCAGCCCGACGGGCGAGGTCCATTGCGACGTACTCCGCTTGTACCCACAAGAAGGTGTCGGTCGTCCGAGAGAATTTCGCGATGATCTCGGTGCCGTCACCGTCGACCAGGAGTGCCTTCGGGCGTGCTCCACCGAGCGGTGACCCTTGTATGAGGACGGTAGCGAGGTGTTCGTCGATGGGCTCGCCCGCAGCAATTCGATCCGCACCGTCGATGAGTTGTTCGAGTGGTGCTGGCCTCGGTGCGCGGAGCTGATAGGTATCGGCGCTGGTCTGGAAGTCAATGGCTCCAACGCGGCTTGAACCCGACTCCAAGAGGTATGTGATCGGGTCGAGGTCTACGCCGGGCCGGTTCACCACAGCATTGACCACGGCTCGACCCCACGAATCGGGAGCAGCATCGTCGATGGAGAGCGGCATGTCGCCGTCGAGTGGCTCGAGTTCGAAGTTGCCCAGCGGCAACTCGGGCTCGTAGATCGGAACAGCGTCAGAGCGTGCGAGGTAGCTACTGGCGTAAAAGAACACGTGTCGTTGGTCGCGTCGCTCAACGCGGCCCGCCACGACTGGGTCCGTCTCACCGGGCATCCAGATCCAGACGAATGCCCCGGTCGTCTCAGAAGTCATTGTTCGCGATTCTCTTGCTACGGCCGCGCTGCGGCAGCAGTGACAACAGTTCAGCATTGGCGGCGCGCGCACCACGGACGTCGCCACCGTAGAGGTCGATGCCGACAATGCGCGCCGTTTCAATGACGGTACCGACGGCGACGGACGGGTCACCGCGCTCGATCTTGCTGATGGTGGTTGGTGACGCCCCGACGCGCTCGGCGACGTTGCGGACGCTCCATTCGCGACGCAGCCGTCCGGCCTTGATCGTCTCCCCTAGAGTGGCGAGAACCTCGATGGCAATGACTGAAAGCCCCTGCATGTCCATGATACTACCACTTAACGGCCTTAACTATCAGTTATATGGACAGACTCTTAGTGGCGATCACTGCGGCCTTTCTTGACCACGGCGGACTCTTCAGGTCCAGGAAGCTGCTGCCGACGTATTGCACTATGAAACGCCCCGTTCTTACCTTGCTGCTTCCCGTCCTACTAACGCTCAGCGCGTGCGGCGGCGGCGCGAACGACGTGGCGCAACCAAGCGGATTTGTGCCACCAGTGTTGCCCTTTGTGGTCCAGTTGCCATCCGATATTGACCCTGAGTTGCCGCTGGTCCAAAGCCGCTCGGCTTTCGGACTTGTATCAAGCCAGCAGGTAATCAGCGAGATCGAAGCTCGCAATGATGCCGAGCCGACACGCTTTGACTGGACCTTCCTCACCGACCAAGAGCGAATTGACTTCGAGGACGAAATGGAGACAATCGAGACGCTGTCAACTGTTATCAATCAGTGGGAGTTGAGCAACGACGGATTTGTCTCCAGCGCCATCTATCTCACTGGTCCCCTCACCCAGGAAGTGGTTGTCTTCTACACCGAGGGATCTGCCTTTGGCGAAGAGACGCTTGCCCTGTTTCCGACCTTTGAGTTCCGCACCGTGCCATGGGCCCGAGACGACCTGCAACAGGCAGCCGAGCAATGGTCGGCCGAGGGCCTCATCGATCCCCAGGGCGTTGCTTCCCCCATTCTCAACGCGGGAATCAGCTCCAGCGGTGGCCTGGTCGTAATCATGCGCGACGGAACCGATTGGGACGCGGTCACTCCCCTACTCGGCGACGAAGCCAGGTACGTCACCGAGGTCATCAACTAGCGGGACTGACAAGCGCTAGGACTTGAGTGCGGTGACCTCAATCTCGATCTTCATCTGAGAGTCAGCCAAGCCAACAACCATCATGGTTGCTGCTGGTGCCGCTTCACCGAAGTACTCTCGCAACACGGGCCAGCATGGCTCGAAGTCGCCGGGGTCCGGAACCAGATACCGGACCCGAACAATGTCGTTGGCCGAGGCCCCGGCCTCCTTCAATGCGGCATCAATATTGGCAATCGTTTGCTTGGTTTGTTCAACCACATCCGACGAAATCGTCATCGTTGCATAGTCATACCCCGTCGTCCCCGCGACGAATACCCAGTTGCCATCGACAATGGCCCTGGAGTAGCCGATCTCCTTTTCGAACGAACTTCCTTGACTGATTTTGCGGCGCTTCGAGGCTTCACTCATGCCTCTGAGTCTGCCTGACCCAAGGCCATCATCAACCTGATCGGGTTCAGTTCGACTGTGACTCCGTCCATCATCGCCAACGCTCCCAAGACAAAGGCTGACCTACGCAATGCTGCTCCTGCGAGGTCTGATCTAGTCAGGACACCAGTGGAGTTCAGCACACCATGGGCATCAACAAACTGCTGGGTTGGTATCGACTGAGGGGCAATGCCCTTGGCTCGGCTCGCCTTGGTCTCTAGCAAGATCTTGTCTTGCGACACGTCAGTGACCCAGGTTGGCTTGCCTCGTCCCAGCGATTGGATCGGGTCAGCACCAACTAGCTGACCGAGCAAGGCCAAGGCCGAACTCGACGAATCAGACTGGGAGCCAGACGGTCCAGGATCAGAAGCGACATCTTGTAGCACAAAGGTCGATGGCGACATTGCTTGGCGAGCAGTCTCAATTCGTTCCCGCTGTTGGGCCGGTGCGGCATAGGGACATAGTCCAGGGCTCCACGCTGCCAACGCTTCCTGTTCAACCAGCTGCAGTTCGACTAGATCGTCTGAGGCCCAGAACCCGACCTCAAGCCGATTCCGCATCCACTTGCTTAGCGCCCGGTCACTCTTGCTAGCCAGGCCAAAGTGACGGTGGATGTCCGGACTACCAGGATCAATTTCCAACCCCAGCTCGTCCCGCAGCAAGCTAGCCAACGATCGACGAACAATTGACCAGGGTGATTTCCTGTTGGCGAAGTGTGTCAATAGCACCCGGCGATTCAGACCATCAAGGGTGGAGCCGAGGTAGAGCAGCCCATGGTTTGTTCGCTCACCAAACCCCAGCATCGCCCAGGCTTCCTCATCACCATAGATCCCGTACAGTCCGGGACCCTCAGAAAGATCCGTCAAGCCAAGACGTACGCCCTGCCTCGATTCGAGGAGGGCGGACTCAATCTCGGTGAGGCTGGGCATCTGACCAGAGTAGAGAACGAACAGTGATGGCTTGGCGATGCATCAGACCAGAGAGTCAGAACTTGGCCGGAGCCAATCATCACCAGCTCGAACCGGAGTGAGTTCAACGCCATCGCCGACCCGCTCTCCCACCATGGCCAGATCGGCACAATCAACCAGGGCACAACGCTCCAGATCACGTTCGAACAGTTCGACTTCGCCAGGCTCTCGGGGTCGAGTCCACAGGGCGGCGTACGCCTCAGCACAAGCCAGGACCTCAGCTTGCAGCTTGCTTGCCGAAGCCGGTCGTCCTTGGATGACGGCAGCAATGAACTGGGCACAAGCTCGATCTTCGCCGGTTGGGAAGGTCACAACCAATTGCACCGGTAGCCCGGGGTAGTTCTGTCGAACAAAGTTGGCGGTAGCGGTCGCGTTATTGGCGCTGGCGGCAAGCACGACGGGAGCAGTAATCCAGCTCAAGCCTCGCGTGCCATTTGAGGTGCGCTGGATCATGGTGGTGCCGACAGGGTCCAGGTCGTCCAACTCACCGGGCGAGTTCCCAAAATCAAAACCCTCAGGAGCCAAACCACGGTCTTCGCCCATGAGGAGCGCCCCGGGATGGCTCGGTCGCAGGTTTCGCGCTCGTTCAACGTCCTCAACACAAATGATTCGTTCGGCTCCAGCCTCGAAGGCGGCAACCGCGGTGGTGAACGCGCGAACAACATCGATAACAATGAGCACACCATCATGAGTCCCGGGTTCTAACTCAACAATCTCACATTTCTGGCTGCCAGCAGGTTGACTGGCTATTCGGTCTATGGCCATTGGGCCATCTTGTCAGGCCGCACCACGACCCACCACACAGTTTCGGCCCAGACGCCAACTACGGTGGCCAGCCATGGTCGAGGTCTTCACCTTCTCATCCGTCCTATTTGAGGCTAATGCTGAGGGATCTTGGGTTTTCGCCGCCCTACCGCCAGAGGATGCCGACGACATTTTGGACATGATGCCGCGCCGACCCGGCTTCGGTTCGGTCCGGGTAGAAGTCACCCTCGGCTCGACCACCTGGTCAACCTCATTGTTTCCCAGCAAGGCCGACCGCACCTACCTGCTTCCGATCAAGAAGGCAGTCCGTCAGCAAGAACAGGTCGATGTTGGCGACTCGGTCCAGGTATCGGTTGAAGTCATGCCGAACGACCAGTCGAGTTAGGAAGCAGCTCCGATCGACTGGTCAGAGTCCGATTGCATGACATCTGAGTCGGCCTGCCTCGAGACTGGCTTGGCTTAGGATCCGTCGATAGTCAGGCCAACGCCAGGTGAGCCAACGAAGAGTCGCCCGCCCGTCATTTCAAGGTCACTCACCAGAGGGAAGGGCAGGTCAGCTTCAACCACAGTCCAGGTCTTCCCGTCGTCATTACTCTCTTCTAGACCCGACGATTGGGAGTCATATCCGCCGGCATCAAAGGCCGAGGACGATCCGAGCCAGATCTGGCCGGTGTCTGGATCTACCACAGCAGTCCGGGCAAAGGTGGCCTGATGGATGAGTTCCCAAGTGTCACCGTCATCCAACGAGCGATACAGGCCGCCGCCCTCACCGTCATTTTCTCCACCATCCTCACCGTCATCTTCTCTGGCGCCAAGAACGGTGACCAGAAGCTGGTCACCAGTCCCGCCGACTTGGGGGCCGACAACGATGGCGGTGATGCCACTCCACTGGAATGACCAAGACGGTCCACTCACCGAACCAGTCATGGCATCAACACCAATCTGTTCCCAAGATCCTTCTTTGCCTCCATCAGATGAGCGCCACATGCCAGCCTCACCTCCGGCGAAGACCACGCCGGTGGCCGAAACCTGGGTCTCACGACATCCTCCACAAGCCAGAACCGACTGCCAGGACAGGCCATCATCAGTACTGCGAAACACATCACCAGCGACGGTGACGAACAGGGTCCGATTTGCCTGTTCGCTGGTCGGGTCCAAAGAGAGACCAGAGATGTCGACCCCAACAAGGCCAGCCGAACGATCCCAGGAGTCGCCACGTCCAGACTCAGTCGAGCGAACCAGGGTTGCTGGTTCCTCCCAATCTTGAGCCAAGCCGGCCCAAACAACTCCCGGTCGATCAGGATCGGTCAAGACGGTTGGCATGAAACCCCCGGCCCCTTCCCAAGATCCGCTGAGTTCAAGATCGTTGCAATTCTCCCAGGTTGCTCCCTGGTCCAGGCTGCGGAAGCAGCCGAGGTCCCAGTAGCCGACAAGCCAGAGGTTCTGGTCAGATCTACTGATCTCGATATCGGCGACGACCACATTGTCGATGCCGCGAGATCTCCACGACCCTTCAGTGACCTCGTCACTGAAGATCGGTTCGAACTCGGTGCCGCCATCGCTGGACTGATAGACAAATTGGCCATTCACCCAAATGACTCGATTCGGGTTGTTGGCGTCGAAAGTCAATGTCTTGACCAAGCCATCAAAGGGTGCGCCATAGGCCCAGTAGGCGGTCGACCAGCCTTTGGACCAGTCCTGCACCGAGCCAACTCGATCCCAAGACTCGCCACGGTCAGGGCTTTCCCAGACTCCTTGCCGGTCATCCCAGGGAAACTGATGCTCAACATCAACCAGTCGGATCTGATCGGCAGCCGCTGAGGAGATCCAAATCAATCCAGTCCCATCATGCAACTGTTGCCATGATTGGCCACCATCAACGGACTCGTGCAAAGCACCATCGTCGCCAGAGGCACCGTCGGTTGAGTCGCTGTCGCCCAGGGAACGAGTTGTCAACAAGACGCGATCCGGAACTGTTGGCAACGGGGCGAACCGGGCATCCAACACTGGCCCCAGTTCCAATCCGATCTGGCGCCAGGTTGATCCTCCGTCATTACTCCGCCAGGCCTCTTCTGGCCCGCTGGCGAATCTGCCCTCACCAGTAACGGCAAGGATTCGATCGGTGGCGTTTGGATCAACGCGGATGGCCAGAACCACTCGACCATCCGGCAGGTCAGATTCCAGTCGTTCAAACCCATCCCCGTCATTGCGCCAGATCGCCGTCTGGTTTGAGTCGAAGCGAGCCGTAATTGCGGCAAAGGCAATAGTTCGGTCACCTTGGGCTGCCGGCGACATGCCGACAACCAGGGCAGTGACATAGCCGCCCTCGACCGAAGTCTCAAAACGTTGACCACCATCGACAGAAACGAACAAGCCCTCATCGGTGCCGATGTAGACCCGATCCGGATCCGATGGGTCAAGAGCAACCGTCGAGGTATGGGTGGCAGCAAGACCGTGGCGTGAACCGGTCCCTGACCAGCTCAGTCCGTCATCGCGACTGATGTAGGCGCCAGACAGGTCGCTGACGACAACCAGCAGCCCTTCTGGGCCGATCGCTGCCCCACCAAAGGAGCCACCACCGCCTGGGTTCGACCTCGTCCAAGACCTCGAAGCCGCTGGTAGTTCAGACCCACCAGTGGCAGGCTCATCATCAGCATTGGCGTTAGGACCAGGGTCAGAATCCGAAGTGCAGGCTCCACCGGCAAGGGCAACCACCAGACAGAGCGCGACCCAGCGTCTCGGTCGGTGGGTCCAGGGTTTCACCGCCAAGACCGTAGCTGACCAGCAACCGGCCCCACTAGCAACGGCATTTCCTCAACCTCTCTTCCAACTGCTCTTACTCTGAGCGCGAGGTCAACCATGCACCGCCAAGAACGATGGCGGTTCCAACAACGCTCACTGGCTCGAATGTCTCACCTCGCAACTGCACCCCAAGCAGGAGGGCGACCGGCGGAGCAATAAAGATGGTGACCGAGACCCGGGTTGAGCCGACACGACCCGCCAACGTCGACAAGGCAACGTAAGCCAGGGCAGTTCCGCCAATACCCAACGCAAGCATGGCCAGCAGTGACGAGACCCGGAAGCTGGAGGATCTCAAACCCCAGATCGCGCCCGGTGTGCTCAAGACAAGGGACACAAGCTGGGCTCGCCAAAGAACGGGCAGTGCCCCGTATTTCTGTGTCAGAGGCACGACCAGATTGATGGCAGTCCCATAACACAGCAGGGCAATAAGAATGATTCCTACGCCAGCCACCGAGCTGGAACCGCTACCCAGGGCGGGCAAGGTGATGAGAACCAGGCCAACAAATCCGATCAACAGCCCGGCGATTTGCTTGGAGCCAGGAAGCCGGCGAAGGAGCAGGGCAGCAATGGCAGCAGAAATCAGCGGCACCGCTCCATTGAGCATTCCGGCCAAGCTGGACGAAACCCGTTGTTCGGCCAGGGGGAAGAGGAAGAAGGGAAACGCCATCCACAAGAAGCCAAGCAAGGCAACTCTGGGCCAATCTTCACGGTCGATGGCGGTGTTCCGAGCCTTGTTCACCAGCGCCAGGGTCAGGAAGGCAAAGAGGGTTCGTAAGAAACCGACCTGGGCCGGAGTGAACGCTTCCAGCCCTTCGGCAATGAAGAGGAACGACGCACCCCACGTCGTGCCGGCAAAAAGAAGCAAGCCCCATTCGGACCGGCCAAAGTTGCCTTCCTGGGTGCCCTCAGAGGTGGAAATCAGCTGCCGCGTGGCCATGACTTGAGCTTGCCATGTGTCACCATGGAAACGAAACGAGTTCTGTGCAAATCACGCAGGGAATTCATCCCTTGCGGAATCTTCTTACCCGTCAGTAATCTATGTGAAACATGACACATCCTGTATCCACAGTCGAGGAAACAGGGCCAGCCGGTAAGGGACACGAGGACGCGAGCTTGTGGCGCGGATCGGTGTGGGCCCTTATAACTGTCGCCACGGTCTCGTTGGGCGGTTTCGCTTTTTGGGTGGCAGCCGCCGCTACCACACCTCTGGACGAAACCGTCGGTATTGCGACCGCGTGGTACACACTTCTTCAGCTGACGGTTTCCTTCGCTGCCATTGGCCTCCCAATTCTCATTACTCGCAAGGGGTCTGAAGAAGCCGCTGATCAGATCGCAGGGTCTGGGCTCATCGCCGCCGGCACCGTAGCTGTCTTTGCCGGGCTCATTGCCCCCTTTTTCGCCAGCGAAACCTGGTCAAGTTTGTCGGGGCTCAGCCAGATCGTCATTGCCCCGGTCTTTGCCCTTGGTGCACTGGGCGCAGCTCTCACCCTGGGCGTCGATGCCCGCCTGATGTCGCTACGCCGATGGCCCGCCGTCTTTGTTCGCGGCACGGTCCCCATCGCCCTCAGGTTGCCACTGCTGTTTCTTGATCCTCTTGATGACCGAGCGACATGGATCGCAATCCTGGCCATCGGCCCCATTGCCCTATCTGGTCTTGTCGGAACAGTCTGGCTTGCCGCCAAGAACGAGCTGCGTCTGCAGTCACCGCGACTTCTCACCCCTGACCAGCAGCATTTCTTTGCCAGTCAACATGTTGCCGCCCTTGCCACCCAAGCGCCCTACTACATCATCCCCTTTCTCGTTTCCCGACAAGTCCCAGGCTCACTCAATGCCACCTTCTATCTGGTGTGGGGAATTGGGCTGATGGTTGCCATGGTTCCCCAAACACTGGCCCAAGTCCTCTTGTCCGAAACCAGCCTGCAAGAACACGGCCGGGTAAGCAGGCTACGGATGACCCTGACTGCCAACGTCGCCCTTGGCATCGTGGCCTGGGCCGGAAGCCTCGTTCTGGCTCGACCTGTCTTGGGGCTCATCGGGCCAGGTTACGCCGACCAAGCAGTCCTATTGCCCTGGTTATTGCTAGCCGCACTGGCGTGGGGAGTTACCTCCATATGCCTGACCGAGGCCCGCCTTGCCCACGATGCCCAGGCGGCCAATCTCATCACCTGGACCTTGGCCATTGGGGCCATTGGAGGTGCCGTGCTAGTCATGCCCGGTCGCCCACTTTGGGGTGCGACCATTGTTTGGCTCCTGGCCAACCTGCTTTCCATGACCATCGGCATCGTCTCGTTAGATCGCCGGCGTCGAACTCGATCGGCAGTGATCTGTTGAGCGCCGGGGACAACACTACGAAGCGAACCACCGTCGATGGAACGGTCGCCGAAAACCAAGCTGATGTAGACGAACTCAACTCACCAGCGCCCGTTGATGAGGGTTTGACCCCAGGAATCATCGCAGCAGCTGCGCTACTCGTAGCGATGCTTCTCGGCCTTGGCTGGTATCTGGGTACCCGGGCGGCCGACGAGCGGGTTACCGCGGTGGTGACTGAACTGCCTGGCTCCGATCGCTACTCCGACGACTTCGTTCGTCCCGAAAGCGAGGACGAAACCAAGCCAGTCCTACTTGGCGGTCTTGCCCCCAACGGAGCCAACTGGAGCACCATTGGCGCCGAGTTCTTGTTGGAAGGCGGGAGATTGCTGAGGCCAAAGACTTGTTTGGGTTAACACCCTCTGAGGCGGCGAAGTTACCAACGTTGGGGGTTAGGGAAGCCATGTGGCAGGTGGGTACACAACGGGCCGTGATACGGCATCGGATCGGGCCTCGGGAGTGGGTGTTCGCCCAGACCGATAAGGCCCTAGCGATCTAACCCAACCTGGTCAGGCCGACTGCTGCTGGCAAGGACCGTGACTAGCGACGCTAGGACTGTGGCGGCGAGTGAGCCTCCAGGCGAGTGAGCCGCCTCCGGCTCTAGTTTCGGGTGGGTAGCGCGGCGGCCAGGGCGTCGGCTGCCCATTTCTCATCAACCTCATAGCCAATGGCGTTGAGGTGAGCGAGTAGGTAACCGACCTGGATTTTCCCGAACGGCCGGTTCTCCAGTTGACCCACTGCTGCCTTGGTGATACCACGCTTGGTGGCCACGTCTTGCAGGGTGAGGCCAGCATCACGACGCAACGGAGCCAACATGTGGCGGGTAGTCATCGAATCGCGTGCCGCCTTCGCAAGCACCGGGTCAGACTTAGGCATGTCCTCAGGTCCATACCAAAGCTTCTCGTCGGCCTTGATTGCTGTGTTGTCACTCATCACGTTCTCCTCATCAACATAGTATAGCCACAGATTTACTCGTTTGGGAAGTGGGGAAGGTTGGTCACGAACAGGCCCCGCCAAGCCTTGGTTGGGTGTTCATACTGGTATTCAGGGTCGGGCCAGCGGACCTCTCCAGAGTTCGCTCCGAACACTGATTCTTGGATCTTCCATTTCACATCGGGTTGGACTGCAGCCCGCCTGTGGTCAACCAGGTAGTCCATCGAACGGTTGATACCTGCCCAGCTGGTGGGGTCTGAGATTTGGAGATGTTTGGCTGTGGCCCGAAATACTGGTGAGTAAAAGACTCGGGGTCCGGTCTGCTGGCTGCTCATCTGGTTCACCAGTGCACCACCATAGGCGGGTCAGTCATTGGATGGGTCTGGTTTTGGTCGTGGTCACATCCGCTCGTGGTGTCGGGGCCAGCGTGGGTTTGGCTGCCGCAATCAGCGCATATGTCATGGTTGGGTTGGCCTGGGCATGTTCGGGAGCATCCCCACAATCCGCACCAGGGGCAAGTGTCGTGACTCATGATTCACTCCCAAAGTTGGTGACGTCCAGTGAGTTGTAGTGATCCATGATCTGGCGTACTGCCTCCAGAGTGTCGTCGGCTTCGGTGTAGCCATCTATGGGCATGTTGAGCAGGTTGGTGGCAGTGATGAGGCACTGAGCACGGCGGGCAGCGATTCGCTTCACGGTTTTGTGGTGGGTGTCGGCCCGGTTGAAGGCCTGCTCGTTGATTGGTGTGGCTTCGATGATCTCGCTGAGGTAGGTGTGCATTGGAATTGTGTCCCTTTCGGTTTGGTGTTAGCCAGACGAGGCTCCGCTTCGTTTGGCATGGCTGCCAAGCGGCCGGTGCCGGACCAGGGGTCAATGGTGGAGCGCCCGCAAAAAGGCCCGACCGCAGGGAGGGTCGAAGCCGCCAGGCTGAGTTTTCGGACGAACGACCTTGACGCGAGGGCCTTGGCCCGGCTCAAGGACCAGGCCAGCGCAGGAACGCAGTGACGAGCAGGCCATGGCCGGGCCGCTCGCCGGAGCGGCCCACAACAACATTCCGGTCTTGGCGGTCTGAGGCGAAGTCGAAGGACCGTGGCAATACAAGACCGTTCCGTCTTATCCCCACCATGGCACTGACCAGCATTCTTGTTGGGGTAGTTACCACTCCCCTACCCGGCACCCCGGCACCCCGGCCACCGAATCTCGAATCGATAGCGGTCTCGTGAGTGTGGTCAGCTCCGCCCAGAAGCCGATGCTGTGATCCGTCGGGTCACTCGTCTGGCGACGTTCACTGGCCAGCGGCTACCAACTTGAGTGACGCTGGCCAGTATGGATTGACAATCTCAAGCGACCCCTGGTCTTGGGGCCACTCCCGCTTTTGGCTAGTCACTTGGCCACAATATTGTGGTGGCTGACCGGTCAGCTTCGGTGATGAGCCAGACCCTCTACTCTCGCGTCGTCGCCCGCCCCGGAGGGCAGGTCATATGCGGCGCGGACTCGTCCCATGCGCACGGCGACATGGTCATTGGCTGATGCATCGTCGGCGTCAAGGTCGCCCATGAGATGGCGTTGCAAGTCTAGCTCCATCGACTCATACAGCTCAGGGTCCTCCTCACAAGCATCTACTAGGCCCCGGGCTTACACGAGGCGCCCGTGGGAGTCCTTCTAGCGGTCGACGCCTTGGACGAGCCATTGGTGGGCTCAAATGCGCGGTGCGCCTTCGGGCAAATGAGGTGGCGGTGTCATTGACCCGGGCTGATTGTGTCGACTGGGGCGGCTCCGGTTCGTGGAGCGCTTGTACCGCACGGCCCAGTGTTCGGAGCGGTGGTCTGCACGGGGTTTGAGTGTTTGCAGCCAACCGGTTTGACTGTAGGAAGCAACCTGGTTCCCATGCGCATGTCTGGCCGATACACCGAGGAGAGCGCTAGCAAGGCCAGCCTCTTTGCCTTGTCGGCGCAGTTCGTCGAACTGTGCTGGCAAGTGGAACCCAGCTCGGGTGCGGCAGGGACTGCTCGTAGGACAAGGACCGGTAAGACAACACTCCGGCGCCCCTTTGACCCTGGGTTCTTGACGCTCCTTTCCGCGCTAACCGATCGACCCTCCGAAAACATCGACGGTCCTTCGCAGTCCCCGATTGCTGAGAACTAAGGGGGCTGCCCAAGGCTTCTTCACCGCACTATTCGAAACTCTTGACTCGCTTGTGCTCGAACAACCGCATGGATCGTGCCACCCTTGGCGGAGATCAACAGAAGTTTCAGCGGTACGCAAACCAGGGCGAGGCCACCCCCAGCGGAAGTCGCCTCAATACAGGTCTGTCCTGGCTTCCTACTCACGTTGTTTCAGTTCCTGAGTCTCCGGATCAACGTAGAAAGTCTTACCATCATCCAAACAGACGTCGAATTTGCTGTGACGATCCGCACACAGGTCATCGGAGTAGCCAAGCCAGGCACCGGAACATGTTATCTCGAGTCCGTCTGACATTCCGACGAGGTGAGCCCCTTCTGCAAATGCCTGTAGAACCGGGTCAGTCTCCCCGTAGGCCCGACACTCCTCCATGTAAATCTCCTCGGGAGATTTCTCAACGCCAACAAAGGCGGCGATACCCAGAACCGAACTTCCGATGAGTGCTCCGACTGCGACGACTTGCCCATTGAGTTTCATATCTCGAATATCGGTGGTTCGCTCCGGCTCCTTGAACCCCTCGACGGACCCTTGGCGAAGTACATCGCCGTGACACGACCACACCTACAAGGACTCGACCCAAGACGAATCAAGCTTTCTAAGTAATCGTTGGAAAGTTCCGGGCTCTTCGATACCAAGCGGTTGACCCACCACCCGATCTAGATCAAAGTCAACGCGATTCACGGCAGCGGCCCCAGAGCTGCCTCAAACCCGACAGAACACGATGTGTTCAGAAACAATACCAAACGAATCATTCACCCAAAGCTTGAACTCTTGGCTTGGTTCAGCCCCCTTAACCGCCACCACCAACCAGACTGTTTCATCTGGAAGAGCACCCAATTGCCCAATCTCAGCGAGTTCCTCAACGAACCAGCCGCCCTCCGCCTCCAAAACCTCCAACAACGCCTCCTGCGCCAACCTCATCTCCTCAACCTCAACGCCACCCCACGACCGGTGAACAAGCACCCAGTCACCAGACCCATCAACCTGATCGTTGAAATCGCCTCGTGCTTCCTCGGTTTCCCCCAACTCTTCATCACTCAAACCCAGCCCAGACCGCTCAGCTAACTCAAGCCCAAGACGGCCCTGCCCCAAAATCTCATCACTCCCACCACAATAGGTCTCAGGAATCAAGCCACATGAAGCCGTCAGCAGCACAACCGGCACCAGTACCCGCCTGGGAATGCCAGACTGATTTGGCCCCACTAGAGACCTAAAAGCCAACCGAATCTGGCCCCACCAAACCCGATCCGAACAGGGTCCACCGCAAGCCTGTAGCCGGCGGCTCCGCTACCCCCTATGCCAACGAGGACCAGAGTGCAGCTCTATGAACAAATCCGTCGCGCCCACACCAACGAGAATACCTCAATCCGGGAACTCTCCCGACGCTTCGGAGTGCATCGACGCGACATCCGCGCCGCCCTGGCCTCCCCAATCCCCCCACCACGCAAACCCGGACCAACACCAGAGTCCCCAAGACTCGATCCCTGGAAACCACAAATAGATCAGTGGCTCAAGGACGACCTCAAGGCCCCGAAGAAGCAGCGGCATACCGGCCGCCGGGTCTGGGAACGACTCGTGGCCGAACACGGCGCTGACATCGGCCAATCCACAGTCCGGGCGTATGTGAAAACTGTCCGGGATCAACACAAGACCCCGCTAGTGGGCCCGCGCGTTAATCATTATGACTTACGCGGCTAACGGCCGGCCATCATAAGTCCACCGGAACGGCCTCGCCTTCTTGTTATAAGCATTAATGAACTCAATGATCCGACCAGCAAGCTCATCAACCGAATCAAA
>JAJRQY010000046.1 GCA_024280015.1 Actinomycetes bacterium
ATGAACCTTCCCGGCAGCCATTCCATTGTTTGATCAGTCCACTCCTCCGTGAGGAAACCCTTGTAGGCCACGGACCCGTAATATGCCGATACTGCGGCGCAGAAGAATGCTGCATACCGTTCGATCCCGATCAGCACCATGAATGGACCAAGGACAAGTCCCGGAATAGCGCCAAGTACGGCTCCGACCACAAAGGCCATCGCAGAGAAAACCAATGCTCCCACCAGCACGTTCTCTTCCATACGAGCTTCGGGCGTCATCAAGGCCGTTGCCATGGCGACAGCCGCCGTCGTTCCCCCAATCAGGCTGCCTCCGAGTCCTCCAATCACCAGCGAGGCCAAGACCCGTCCTGTGCCAGAAAGCTTTTTGGCCTGGCTGACTGCGTGAGGCTGCTGCATCTGACCCATTTGGGGACCACAACTCTCATTTCCGAGACCTGGAGCTGGGACCGTTGGAAGTAGAGAAGGGGAAACAACCAGAGATGCCTGAGCGTGCAATTGACTCGCCGCTCCAACACTTGTGCCGTCACCTGACTTGACTGAGCCGCTACTGTCGTCGCCATAGGGACGCGTCGACAAGTCGCTGGACCGACTCGGAACTTGTGGGGTCATTGTTGTCTCGAATTGCTTCCCAACGCCAAACCCCAACAGACTCGCAATCACCATTGACGGAGCACCACTGATGGACCAGATCAGGTTCTCATCAGGCCCTTGCTTCATGAACAACAACACATAGATCAGCACCGAACAGACGACTGCGGCAACAGCAAACACTCTTGCTGAATATTGCCTCACTCGAAGGACTTCCACCACAAGGCCGACCATTGCTCCGACCATTGCTCCGATCAACGCGCCGAACATGACCAAGGTCATGATCTGCTCCTCGAGGAAGTCCGACGAATCTCCCGATCCAATCACACCCAACGGAGTAAGTACCGTCGCGTCTGGATCAATAAGGATGGGCAATACCGGCGCTACAGCTAGGAGTCCACCGATGCAAACTCCACCCACCATTCCAAGCGATGCTGCCCGAACAAACAGTAGCAATCGGGACGGCTCACGAAAAGGAATGGGCACAGCCGACGATTGACTTCGGACAGGTTGAGTTCGGTCTCGGGATTCGAGTCCGGCTACTGGTGCTGGTACTTGAGGTTGCGCGCTGTCCGGTATCGCTGCCAATGCTGGCAGTTTCAAGTTCGATTGGTTGGAAACCACGATGGTTCTGTCGGCATGCCAGACACGACCCTTGAGGTCGACAATTCTCGGGTGAGTGAGAATGAACACCTGCTTAACTCTGGAGTACTGACCTATTCAAGGCGGGCACCAATGATTAGGGTCACGGAATGAGTGAGTCTCTGTCACCATCGATCGACCATCGTCCCCGGCCATCTTCTGGCAAAGGCAGGATCATCGCGTGGCTAGTAGCTGGTACCTGCGTACTCGGTGTGATTGCCGTCGCCCTAACCGGCAAGGAATCCTCATCGGTAGCAACAGCCTCGAATACAGATGGTGTGATCTCGGCTGAGCGCAAGTCTGATCCAGAGACAGAGACGGAGACCTTGGACGCTGATGACGGCGATGAGAGTGATCAATCGGCTTCCAACGAGGCGACTATCGCCGCCGGACCCGCACCGGCGAACCTTGGTCCCGCTGGCACACTGACGAATCTGGATGGCTGGCTACAGACCGACGCAACGTCACTGGAAGACTTTGATGGCCAGGTCAAGATCCTGCAGTTCTGGACCTTCAGTTGCAGCAATTGCAAGGCCACCATCGCCAACTTGCAGTACATGTATGAGACCTATGAACCAGAGGGCTTGGAGATCATTGGCGTTCATGCCCCCGAGTTCTCCTTCGAGGAGGATCCTGATGCTGTGCTCCAGGCTGCTCAAGACCTTGGGGTTGTGTGGCCAATCGCCATCGACAACGACAAGACCAACTTCCGATCCTGGCAAGGATCGCGTCGCTTCTGGCCGCGAACGTACGTGATTGATGCCAACGGTGACGTCCGTTTTGACCACATTGGCGAAGGCGCATATGACGAATTGGAGGAAACGGTCGCCTATCTGGTCCAAAATGGGGGCGCATGATTGAACTTCTTCTTGAAGGGCTGGAAGCAGCCCTGCTCCCCTGCTCCCTCATTGTCCTGATTCCCGGGGTCGCCGTTGCATTGGCTGCCCGTCAAGAATCGACGCCGGCACTCACGGGGTTTGTGCTCGGGGTCCTCGCTTTCGGGTGGCTTCGTTTCTCGGCCACGTGGGAAGATCTTGCTCGCCCGGTCGTTGCCATGGCCTTCGCTGCTTCGGCAGCTCTGCTTCTTGTTCCGCTGTTACGCCGAATCGACTTGCTCGCTTTAGGCGGCGGTGTGCTGGCCGGTGGGGCCGCTGCCAACCTGTGGCTGCCATGTGTCGGCATCGAGTTCGGAACCCTACTGGGCGAGCTGCCTGGTCGAGGCCCGGTTGGCATTGTCTTGTTTGCCGCCTACCTGGCCGGAATGCTTGCGCCACTAATCGCTCTTGGCGCCGTGATGTACCTCATTCCGAACCCACTGATGTTGCCGGTACGCCCGTTCATGATGGCCATCGGAGGCGGAACCCTTGGGCTTCTGGCGCTGCTGACCCTGGTGGGCCTTGATGACAACCTGGTCAGCAAACTCGTTTCTCTCTCGGTCTAGCGAATGGGCGACGGTCCACACTGTCTGACCCCGAAGGGCTCGCTCCGAGAAACTCAGAGCCGCTCTCCCTCCGTTGGACTGACCGACGGTCTTTAGGCAATCCAGCCCCAACTGGTCAGCCGTATTGATCCCACCCACCGAAACGCTCTATCTTTCTGGCCGTGCGTAGCTCAAAAGACTTCTTCAAGCCCTTAGCCGTTGGTGCCCCGGACCCTGTTCGCAAGGTTCCTATGGGTCCTTCGCGAATGATCCACTTCTTCCCACCATCAAACGCCAAGATGGTGGCCAAGGTCCCCAAGATCGCAGCCTCGGTCGACATCTTGCTTGGCAACTTGGAAGACGGTGTGCCCTCCACCGACAAGGAAGCCGCCCGCGCTGGCCTCATCGAGGTCGGCAAGACCGTCGACATGGGTGACACCCAGCTCTGGACCCGTGTCAACTCACTTGACTCCCCGTGGGCTCTGGATGACCTGACCGAGATCGTGACCGAAATTGGCGACAAGATCGACGTCATCATGATCCCCAAGGTCGAGGGACCCGAGGACATCCACTATGTGGATCGCTTGCTGGCTCAACTCGAAGCCAAGGCCGAGGTCAAGAAGCCAATCCTGATTCATGCCATCCTGGAAACTGCGCGGGGCATGGCCAATGTTGAAGCCATTTGCGGAGCATCTCCCCGCATGCAGGGCCTGTCTCTTGGCCCGGCCGACCTGGCAGCCAACCGCCGCATGAAAACCACCCGCGTCGGCGGCGGGCACCCTGGCTATCTGGTGCGAGACGACCCTGACGCCGACAACGCCGAAGCGCCACGCAACACCTACCAACAAGACCTCTGGCACTACACCATTGCCCGCATGGTCGACGCCTGTGTCATGCACGGCATCCTCCCCTTCTATGGCCCCTTCGGAGACATCAAGGACACCGTGGCCTGCGAGGACCAGTTCCGCAATGCTTACCTGCTCGGCTGTGTCGGAGCCTGGAGCCTGCATCCCGTCCAGATTGATATTGCCAAGAAAGTCTTCAGCCCCTCCCCCGCCGATGTTGCTCAGGCTCAACGAGTTATCGATGCCATGGGAGACGGAACGGGTGCCATCATGCTGGACGGAAAGATGGAAGACGATGCCTCGGTCAAGCAATGCCGGGTCGTGGTTGAACTGGCGAAGAGCCTGTCGGCCCGTGATCCCGAACTTGCCGCCAGCTACGGATTCTGAGGAGCGCAACAATGTCTGATGATCTCCGACCTCGCCGTTCGGTCCTGTACATGCCTGCAGCGAATGAGCGGGCCTTAGAAAAGGCTAAGACACTGGCCGCCGATGCCATCATCTTCGACCTGGAAGACGCCGTCGCACCCGATGCCAAAGAAGGCGCCCGAGCCAAGGCAGTTGCCGCGGTCACCTCAGGTCACTATGGCAATCGGGAGTTAACCATCCGCTGCAACGGCCTCGACACCCCCTGGGGAGCAGATGACCTTGATGCCGCGGCAACGGCCAAGCCCTCAGCTGTGGTGATCCCAAAGGTTGACAGCGTCGACTATCTGGATCAGATTGCCGCACGACTGGATGCCGCCGGTGCGACCGAGACCATGATTTGGGCCATGATCGAGACCCCAACCGCTATTTTCGACGTCCGGGAAATTGCTGCTCATGAGCGGGTGGCCGTTCTGGTCATGGGAACCAATGACCTGGCCAAGGAGCTTCGTTCCCCGCTGGTCGCCGGTCGCCACCCCCTCCTTCCCCACCTGGCTACCGCCCTGTTAGCAGCACGCGAAGCGGGCAAGCTCATCCTTGATGGGGTGTACAACGATGTTCGTGACCCGGAAGGCTTCGCAGCTGAGTGCTTGCAAGGCGCCGAGATGGGCTTTGACGGTAAGACCTTGATTCACCCCAACCAGGTTGAACCGTGCAACGAAACTTGGGCCCCCAGCGCTGATGAAGTTGCCTACGCCAACCGGGTGATTGAAGCGTTCACCGAGGCTGAGGCCGATGGCCGCGGCGTGGTCACCGTCGATGGCCGCATGATCGAGAACCTGCACGTCGACAATGCCCGCCGCACGCTTGCCGTCGCCCAAGCCATAGCTGCTCTCTAACGCGCAACACAGTTCTACCTGGGTTCAAGCAATCCGACAGGCAGTTGGCGATCGGTGAGTTCTTGGTAGGTGGCAAAGTCGGGATACCCGGCGGTGAGCAGGTTCCAGCATTCGGCGCGTTCATCCGCCCCAGTGACTTCTCGAAAACCAACAGGAATACGGTTGCCCTTCACCTCGACCTCAGCCGCTCCGGCAGCTTGCAAGTTCCGGTACCAATTTGGTGTCGTTTCGTTGCCACCATTCGATCCGCACACAACGAAGGAATCACCTCGCTCAATACGCATGAGCATGACTGGCCTCGATGCTCCTGATGATCGGCCGACCACGTCGACCAAGATGACCGGCTTGCGAAGGAATTTGCCGAAGAATCGCCCGCTGGATCGACGATAGAGCGATGAGTGTGTCCGAGAGGTGAACCGCGCAACGGGGTCCAATCGGGTCGAAAGCAAATTGGCGGCTCGTCCGGTTAGTGAAGGCACACGGCCACGCTAACGGAATGAGGTTTAACCCAGCAAGAACCTTCGACAGGACCGATCCTAGGAGCGGCAGATTCCGTCAGCCAACGCGGCTTTGGCCACGGCCTTGGCCACCCGTACTGAGACCTCCTTGTCGAATACCGATGGGATGATGTTGGTCTCGCTCAGCTCATCATCTGACACCGATTCGGCAATGGCAGTTGCTGCCGCCAATTTCATGTTTTCGGTGATATCGCAGGCCCGAACATCAAGTGCGCCTCGGAATATTCCCGGGAAGGCCAGCACATTATTGATCTGGTTGGGGTAGTCGCTGCGACCGGTCGCCATTACCCGAACAATTCCTTCGACCTCTTCGGGCAGGATCTCCGGGTCAGGATTGGCCATGGCAAACACAATCGGATCCGGGGCCATGGACTGCACCGCCTCGACACTCAAAACGCCCGGCGCGCTCACACCAACGAACACGTCGACCCCGGCCGTCACTTCGGTGAGCGTTCCCTGGAGCTTCTTCTTATTGGTGTGCTCAGCGAACCACTGCTTGGAGCTGTTGAGATTCTCCCGCCCGTCATAGACAGCTCCAGTTCGATCAACACCAATAACGTCGCCGACACCGGCCCCAAGAAGAATCTTGCCAATGGCAACACCAGCGGCTCCAACACCAGAAATAACCACGGTGACTTCTGCCATGGTCTTGCCAACGATCTTGAGTGCATTGACCAAGCCAGCTAGGACGACCACTGCGGTCCCGTGCTGATCATCATGGAAAACTGGGATGTCCAACTTGTCCTTCAGGATCCGTTCGATCTCAAAGGCGCCTGGTGCGGCGATGTCCTCCAGATTGATGCCGCCAAAGGTCGGGGCCAAACGGACAACGGTCTCGATCAGTTCCTCGGGTGTTTCAACATCCAGGCAGATGGGGAAGGCATCGACATTGCCGAACTCCTTGAACAACAGCGCCTTACCTTCCATCACCGGCATCGCCGCCTTGGGGCCAATGTCACCTAGACCAAGAACCGCGGTTCCATCGGTCACGATGGCAACCGTATTGCGACGAATGGTGTACTCATCTGCCAATAATTCATCTTCGGCGATAGCAGTGCAGACTCGGGCAACACCAGGGGTGTACGCCATGGACAGGTCATCTCGGTCACCGACGGGGAACAGGGACAAGACTTCGATCTTGCCGCCCTCATGCATGCGGAAGGTGCGGTCCCAGCAGCCCGTCAAAGTGACGCCATCAACCGCCTCCACGGCCGCTGTCACCTCGGCTTGATGTTCCACGCTGGAGCAGTTGACGACAATCTTGCGCTCGAGCTGTGGACCCTTGGCAATGAAACCATCCACCGCGTAGATGTTTCCTCCGGCATCCCCAATAGCGGTGGTGAGCTTGCCAAGCACACCAGGAATATTGTCAAGGGTGACTCGCAAGGAGATCGAATACTGGGTGGCGGTCGGCGGGCGATGTTCTTCGGACATAGGCACCAAACCTAGCCCCGGGTTTTCGCCTTCGGCAGAACAAATTGTTCGTCTAGATTAGCGACAGCCAAGGCAAGGCACGGGCCCGAAGTGGGTGGTGTGCTCAGTCCATTTGAGACCATCATGGAACCGGAACCGGTGCTGACCCATCGGGTCATTGAACCACCCCTTCTTCGTTGGTTCGAGAAGGGAGATGGTGCGAGCAGCATTCGGACGAGCAGCGTCGGCGACAATCCGGATGGCAGGACGATTTACGGGCGGGCGGGCAAAGAGTGAAGTCGTCATGCCCTCCACCCTGAGGACGAAACGTCACCCCCGAATCGGGGATAGCCCTCGGCGTCTGAACCCTGCTAGGGGCAAACAAGGAGCCTTCTGGCACCCGCAGAGCACGCTGGTGCATGCTCTGGCGGAGCCAGAAGGCAAGGTCAGTCACATACGATCAAGCAGCTCGCGCTTCTTGGCGTCGAATTCAGCATCAGTCAGCACACCTTGTTGGCGTAGTCCGTCCAACTGCTGGATCTGCTCGGGAATCGATGGACCCGACTGAGACAAGTTATTGCTTACCCGATCAAACTTGCGATTCTCATTGGCTTCCATCTGGTGATAGATCTCGTTCTGCACATTGAGAGGCTTGCGAATGTGATTGTATTTCTGATTGCCCATCTCACCAGCCGATTCGATCGTGAGGTTGCCGGAACCGATGATCCGCTCGAACAACGACTGTCGGAAAAAGACCGTGTTCACTCGCTCCAGCGGGATCTCAATACCTTCCCGAGCAAGCACCCCGGTTCGCACAATGAGACGATCAGTCGTGACCACAAAATTGGTGGTCGTCCACACGATGTAGCGTTGCCCAAACCAGACCAACGAGACCAGGATCAGAACCCCAACAGCGATACTGACCCAGCCTGGGGCGCCAAAGGCAAGAGCGACAATGCCAACGGCAATGGCAGCCAACACAGCCAGGATGTGCTTGACGAAGAACCACCAGTGTGGCCGCAGATCCAAGATGATTTCTTCATTGTGATTGAGCTGGTCAAGGGGGTAGGCCACGGGGGAAGGCTACTACCCTCGAACACTTCGGAGTCGATCCGAGGTCGCAGCAGCCGGGGACCCACTCCACCAGAAGCTCATCACCCTCATCTCTGTCAGAGCACGCCGCTAAGGTCAGCTCGTGAATCCAGATGACCTTCTCGCGGGCCTCAACGAGCGACAACTGCTGGCAGCGACCTCCGACGGCGGACCTTTGGTTGTGCTGGCTGGAGCTGGTTCGGGTAAGACTCGAGTACTCACCCGGCGCATTGCCTGGCGGGTTGCCGTTGGTCAGACCGATCCCAACCGCGTCCTTGCGCTCACCTTCACTCGTAAGGCTGCAGGCGAGTTGCGCCAGCGGCTCCGGAACGGAGGCATGCGCGATCAAGTCGTCGCTGGCACCTTTCACGGTATCGCGCTGACCCAACTGCGTCAGCGCTGGATGGAGCGAGGAATCAAACCACCCACCATTCTCGATCGCAAGTTCCGTATGGTTGCCCAACTCATTGGCCGTCGCCCTCGAGTTGAGCCGCTGGATGTGCTCAGCGAGATGGAGTGGGCGTTTGCCCGCCTCGTCGCCCCCAGTGACTATGAGGGAGCGGCCAAGCTAGCCGGGCGAGTTTCTCCCCTTCCGGAGGGAGAGCTTGGCGACCTGATGGAGCGTTACCAGCAGGAGAAAAGACGACGTCGAGTTGTTGACTTCGATGACTTGCTGGCCCTGGCCATCCGTGACTTGAAGGATGACGCCGACTATGCCGCGGCGGTCCGTTGGCGCCACCGCCACCTCTACGTTGATGAGTTCCAGGACGTCAACCCTCTCCAATTTGAGTTGCTTCGTGCTTGGCGTGGTGAGAGCAGCGACTTGTTCGTGGTTGGCGATCCCAACCAGGCCATCTACGGCTGGAATGGGGCCGACCCCATGTTGTTGGACAACTTCGCCATTCGCGAACCTGGTGCCGTTGTTGTCAGCCTGGATGACAACTATCGCTCTACTCCCCAAATTCTGACCATGGCCACGGCCGCCCTCGCGGGCAAGAGCGGCAAGCTCATTCCTCACCGACCCGACGGTGCGGTACCAACACTTTCCTCATACCCGACCGACTTGAGTGAAGCGGCCGGTGTGGCCCAGCGGATCAAGATGTCGCACAATGCTGGCGACAAATGGGCCCACCAGGCCGTTCTGGTTAGAACGAACGCACAGCTCGTGCCCATTGAACAAGCACTAGCAGATGCCGGTGTTCCTGTGCGGGTTCGCGGTGGTTCAGGGCCTCTTGGCTCCAAGGAAGTAAAGGACGCACTCCGGTCGCTGGGGCGGCCGGGTGCCGACCTGATTCAGTCCCTGGCCGAGATGGATAACTCACTGGAATCAGCATCGCTTGAATCGGGGTCACTTGAATCGCCAGGCCAAGAGTCCAGCCCAACCGAAGATCTATCCCCAGCCGAGATCGAACGGCGCCAGAATCTGGCCGCGCTGAGTCGACTCGTGCACGAATACGCCAGCCTTGATCCCGCACCATCGGGTCCAGGTTTGCTGGCATGGATCACCACCGTGCAAGCTGGTGAGGTGGGTGTCGATGGCGACGCGGTCGAGTTGGCCACCTTCCATGGAGCGAAGGGCCTGGAGTGGGCTGTTGTGCATATCGCTGGTCTTGAGAAGGGCTATATGCCTATTGGCTACGCCAAGACCGGCGCCCAGCTGGCAGAGGAGAAACGTCTGCTCTACGTTGCCATTACTCGGGCCGAGTCTCAACTTCATCTATCCTGGGCAAGTGAGCGGACCTTTGGCACCAAGGCAGTCAAGCGCCAGCCTTCGCCCTATCTGGAGATGATGCAGTCCGCAATCAACCATCTCAAGCGGGGCTACCGACCAGTCGATTGGAAAGCCGAGATAGTCAAGTCTCGTCAAGCCGCGGGTACGAACAAGGCAAAGCGTTCAGGAAAGAATGACAAGAATCCGGTTGGCGACCCCGTGTTCGACGCACTGCGTACGTGGCGTTCTGGTCGAGCCAAGGCCGCGAATGTGCCGGCCTATCTCATCTTCAGCGACCAGTCACTGCGGGCCATGGCCAAGCGGCAACCCGTGACGAAAGGGCAGCTCGCCAACATTTCCGGAGTCGGTCCGGTCAAACTCGAACGCTACGGCGACGACATCATCAAAATGGTCAAGCAGAGCCAGGGCTGAGGTTTGCTCCGGAGGCCCTGCTCGTTGTCACGCTGCATCTTTCCAATAACCACGCTGCATCACTACTTGCCTGTGGTCCCTGGCAACCAGGCCGCCATCTTGGCAAAGTCGATGCTGATAAACAGTCCGCTGGCCTCGGCACAAAGCTGCTCACCGTTGTACATGCGAGCCGTGGTGAAGATCTTTCGTCCTTCAACCCTGTCCAGCGTTCCTTCCAAGCGAAGCTCGGTATGCAACGGGGTCGGGGCGCGATAGTCAACCGTCAATGACCCCGTCATCCCGGGGCTCCCACTCAAGGCCTGGGTAGCTCCAAGCAGTTCGTCAAAGGCTGCGGCGACCACACCACCATGAACATGACCGGGTGGCCCTTCGTAGGCATGGCCAAACGTCACCGTGCCAATCACGACGTCTTCCTCAACACGAAGAGCCAGCGGTGGTGACAACGGATTAGCCCTTCCGATGACCGGGCTGTAGTCAGCATGGCCCTGTGGACCATCACCCCCCGGCGCAATGGAGGCTTCGCTGGCGCCTTCATAGCGACGGCCATGGGCGAAGAGGCTAAGTCTGCCAGTAATCGCTTCAAGATCAGATGCGATTGCCTCAAGGTCGGCGTCGGTGGCCTGGGTATCAACCAAGCGATCGATGATGTCACGCATGCTGTCGCCGAGTCGCCATGCTAATCGCCGCCGTGCGTTCGGAGGTTCATCGGTACCAACGAAAGTGCTGATGATGCGGGCACTCTCCTCATGAAACTTCACCGAACCGTGGCCTTCACTGGTTGCGCGTCCACATCAAGCAGCCACATCAAATGGCCGGGTCTCGGTACACGGCGATCACCGGGCAATGATCGCTGGGTTTGGTTCCCTTGCGACCATTGCGATCGACCACGTCAAGCACACACCGCTCGGCCAATATTGAGGTTGACAAGACGAAGTCGATGCGGATGCCCTCTCGCTTGTGGAAACGGCCGGCTTGATAGTCGTAGTAGCTGTAGAGTCCGGGCCCGGGATGCCGTTGGCGGAAGGTGTCGATGAGTCCCCAGTCCATGACATTGCTCAAGGCAGCCCGCTCGCGCTCCGTCACATGGGTTGCGCCCTCAAACGCGGCCGGGTCCCAAACGTCTTGGTCCTCGGGGGCAATATTCCAGTCACCAGCAACAATGACTGGGCTCGCCGGATCAGCCGTTGCTTCCAGGTGCGAGCGCAAACGACTCAGCCATGACAGCTTGTAGTGATAGTGGTCATGATCGACCTCTCGACCATTGGGCACATAGACGCTGTGGATTCTCACGCCGCCACATGTGGCGGAAACCAGACGTGCGTCGGTGTCCGCTTCGATCCCGTCGGCGAAGCCGCCGAACGGATCTTCCAGCCCGACGCGGGAGAGGATGGCGACACCGTTCCAACGTCCTTCGCCATGATGCACAGACTCATAACCGAGCTCGCTGAAGGCCGAGGTCGGGAAAGCATCCTGAGCCATCTTGGTCTCTTGCAAACAAAGCACGTCGGGCTGGACTTCTTCCAGCCACGGTTCAACCCGAGGCATTCGAGCATTGAGTGAGTTCACGTTCCAGGTTGCAACAAGCATTGTCCTCGACCCTAGCGCTCTTCTCACGACGACAAACTCGGCACTGTACGTGAGATACCGGTGACCGACGGAGAGATACTTGGTTCTGGTCCGCTCCATCCCAGGGAGATCACTAAGCTCCTTCCTTGTGGCCCCGAATCTGACTCCTGACCCATCCGGCCCTAATGCATGGCTGGTCGACGAACTACGCGAGCAATATCGGGAGAACCCTCGCTCGGTTCCCCAAGAGTGGCGAGACACCTTCGCCGCAGAGAACGGCTCTGCTCCAACCAGCCAAGCCAGTACAGCACCTCTGGCTACCGCCCCGGCGAGTACCACATCCCAACCAAACGGCGCATCTGCGGGGAGTACTCCTACCCCTGCCGCAGCACCGATCAGCCAACCACAACTGGCTCCCCCAATTCCAGCGACACCTGTACCGGCAGCATCCACTCCGGCGACGACTGCACCAGCCAGCACCGCATCAGCCAGCACAGGGTCAGCAAAATCATCGAAGCAGGACGACGCTACTGAGGTCATGGGTGAGCCCTTGCGTGGCGCTGCGGCTCGCATCGTGGCCAACATGGAGTCGTCCCTTGGTGTACCAACGGCGACCAGCTTCCGAGAAATCCCCGCCAAACTGCTGGAAGTTAACCGAAAGGTCCTCAACAATCACCTGAAACGGGTACGCGGCGGCAAAGCCAGTTTCACCCACATGATCGGCTACGCCCTGATCCGGTCGGTAGCCGAAACCGTTCCAGCCATGAACAATCGCTATGTCGAAGGGCCAGACGGAAAACCTCGGGTCATCCGAGACACCCAAATCAATCTCGGGATCGCCGTAGACCAACAAAAGTCCGATGGCACCCGGACGCTCATTGTCCCGGTAATCAAGAACGCACAGGACATGAACTTTGCCGAGTTCGTCGAAGCCTTCGATGGTCTCATTCGCAAGGTCCGCGACGGCAAGATTGCTGTCGAGGATCTGATGGGCGCAACCATCAGTCTCACCAACGTTGGGACACTAGGGACCGTCCAGTCCGTCCCTCGCCTGATGCAGAACCAGGCAGCCATCATCGGTGTTGGACGAATCGGCTACCCAACCGCATACCAGGCCGCCGATCCTAAAGTTCTGGCCCAACTCGGTCTGTCCAAGATCATCAATATCACCTCGACCTATGACCATCGAGTCATCCAGGGAGCCGAGTCGGGCCTCTTCTTGAAACGAGTCCACGAACTCCTGTTGGGCGAAGACGACTTCTACGCTGAGTTGTTCGCCGACCTTCATGTCCCTTACGAAGCCGTCAAGTGGAGGACCGATCATGGGGCAACCGAGGCAGATGATGCAGTCGGCGCTCACGCCAAGCAGATGGCCGTCAACACCCTGATCAATCAATACCGGGTCCGCGGGCACCTTATTGCCAACACCAACCCACTGTCCGATGGTCCATCCACCATGCACCCCGAGCTGGACCCAGCGACCTTCGGACTCACCATTTGGGATCTCGACCGTGAGTTCTTGACCGGCAACTCAGCTGGTGTCTACGCCTCGATCGGTGGGACAGCCACCCAGATGAGCTTGGGCAGCATTCTTGGTGTTCTGCGCGACGCCTACTGTCGCACCGTTGGCGTCGAGTACATGCACATCGCCAATCCAGAAGAGAAACGCTGGATTCAGGAGCAGGTCGAAGGCGGCCATACCCCGCTGAGTCGGGACGAGCAACACCATGTCCTTGAACGCCTGAGCGCAACCGAGGCGTTGGAGAAATTCTTGGGCGCCCGCTATGTCGGCCAGAAACGATTCGGTATCGACGGCTGCGAAAGCACCATCCCCATCCTCGACGCCCTGCTCTCGGCCGCGGCTACCGAAAGCATGGATAAGGCCATCATCGGCATGGCTCACCGAGGTCGCCTGAATGTGCTCGTGAACATCATGGGCAAGAAGCACAACGACTTGTTCCGCGAGTTTGAGGGAACCCTGTCCGAGAACGCCATCCAGGGCGGTGGTGATGTGAAGTACCACCTTGGTTTTGAGGGAACTCACACCGGACCAGACGAAAGCAAAATCGACGTCCAGCTGGCGCCGAATCCTTCCCATCTCGAAGCGGTGGGCCCCGTCGTACTCGGGATGGCCCGAGCCCACATGGACCGCTGCGAAGCAGGCAACTATCCAATCCTTCCCATCCTCCTGCACGGCGATGCCGCCTTTGCTGGTCAGGGTGTTGTCTTTGAGACCCTCAATCTTTCCCAGATCAAGGGTTACAAGGTCGGTGGCACCATCCACCTGATTGTCAATAACCAGCTCGGCTACACCACGGCTCCTCACCATTCTCGGTCTTCGGAGTATTCAACCGATGTAGCCAAGACCGTGCAAGCCCCAATCTTCCACGTCAATGCCGATGATCCTGAGGCGTGTGTTCGGGTAGCCAGGCTCGCCTTTGAGTACCGGCAGCGGTTCAACAAAGACGTGGTCATCGACATGATTGGCTACCGACGTCACGGTCACAACGAGGGGGACGACCCCAGCTATACCCAGCCGCTCATGTACCGCAAGATCGCCGCCCAACCAACAGCCCGTACCGTTTACACCCAGGCCCTTATCGACCGCGGCGATATCTCCGTTGCCGAAGCTGAAGCCGCCTTGGAATACTTCCAGGCTCTTCTCCAAAAAGGCCTCGAGGAGACAAGAGATGCGGCTCCGGATGAAGAGCGGGTTGCCGCTCCAGCACCCCCAGCCGTCGGTGTGCTTCCCCACGTCGAGACTGGCGTCTCCAAAGAAACCTTGGATCGTGCCTACGCCGCAATGTCTTCATGCCCCGACGGGTTCACAATCCACCCCAAGCTAGCGCGTCAACTTGCCAAGCGAGATGCCGCCTACGCCGGCGGCGAGATCGATTGGGCCATGGGCGAAGCCTTGGCCATGGGCACCCTCCTGGTCGAAGGTACGTCGGTAAGACTGGCAGGCCAAGACTCTCGCCGAGGCACCTTCGCTCATCGCCATGCCACCTTGCTGGACTACGAGACTGGTGACGAGTACACCCCTCTCAGCGCCGCGGCGACTGGCGACACGAACTTCTGGGTTTATGACTCGACCTTGTCGGAGTACGCAGCTCTCGGTTTCGAGTACGGCTACTCACTCGTCAGTCGCGATGATCTTGTGATGTGGGAAGCCCAGTTCGGTGACTTCGTCAACGGGGCCCAGATCATCATTGACCAGTTCTTGGTAGCGGCGGAAGACAAGTGGGAAGAAACCACTCCGCTCACCATGTTGTTGCCCCATGGATATGAAGGACAGGGCCCAGAGCATTCATCGGGCAGGCTCGAACGATTCCTTCTCCTTTGTGCCGAAGACAATATCCAGATCGCCAACGCCACGACCGCGGCCCAGATGTTCCACCTTCTCCGTCGACAAATTGTCCGGAACATTCGCAAGCCCCTCGTAATTTTCACTCCCAAGTCCGGCCTGCGTGCAGCATGGTCACGCAGCACCGTCGATGAATTATTGAGTGGCTCCTTCCAGGAAGTACTTGGCGACAACTCCTTCACCGACCCCTCGACAGTCAAGCGAGTAGTCCTTGCTTCCGGCAAGGTCGCGATGGAAGCGATCACTGAGCGAGACAATCTTCGTGCCAACGCAGCCGTAGTGCGAGTTGAGCAGCTGTATCCATGGCCCTTCGATGCTGTAGCCAAGGTGATGGAACAATTCCACAACGCCAAGGAGATCGTGTGGCTTCAGGAGGAACCGGAGAACATGGGTGCGTGGAATTCGGTCAAGGGCCGTCTCTATGAGGCGCACGGGCACAGCCACGACATTCGCCGCGTAAGTCGCACCGAGTCCGGAAGCCCGGCAACGGGATCCAACGCAATCCACCACCAAGAACAAGCCGAACTCCTGCTGCGGGCTTTCTCGGGGATTGTCGACTAGCGCGCAGGGCTGAATCTCACATCAGCACCACCCCAAGCACAGCTTCCAAATCGTCCAGCGCTTGTGTTGGGCTCAGCACCTTGATCGTCGTCATTCCCATGGCGCGAGCTGGCTTGAGATTGACTCCAAGGTCATCGAGGAACACCGCCTCAGAAGCATCGATCGCCAGCAGGTCCAGAGCATGTTCATAAAACTCCAACTCTGGCTTTCTCACCCCAAGCGCCGATGATTCGACAATATGGTCGAAGAGTTCCATGATTTCTTGAATATGTTGCGGGGCCGTTTCCCATGAGCGAACGTTGTTCGTCAGGCAAGCCGTCACCAAGCCTAGATCGCTGACTCGGCGGACAGCTTGGACCATCTCGGGTTGAACGTCTCCTTCGATACACGCCAACACCTTTCGCCCGTCAACCGAGTATCCAAGCTTGCGTCCTTCGGCCTCGAAGAGATCGGCAAACCCAGCAGGAGTAAGGGTTCCACGTTCGAACTGAGCCCACGCGTTCGTGTCGGGATCGGTCTGGTTGATGCGTCGAATGAGACCATCGGGAAGCCGATTGCGTTCTTCGTACTCGGAGAATGCGTCAAAGGGCGAGGACAAAATCACACCGCCGAAGTCGAAAAGCACAGCTCGAATCATGAGTATGGACCATAGAGAATTCTGACCGCCCGACAAGATTCTTCAATCTAAACTGGCGCTATCCCTTGAATTGGTCCCCAGCAGTGCTTGACTGTATGCCGCATGAGTTCACCGACTTCCCATCTAGTCGTTGACGGATCGAACATCGCAACCGAAGGTCGAAACCTGCCCAGCCTGCAACAGTTGGACGAGGCGGTTCGAGCTGTCATTCGCGAAAAAGACTTCGATTCGTTAACGGTCATTGTTGACGCCACCTTTGCCCACCGCATCGACCAGTCCGAACGAGAAGAGTTCGACGCTGCCGTAGACGCTGGGGAAATCATCATGCCGCCTGCCGGTGTTGTTGGCCGCGGCGATGCCTTCATTCTCCAAGTGGCTGAGAAAGCCAATGCTGCGGTCTTCTCCAACGACTCCTTTCAGGAGTTCCACGGCGAGCATGGCTGGCTCTTTGACGAAGGCCGCCTGCTTGGCGGCAAGCCGATCGAACACATTGGCTGGGTCTTCGTTGACCGAGTACCAGTTCGAGGGCCAGCAAGCCGACGCTCTGTTCGCGAATCACGAGGCGGGCGGAACTCTCCGAAGAAGACCAACAAGCGGCAGCCGAGCAAATCCGCATCTGGTCCACCACCAGTTCCTGACGCCCCACCACCGCGGAGTCGTCGGGCCAGCGACAAAGCCGACCGGCCAAAGCAGCAAGCTGACGAGAAGCCGAAACGAGGGCGCGGCCGCGGCCGCTCCAACAAAACGGACAACAGAACTCCAAAGACCGAGACCGCCAAGAGCTCCAATCGTCAGAAGCAAACCAACAGCCCGGTAGTGGAAGAGCTGAACACGCCACCGAATTTCCTGTCGTTCATCAGTACCTACTCCATCGGTGATCCGGTGGAAGCTGTTGTCGAACGATTTGCTTCCCACGGCTGCTACTTGCTTGCGGGCGAGACTGTTTGCTATCTACCCTCAAAGTCTATGGGAGACCCATCTCCCAAGCGTGCTCGAGACATCGTCGCGCACAAACAGAGCGTCATGGTCCGAGTCGTTTCTCTCGACTCAGATCGTCGCGGCATCAATGTTGAACTCATCAGCGTTGGGTCAATTAGCAATGAAAGTGCCTCAGATCGAGGAACAGGTTCTCACGTTGAGTCGGTAAAGGCTGACAAAGCGACTGGGGCACATCTCACAAGGAGCAAGAGTCAAGTGGCCACTAAGAAGAAACCAGCTGCACGAAAAGCAGCAACCAAGAAAAAGGTTGCAGCCAAGAAGCCAACCAAGCGAGCAGCAACGGCAACGAGCTCTGCTCGGGCGAAGAAGGCGGCAACCAAAAAGGCTGTAGCCAAGAAGAAGGCACCAGCAAAGAAGGCCGCAGCCAAAAAAGCTGTAGCCAAGAAGAAGGCACCAGCCCGCAAAGCCGCAGCCAAAAAAGCTGTAGCCAAGAAGAAGGCACCAGCCCGCAAAGCCGCAGCCAAAAAAGCTGTAGCCAAGAAGAAGGCACCAGCAAAGAAGGCCGCAGCCAAAAAAGCTGTAGCCAAAAAAACTGTAGCCAAAAAGGCTGTAGCCAAGAAGGCGCCAGCAAAGAAGGCCGCAGCCAAAAAAGCTGTAGCCAAGAAGGCGCCAGCAAAGAAGGCCGCAGCCAAAAAAGCTGTAGCCAAGAAGAAGGCGCCAGCAAAGAAGCGTCGTTAACGCAATTCACTGGAGTGTGAAACACCACTCGGACTGAATCTTGAGGAGCTCCGATCATCGATCGGGGCTCCTCGACGTTTTGGATCGACGGTTCCTCGTCCGCAACCTGCTGACTGCCATTAGCCTCACGGACTATGTCGTCGGCACAGTTCATCTACACCATGCACAAGGTCGGAAGATTCCACCCACCCGACCGCCAGGTGCTTACCAATATCTCGCTCTCATTCTTCCCCGGGGCCAAAATTGGCGTGCTCGGAAGCAATGGCTCCGGTAAATCCTCCCTCTTGCGGATCATGGCCGGTGTCGATGACGGCTACACCGGTGATGTCAGGCTGACTCCCGGTTTCACCGTCGGCTACTTGGAGCAAGAGCCTCAATTGGATGAATCCAAGGACGTTCGCGCCAACGTGATGGATGGAGCAGGTGAAACAGTCACCTTGCTCAATCAATACGAACAGGTGCTTGCCGGTTGGTCAGACCCAGGCGCTGACTACGAAAAGCTTGGAACTCAACAAGCAGACCTTGAAGCAAAGATTGAGGCCGTGCAGGGCTGGGACCTGCAGCGCATGATTGAGATCGCCATGGATGCGTTACGCCTGCCGCCGCCAGACAGCGGTGTCGAAAACCTGTCCGGTGGCGAACGTCGTCGAGTTGCTCTCTGCCGACTCTTACTCTCACAACCCGACCTACTCCTGTTGGATGAGCCAACCAACCACCTCGATGCCGAGTCCGTAGCTTGGCTCGAACGACACCTCTCCGACTACCAGGGAACCGTTGTTGCCATCACCCATGATCGCTACTTCCTGGACAATGTCGCACAGTGGATCCTCGAGCTTGATCGGGGGAAGGGGATTCCATTTGAGGGCAACTACAGCAACTGGCTCGAACAAAAACAGGGCCGGATGGACCAGGAGCAGAAGAAGCAAGACGCTCAGCAGCGCACCTTGCAGCGTGAGCTTGAATGGGTCCAGATGGGCAGCAAAGCTCGTCAGGCTAAGGGCAAGGCTCGTCTCAGCGCGTATGAAGAGCTACAAGCGGAGGCCGAAGCCTATAACCCGGCCGACGAGAAGGTCCAGATCTACATCCCGCCCGGCAAGCGTCTTGGTGGCCAGGTCTTCGAGGTCAAGAACCTGTCCAAGGCCTTTGGCGACAAGTTGCTCATCGACGACCTCAACTTCTCGCTCCCCCGCGCCGGGATTGTTGGTGTCATCGGCGGTAACGGTGCTGGTAAGACGACCTTGTTCAACATGTTGATCAACGCCGCTACCGGCGATGGTGAGCAGGCTCCGGATGAGGGCGAGATTCTTGTCGGTTCCACGGTGGAACTTGCCTATGTTGACCAGAGTCGTGATGCCTTGGATGCCAACCGCACCGTCTATGAAGAGATCACCGATGGGAACGAGATCATCGAACTTGGCGGGCGTGAAGTCAATGGTCGTGCCTATGTTGCGTCCTTCAACTTCAAGGGGTCAGACCAGCAGAAGACGGTCGGGGTGCTCTCGGGTGGCGAGCGGAACCGGGTTCACCTGGCCAAGGTATTAAAGCGGGGTGGCAATGTCCTGTTCCTAGATGAGCCAACCAACGACTTGGATGTCGACACCCTTCGAGCCCTCGAAGACGCTCTGGACCGCTACCCAGGCTGTGCCGTGGTGATCTCCCATGATCGCTGGTTCCTTGACCGGATTGCCACCCACATCTTGGCCTTCGAAGGCAACTCTCATGTTCGCTGGTTCGAGGGGAACTTCTCGGAATACGAAGAGGTTCGCAAGCGCGAATTGGGCGAGGACGTCAAGCCGCACCGGGTGACATATCGTCCTCTGACAAGGTAGACCGCCGGCAAGGGAAATATTCCTAAACCTGGTACGGGTTTGACCCGATAGTTGACGCATGGGCCACACCGCTGAATCCACGGCAACAGACTCGTCAATCAAACGAACGAGTCGAGCAACATCACGAGTCATCGAAGCAGGCACGCTGGTCCCCTGTGCTCAATGCGAGCGCGCCTTACGATTCCGCGCTCGACAGAAAGACATGCAAGTCATCTGTAATGTCTATGTCGATGGCATGTGGGATCGGGTCGACCATTTCCACGTCGAGTGCTACCGCGAGGCAGGCGAACCGCACGGACCATGCCAAAGCTGACCGGCGACAACCACGCCACTCCCCAACCAATTCCCACTGTCAACGGCTAGCGCCCTAGAGAAGATTATGGTGCACACTGTGCCTGCAACAACTGATGACCACATCCTCGCCCGCGACCTGGCGGTCAAGACCGGCAAACTCCTCGTTGAGGTCCGAGCGCGACTGGTTTCTCAAGGAATCACCCACTATGAACTCAAGGATGCGGGTGATGCAGCAGCCCAAGAGCTGATTGCCAACGAGCTCGCTACCCATCGGCCAGACGATTCGATCTTGTCCGAAGAAGCCTCGGATTCACGCCAGCGACTCGGTGCGGAACGCACCTGGATCATCGATCCACTGGATGGAACCCGCGAGTTCGCCGAACCACCACGCACCGACTGGGCCGTGCACATTGCCATGGTCATCAACGGTGACCCGGTCGTCGGGGCTGTTTCCCTGCCAGCGCAAGACATGGTGCTCAGCACAGCGGACAAGCCAATCTTGCCGCCAGCAGTCGACGGCCCACCGCGGGTCATTGTCAGCCGCACCCGCCGTCCACCTGCGGCCCAAATGCTGGCCAAGGAGCTTGGTGCCGAATACCTGGAGATGGGATCTGCAGGAGCAAAAGCGATGGCCGTCGTGCGCGGCGACGCCGACATCTACGCCCACTCTGGTGGTCAATACGAATGGGATAATTGTGCTCCCGCCGCGGTAGCCCTTGCCGCAGGACTGCATTGCTCGCGGCTCGATGGTTCGCCACTGGTGTACAACAATCCCGACCCGTATCTGCCTGACCTACTCTTTTGTCGCCCTGAGTGGGCAGAAAAGTGTCTCGCCATTCTCAACGGCTGAGCGATGAAACTTCGGGCAACCGAATACGAGATTTTTGGCCGAACGGCGCTTATCACGCTGAATCGTCCCAATCGGGGCAACGCCTGGACCGGCCGGCTGGACGCCGAGCTGCGCTGGTGCCTGCAAAAGGCTGATCAAGCTGAGGAAGTTCGTGTCATCGTCTTGACCGGAGCGGGTGAACGATTCTGTGTTGGCGGCGACAGCCAGGCCTTGCAGAGCCACGTCGAGAAGGGCCACTACGACAACGGTCTCAGCGGCGCATTGGATACAGCCGGTTCAGAAACAATCGCCAAACCGGGTTACGGATTCGACGAGCGTTTCGATGCGCCATTCGCCTCGCACTTTGGGTTGAGCAAGCCGCTCATCGCCGCCATCAACGGTGCAGCGGCTGGCATTGGCTTGGCCCTGGCCTGTTTCACCGACCTACGGTTTGCTTCAGCCGGTGCAAAGCTCACAACGGCTCACGGCAAGCTCGGACTTCCTGCGGAGTATGGCCTTTCTTGGATCCTGCCACGGCTTGTTGGTGTGACTCGAGCAATGGACATCTTGTTGACCTCTCGAGTCGTGCTGGCCGAGGAAGCCCTGGAGATTGGACTCATCAACCAGGTTCATCCTGCCGAGGACCTCCTGGCTGCAACCTTGGACTACGCCGAGACGCTGGCAAGTTCGGTTGCTGCAGGATCTCTCCGGGCCACTCGACGTCAGGTCTATTTGGATCTACATGGAGACGTCGGTCAGTCCGTTGCTGAATCAGTCAGCCTCTTGGAGGAAATGATGAGAGGCGACGAGTACAACCAGGGAGTTCGGGCCCTACTCAACAAAGAGGCACCAGACTTCTAGAGTGTCACCCAGTGACACTCCAACAGAGCCAACGACCAATCGAACCCGACGATCTACACCTTGGGTCATTCTCCAGCCAGCAGCCGTGGAGTATCTCATCCAACAAGCTTCTTTGGCTTCCCCAAGTCACCCAGCTTCGCCAAGCCCAAGCTCGAAGCCTGCCTGGCCTGACCAAGCCACCAAAGCTTCCGCCCCTCCGACGAGCGATCACCGTCATAAGAACGCTCGGTCTCAGTGTTGGAGTGTGGGCCGTTAAGGAACGAGGAACAGACCGTTCTCGGGCAGGCATTTCTCGGCGGATTCGGGTCTCGGCGGAGAGACTTGGGCCAACCTATATCAAGCTGGCCCAGATCATCAGCGCGGGAGAAGGGGTCTTCCCACGGGAGCTGGTCGATGAATGCCGCAAATGCCGAGATCAGGTTCCTGCGGTCCCCTACTCGACCGTCGTCGAAGTTCTCGAAGCAGAATTCGGCCGCCCATTGCAAGAGGTCTTCCAGTCCATCGACCCCACTCCCCTAGCGGCAGCTTCGATCGCCCAGGTACACCGCGCCGTACTCGTTTCCGGCGAAGAAGTTGCGGTCAAGGTTCAGCGACCGGGAATCAATGATCTGGTTCGTAAGGACCTGAAGGTACTGGCTTGGCTAGCCCCACTTCTCGTCGGCCGCATTCCGGTTTCGGCTCTGGCCAACCCGCCTGCTCTGGTTGACCTCTTCGCCGAGACAATCATCGAGGAACTGGACTTTCGGATCGAAGCATCAAACATGCTGGATATCGCACGGGTCTTCTCTGAGTTAGATCAACGCGGCTTCGTCGTTCCCCGCCCACACCCAACGCTTGTCACCAAGCGGGTTCTTGTTATGGAGTTCATGGGTGGTTTCAACTTCGATGACGCCAAGGGAATGAAAGAGGCTGGACTTGATACCGAAGCAATCCTTAAGACGGCCATGCTTGGATTCTTAGAGGGTGCCTTCTTGCACGGAGTCTTCCACGGCGATCTACATGGGGGGAATCTCTTTGTTCAACCCGATGGCCGACTAGCGTTGATCGACTTCGGCATCACCGGACGGTTGAGCGAATCTGATCGCCTGGCCTTTCTCCGAATGATGATGTCGACAACGACTAATTCGGTTTCCGGCCAGGTTTCTGCTCTACGCGATCTAGGGGCGCTTCCCGCCGACACCGACATCGACGAGGTTGTACGCGAACTTGGGATCGACAAGGGGCCAGTCGATCCGACAAAAATGGAACCGGAGGAGATGGTTGCGGAACTGCAACGCCTGATCAAGGCCCTCCTCAGCTATGGGGCACGACTGCCAAAGCCACTCATGCTCTACATCAAGAACCTGATCTTTTTGGATGGCGCCATCGCCAGCCTCGCTCCTGAGTTGGACATGTTTGCGGTGGTGACCGAGATCGCCACCCACTTCGCCACCAACCATGGAGCGACGATCACATCCCAGCTTGGCATGGCCAATGCCGAGTGGAAGCTCGATTTGGATGGAGCGAAAGCCGCCTTTGGAGTTGATCCCGCCGATATGGATCGCCTCACCTACTCCGAACTTCAAGAGCGCCGGACCTTGATCCGAAAGCGACTAGCCAAACACCACCTGTCCTAAAAACTGACTAAGCACACTGGCCAAGCCAGCTAGGTCAGGGCCCTAATGGATTCACCTGGGCTACCGAAACTTGAGCTATGAAATTTAGTGGGCTTGTACGGCCGGTTGCCAACGTCTTGTCCGTCGGACGCTCCATTGACGACATCGAATTTGAACGCCGTCACCGGGCCATCGTTGTTGCGCTTTTCCTTCAGGCGCCAGTTGCGTTCGTGGCTGGGCTGCTCTACGGCATTGTCTGGTGGCAATCCTTGGCCGAAAGTGTGGCCGCCCTCGTATTCATTCTTGGCGCTCTCCACGGTAAGTCTCGCCTGACCCGCTCGCTAAGTTCATCCCTGGGACTGGGGTTTGCGACCGCCGTCTTCGGCCATCTCACCAGTGGGGGCACCGAATCGCATCTGGCGTGGTTTGTAGTCCTGGCCCTGGTTTCCCTCTACACCGATGCCCGCCCGATTCTTGCTGTCCTCGCTTTGGCCGCCATTGACCATGTCGGTCTCAGCCTGGTGGACCCCGCCATCTTGTCCAACCAAACACTGGGTCGTGGCAAGGCGGTCCTCCTGAGTGGAGGCCACCTCGGGCTCCTTGGCTGGTTCCTCGCCCCGATGATAATGAACTGGCGGACGATGGAAGCCAGAGCCGATGAGGCTCGTCTGAAAGAACGGGCTCAGGCTCACACCTTGCGCCATCGAGCGATGGTCGCTGCCGATGCCACCGGTCGGACCGGTGAACTGTCCGAACAATCGGTTTCGGTTCGTGAGGCAATGACCGAAGCCGATGAGCTCGTTGCCCAGATCAGTGAGGGGGGTGCCGAGGTCAGCCGTCTGGTCACCGAAGTCGCATCACTTGCTCAAGAGGCTGACACGATGAGCAGTGAGACAAAGGAACAGATTGAACAGCTAAGCACCCAGAGCAATGCCATTGCTGACCTTGTTGTTGTCATTGATGACATTGCTTCGCGTACCAACCTGCTTGCTCTGAATGCCACCATCGAGGCAGCCCGAGCGGGCGAAGCCGGCAAGGGATTCGCCGTGGTTGCTCAAGAAGTGAAGGATCTCGCGACCACAACCAGCGAAGCAACCGAACAAATTGCTGCCCTAACCAATGAGGTCGGCTCAAGAATGAGTGATGCCAACACCCAGATGGGCATCGTGAGCGAGAGTGTGCAATCAATCGCCGAACTCCAGCGCGAAGTTGACTCTGCCATGATCGAACAGACCGAAGCCAGTGGCCGTATGCGCCAGCAAGTAAGCCATGCATCGACCGAAATGCTTGAGATCATTGAGGGCATCACCGATCTCAATGAATTGCTGGAAGAAGACGCTGCGGATGACCCGACCGAGGCGTTTAATTCAATCCATGGCACCGAAGCCGTTTCGCTTTCCAAACTGGTTCGGTAGACAAGGCGGGTGCGCCTTGTTATTGCTGAATGCACAGTCGACTACGCCGGTCGCCTGACTGCCCATCTTCCCCGAGCAACCCGTCTCCTCATGGTGAAAGCCGACGGTTGTGTTGCCATCCATTCCGATGGAGGGGCCTACAAACCACTGAATTGGATGAACGCGCCCAACGTCTTCACTGAGCATGATGACCACTGGACGGTGGTCAGCCCCAAGGGTGAAGAGCTCCTCATCACCATTCATGAGGTGCTCTCAGACTCTGCGCATGATCTTGGCGTTGACCCTGGTCTTCAGAAAGATGGAGTGGAGGCCCACCTGCAAGAACTGCTGGCGCTTGAACCAGAGCGAATTGAAGAGGGAATGACGCTGATCCGGCGCGAGTTCCCAACCGAGATCGGCCCAGTCGACCTGCTCTGTCGTGATCCTGACGGGAATACAGTCGCTATCGAAATCAAGCGTCGCGGTGAAATCGATGGGGTGGAACAACTCACCCGCTACTTGAGCTTCCTGAATCGAAACCCCGATCTCGCCCCGGTTCGCGGCATGTTCGTTGCTCAAGAGATCAAGCCTCAGGCCAAGACATTGGCCAGCGACCGTTCCATCGGCTTTGTCGAAGTCGACTATGACGAACTCCGAGGCATCGAGCGCCCCCAACAAAAACTCTTCTAAGAACGACAAACCCAGAACAGCACCAGCGAGGAAACTCGGTAAGTGAGAAGGCCCCCAAGGCCGACGAACGGCGACGTGCACAATAACTCCACATTGCCTGCACGAAGCCTGGATAGTGGAGACCTACGGTCTCTCTCAATGAGTACGCCAACGCCAGAAACAGCACCATCCAAGCCGATCGGACCCCAACCGCCAGCCCAGCCAGCATCAGTTTGGGGAACACCGACTCAAACACCGATGCGCTCACCGGGAACGCGGCCTGGCCGGCCTCCAGCAACACCGCCGCCTCCAGCCCCGCCGGAATCACCGGCAGTTCCGAAGCCACCCCGCCAGCCGGTACCGCTGCGTGGCTCCGTAGTAGCGGTCACCATTGCTGCTGCCTTCTTCGGCAACCTGGCGTTGCGTCAAGAAGCAGCGAACACCCTAGTGATGGCGCTCTTCTTCGCCTTCTCCGCCGCTGCCCTGTACACGCTTGGTTATGTGAAGACAAGGTCCGGCATTGCCCTGCTGGCAGGAGCTGTAATCTTTGGCGGCTTCATGATTGTACGAACCGAACCGCGGCTGATCTTCTTCGACATCGTCACCGCTCTCATGCTCCTGATTGCCGCCGCTACTTTTGGCCGAGGAGACTCGATATGGGATCTCGGCCCAATCGGATTCTTTGGTGAATTCATTGACTTCGTCGGTTCATGGCTTGGTCTCATCGCTGATGGGCCAGCCGACATTGGGGCTCGCTTCCGGGTAGCAGCCGAGGAGTCTTCGACCTTGGTGGCGTCGGGTATGCGGGTCCTGCGCGGCCTCGTGTTGGCCCTGCCAATCGTCATCCTCTTCGGGGTACTGCTTGCCTCGGCTGACATTGTCTTCGCTTCACTCTTCGACTTCGATGCTGACTTCATCGGTATCGGTCTTGGCCACCTCGCCTTGATGGTGGTGGCTGGCTCACTGGTCATCGCCATCCTTCGAAAGTCGTCTCGTGCCAGCCAGATCGATCTCGAGTCAGCCACCTTGCCGGTCATCGGCAAGAGCGAAACAATGATTGTCCTTGGCTCACTCAATTTGCTCTTTGCCATCTTTGTCGGAACCCAGATCTATGCCGGGTTCGGCCAAGCCGATCAGATCATCCGCAATGCCGGCCTGAGCTACAGCGACTACGCACGACAAGGGTTCTTCCAACTCTTGTGGGTTGCCGGACTCACCCTCTCTATCCTCGTCGTGATTTCAACCCTGCGTCCTGCTGGCGGTCACTCCAAGGCCGTGATCAACATGGCGAGCGTCTCCGGTGTACTCACTGTTGGCATCATCGGTGTTGCCCTCAACCGCCTCCTGCTCTATATCGGAGACCGTGGCTTGACCCCTCTTCGTTTCTACAGCTCAGCCTTCAGCGTCTGGATTGCGGTGGCCTTCCTCATCGTCCTTTTGCGTCTAGCTGGCGTCGGGCCGAACAGGGCATGGCTTATGCCTGCCCTGGTCATGTCAGCCATGACTACACTATTTGGACTCAATGTGGCGAACCCCGAGTCAATCATCGCCAGCCACAATTTGGCCCGGCAGGGAGTTGAGGATGACTACCGCGGCTATGGAGGGACAGCCGTGCTGGGTGAGGACAAGCTGAGCAGTGACGGGATCCAGGTCCTTATTGGCGGAGCCGACGGCCTTCCTCTTTTCCTTCAAGCTGATCTTGAGGCCAGTATCTGCCGCAATGACTTCGATCGTGGGCAGGACCGAGGATGGACGGGTTTCAATATCTCCGAGGCATCAGCCCAGTCAGCCAAAACCGAGTACTGCTCCTAAGTCACGATGTCAGATACTGTGTCAGGTACCGTTTCAGATACTGCAATAAAGCCCCTCACCTCCGATGCCGAGGAGGGTCCGAAGAGTCTTTCGAACGGCGGGCAAAACCTGTTCATCATGCCGGTGGGTGCCTTCGCTCTCACGGTTGTGGCCGCCTATGTTGGCAACCTCGCCCTCCAACAACCACAAGCCAACACCCTGGCCATGTCCTTGTTCATCCTGCTGTCAGCCGGTGCCGTCTGGGTCGCTGGTTACGCCCGCAACAAACCAGCACTGGCCATGCTGACGGGGGC
>JAJRQY010000047.1 GCA_024280015.1 Actinomycetes bacterium
ACTATGGGGCGACGATTGCTGAGGTGTGGTTTGATACTGCGGCTCGGGCGGAGTCTGCCGGGTTTGGGTTGTCGCCAACCCACCCCAAGCCTTAAGTAGGCATCACTAGGTAGTAGCCTCGTCATCGTGAGGCGACCTCGAATCCATATCTATTTGGGCATCGCCCTCGGACTTCTCTTGTCCGGGGGCGTTGCCGCGTCAGCTCAAGCGCAGGATCAGCCTGCTCGCGAACTCATCGTGGCGACGAAACCGCTCGAGCCGTTTGTCTTTGTTGAACCGGAACTTCGAGGCTTCAGTATCGACGTCTGGGACGAGGTGGCTACTCGAATCGGAGCGGAGACAGTTTGGGATCAGCGAGACTCCGTTCAGGAAATTCTTGACTCGGTCGAGTCAGGCGAGGCCGACGTGGCCATTGCCGGCATCTCCATCACCACCTCACGAGAAATGGTGGTTGATTTCAGTCATCCGTACTTCAGCTCGGGTCTACAGATCGCTACTACGGGTTCTGAGGATGGTGGTGGCCTTCGGTCGGTTCTTGGTCTTGCTACTCGTCGAGACGTCCTGGTCCCTTTGGCTGGACTCGTCGGGCTCATCGCCGTTATCAGCCATCTAGTCTGGTGGACTGAACGTTCGGACAATCCAGACTTTCCTCGCGGCTATCGAGAGGGGATCTGGGAAGCCATCTGGTGGTCAACGGTCAATGTGGTCACTGGCGGTGAAGCGGTGAAGGATATTCGGCGGCCGCTTAGTCGAGTGCTGGCCCTGATGTGGATGATTGTGGGCCTGCTGCTCATGGCCTACGTGACTGCCCGGGCGACCACGGTCTTAACGGTGCAGGAACTGGAGGGGTCCATCAACGGGCTGGACGACCTCTCGTCCAACCGGGTGCTTACGGTGCAGGAGACCGCAGCAACTGAGTTTCTCACCAGTCGTAGCATCCCTTTTGACACTCGCAGAGATATCACCGAAGCGATGCAATCGATGGTCGATGGTGAAGCCGATGCCGTTGTCTATGACTCCGCTGTTCTGGCCTATCGAACCAATACTGACTTTAGTGGGCAAGCTGAAATGGTTGGCTCACTTTTTGCCCCGGACCCCTATGGGATTGCGGTTGCTCAGGGAAGTGAGTTGCGGGAAGATATCAACGAAGCCTTGCTCTCCATGGCCGCCGATGGCACGCTGGATCGGCTCCACTTCCAATGGTTCGGCGAAGAGCGTTAGCTGGCCAAGTCCTGTTTGTCAGGGGCGCGTGAGTTGGACAAGGTGGGTCGGCCCTGTCAGTCGATTTCAAGTAGAGCATGAATCCTTGGGATCATTCCGTCAGGGATTGCTGGGTTGGAGTTGCGCCATAGCTTGATCGCTGGTTGACTGTCTGGTAATGCGAAGCAGCCTCACCATCGTCGTAGTACTTATCGTGTAGCACACGCTGCCTTCAGAACGCGTGTGCCAAAGCCTCCCAAAGTGGGAGGCTTTCTTGCTTTTCAGAACCAAACTATGGGCAGGAAAGTGCCGGCGATATCGATCACCGCCATACAGATTATTCTTACCCAGTCCACTACTACTCAGACCACTAGTACCAAACGGAGAACAACGCCATGACGGCACCTGAGCGACTCAACGGAGCCCAAGCCCTCATCAAGAGCCTCGAGTTGGAGGGAGTGGAAGTGGTATTCGGGTATCCCGGAGGTGCCATTCTCCCGGTCTATGACCCGCTAATTGATGCCAAGTTGCGACATGTGCTGGTCCGTCACGAACAAGGCGCTGGTCACATGGCCGAGGGCTATGCCCACGCAACCGGCAAGCCGGGAGTCTGCATGGTGACCAGTGGCCCCGCCGCCACCAATATCGTGACGCCACTGGCCGATGCCATGTTGGATTCGGTTCCCATGGTCTGCATAACCGGACAGGTCTCTCTGTCGGCCATTGGTACCGATGCCTTCCAAGAGTGTGACACCACCGGTATCACTCGTTCGATTACCAAGCACAACTATCTGGTCACCCGGGCCGAAGACATTCCTGGCGTGATTCGGGAGGCTTTTCATCTGGCCACCACCGGCCGCCCGGGGCCTGTCTTGGTTGATATTCCCAAGAACCTGGTTGATGCCAACAACCCCGAGGCCTATTTCGATTTTGTTTGGCCCGAGGTTCCCGAACTCCCCGGCTATAACCCCATCCTGACCCCGGGTGATGAGGTGATTGCTGACGCCGTCACCCTGATGCTGCAAGCAGAGCGACCAGTCCTCTACGTCGGTGGCGGCGTTCTCAAGGCCCGCGGTGCGGCTGTTCTTCTGGAGCTAGCCGAGCTGTTGTCCATGCCGGTTGTTACCACCCTGATGGCCAGGGGAGCATTTCCCGACAGCCACGAACTCTGCCTTGGAATGCCCGGCATGCATGGCCAGTTCACTGCCATCAACGCCATCCAGGAAAGCGACCTACTTATCGCAATGGGCAGCCGCTTCGATGACCGAGTCACGGGCAAGGTTTCGACCTTCGCCCCTCATGCCAAGGTCATCCACGTCGACATTGACCCGGCAGAACACGGCAAGGTTCGCGTTCCTCAGGTGGCGGTTGCCGGAGACTGCCGAATCTCAATGGAGCTGATGATCAAGGAGATCGCCAAGCAGGGTGGGCCAGAGAATCAGGTCGACATTACCCCATGGCGTCAACAGGTTTCGGGGTGGCAGGAGAAGTATCCGCTGACCTACCAGCAGTCCAAGGCGGGAGAGTTGTTGAAGCCCCAACACGTGATCGAACGTCTACGGGACCTGTCGCCTGAGGACACCATTGTCTGCTCCGGGGTTGGTCAGCACCAGATGTTCACCAGCCAGTACTGGAAGTTTGATCATCCGTACACCTGGATCAACTCGGGTGGTCTCGGCACCATGGGCTTTTCCATCCCCGCTGCTATCGGGGCCAAGGCGGGAATGCCCAACCGGATGGTTTGGGCTGTTGACGGCGATGGTTGCTTCCAGATGACGGCGCAAGAGCTCATCACCGCCGCGATCGAGAAGATTCCCATCAAGGTAGCGCTCATGAACAACAGCAATCTTGGCATGGTCCGTCAATGGCAGGAGATGTTCTACGGCGAGCGATTTAGCGAGATCCACCTTGGACGCGACCTCCCCAACTATGTGATGTGGGCTGAATCCATGGGCTGTGCGGCCTTCAGAGTGGATGACCCAAGCGAGCTCGATGAGGTTATTGAGGCTGCTAATGCCATCAATGACCGACCCGTCGTTGTCGAGTTCCGATGTGTTGAGGACGAGAACGTTTTTCCCATGGTTAGCGCTGGTGCCTCCAACAGTGATGCTCTTGTTGATCCATCTCAGCAGGCAATGCTTGACGCCGAGCGGGCGGCCAAGGCCGAGTCTTCACGCCAGACAGCTTCTGCGTCGGCAGATTCAGTGTTGGCGGATTCGAACGAAGGAGTTAGCTCATGAACCGCACCGATCTACAACACCACACCTTGATCTTGCTGGTTGAAAACCGCGCTGGTGTGCTGGCACGAGTGACCGACCTGATCGCACGTCGCGGTTACAACATTATCTCGCTTGCCGTTGCCCCAACCAATGATGAACGATTCAGCCGAATCACCATTGTCGTCAATGTCGACCTGGCGCCGATGGAACAGATCGTGAAACAACTGTTCAAGCTCATCAATGTCATCGAGATCGCCGAGGTACCAGCTTCTGATGCGGTCTCTCGTGAACTGATGTTGGCCAAGGTCAGCTTTACCGCCGACAATCTGTCAGACCTGGAATCGGTCATGGCTGGAGCGTCGGTGCATGTGTTGGAGCTTGAGCGATCTAAGGATCGGTTGATCTTGAGCGCCGGCGGTAGTTCAGCCAACATTGATGAACTGGAAGATCAACTTGGCGTGTTTGGCATCATGGATGTGCAACGCACCGGTCAGATTGCTTTGCCCCAGCTCGGCCACTCCGTCCCCATCATGCGAGCCCGCTAGAATCCGGTACAGAATTCAGCACAAAACTCAGCACAAAATCTAAGTCCTCCCAATTCACTCCAATAGCTAGATTTATCCAACCGTTACATCTCCAAAGGAGCCTCCGTGGCCACCATCTATTACGAAGCCGATGCCGATCGTTCATTGATCGCTAACCGAAAGGTCGCCATCTTGGGTTATGGCTCGCAAGGCCACGCCCATGCGCTCAACCTGAAGGAGTCAGGCATCGACGTTCGTATCGGCTTGAGGGAAGGGTCATCGTCCAAGGCTAAGGCTGAAGAAGCTGGCCTGCGGGTGCTTTCCATTGCTGATGCGGTGGCCGAAGCGGACCTCATCATGATGCTCATGCCTGATACCGAGATGGGTGCCATCTATGCCGAGAGTGTTGAGGGCAATCTGAATGATGGCGATGCCATCTTCTTCGCTCACGGCTTCAACATTCGCTTTGACCTGATCAGCCCGCCGGACAATGTTGACGTTTGTATGGTTGCCCCCAAGGGGCCCGGCCACCTGGTGCGGCGTACCTATGTCGAGGGCGGCGGAGTTCCCTGCCTCATTGCTGTTGAGAATGATGCGTCTGGCAATGCCGAGGGTGTTGCGCTGGCCTATGCCGACGCCATTGGCGGAGCACGGGCCGGGGTCATCAAGACCACGTTCACTGAAGAGACCGAGACGGACCTGTTTGGCGAGCAAGCGGTTCTTTGTGGAGGCACAACGGCGCTGGTTCAGGCGGGGTTCGAAACCCTGATCGAGGCTGGCTATCAACCGGAGGTTGCCTACTTCGAATGCTTGCATGAGTTGAAGCTGATTGTTGACCTCATGTACGAAGAGGGCATTGCCGGCATGCGCTACTCGGTGAGCGATACCGCAGAGTATGGTGATCTTGTTAGTGGACCTCGGCTCATCAACGCAAGTGTGAAGGCCGAGATGAAGGATATTTTGACCGACATTCAGGACGGCACCTTCGCCAAGAATTGGGTGGAAGAAAGCCGCAGTGGACGAGCAAACTTCACTCGTCTGGAACAAGCTGGCCACGATCATCCGATTGAGAAGGTCGGGGCTGAGCTTCGTTCGATGATGCCGTGGATTTCCCAAGGTAAGACGAGCGTTCGCGACACCTCCGGTGGACAGGGCTAACGGGAACCCGTCGGGCCCTTTGGGCCCTTTGGTATTCCTAAGGCATGGCCGGCCATACCTTCTCAGTTCCCCAAACCGAGGCGGTGCTCACAACATCCGGGAGGTGCCGGTGTACCCGCTAACGTTTTGGGGGGCGGCCGGTTCGCAGGAAATCGAGCGAGGCGGCGACGTTGGTGGCGACAAAACGCTCTCGTCGGGGCTCGTGAATCAATCGTGCAGCGGCGGCAAGTGGTAGAGAAGACTTGGTGTAGGCCGCCTCTTGTTGGGCGGCTTGCGCCGTTTTTAGTAGGTGAGCAATCACGATGAATGAGCCTGCCCGGTCTTGGAGTGCTTCTCGGGCCAAGCGTTCGCCGACAATGTCTGGATCTTCATCGAGGGCAGCGGCAATGGCTTCGGTGGGTTCAGGAGTCTCGGCGACTCCGGCTCGCCGTTCTAAGCGACCGGTGTCAAAGGCCAACCAGGCGGTGAACAGTGCTAGTCGAGCAGTGTGCGGTCCGGGGTCCAGTTGCCAGGCCCAGCGTGCTGCTCGGGAGTAGGTAAGTCCGTGGGTAATGTCCAGCCAGCCGAAGTTTGCGTCGAGGTGTTCCGCCTCGGTGTCATAGCGGAGTAACCGCTTGGAAACGGCCAAGCTGACGGCGTCCAGGAGTCCTTCGACTCCGCCACCATTTTCGATTGCGGCTACAGCAAGTTCCAGGGGTTGCTTGTCCGCATTGAGGAGCTGGTCAATGGTTTCCTCCGGGTTCCATCTGGTAGTGGCACGATCGTCAGCCGAAGCCAGTGCGTCAAGGTCGACCCTAGCCATCGCCTTCATGAACTTGGCCATGTAGGGCAGGGTGTCTTCTCGAGTTGAGTAGGTGATGGATTTGGCCAGCATCGGTAAGAGATCGATGGCCTTGTCCCAGCCAACTCGGTCTAGAAGCTCAAAGGCTTTCTGGGTGTAGATGGCTCCGTGGCCGTATCCGAGGTGATGCTGAGAAACAGCCTTGATGAACTGGTGGCGAATGGTGGCGACGTCGACCCCCTCAGCCAATGAGGCAACGACCGAAGCCATGGCTCCGTCAAGATCCTCGGCTTCAATCCGTTCTCCCAGATCGGGATGATCAGTGCCGGGGGAGAGGAGGGCTTGCCCAGTTGGAGATGGCGTTCGGTCACGACTCCCCTCAGCCAACCCAGCCAAGCCTTGGATAAGTGGAAGCGCTTGCTCGTCTCCTTCCCAGAGTTCGGCCAGATGTAAACAATCGGCAGCGAATGCTAAATCGTGTCCTGGCCCGTAGTCGTGTTTGGGCGCGGCGATGGATACGCCTTCCCACAGGATGCTCGCCGGGGTTGCTCCCGCGTCCAGAAGACGGATGCTGTCGCGACTGAGTTGGCCGAGGTAGTCGTTCTCGAAGCCGCTTCGAAGGCTGGGCCAGAGTCGGTCGCGGAGTTCTTCACTGGAAGGTTTTGTCACGGTGACCGAGATCTCGTCTTGGTCGTTGACCTCAACCCGATGGCAGGCGACGTTTTCCTGGCCAATGGTGCAGGTCCCGTCTTGGACTCGGAACTTCCAGTTGTGCCACTGGCAGGTGATCTCGGCGTTGCCACTGTCATCAACCGATAAGGCACCCGTTGTTAGCCCATACCCTTGGTGGGGGCAGGCATTGTCCAGGGCGTAGGTTCCCGTAGAAGTCCGAACAACGGCGATTGTGGTTTCCCCAACCGTCGCCATCTTCATGGTGTTGAGCGGAAACTCCTCGAGCTTGCCGATGATGGTCGTGGTGCTCGTTGCCTCGGAATCTGTTGCCGTTGCTTCCGGGGAGTCTTGCTGGTCTGAAGTTTGTAAAGGCATGTCTTTCATAATTCGCCAGGTCGGAGAATTTGTCAAGACAAATCTTTCGTTAATTGCTACCCTGTTGGGATGGCAACCGAACACTCTCTTGGTCACAAACACGACCCCAAACGTTTCTTGCTTGACCATCTCAAGCGCAATGAATCAGTGGCGGTGTCTGAGCTGGCCGAGGTGCTCGGCGTCACCACGGTTGCGGTTCGTCAGCACCTGGAGCAGTTGGAAGCAGCCGGCTTGGTTGAGCGTGTAGCGGTGACGAAGCCCGCAGGAGAGCGAGGCCGAGGTCGACCAGCCGCAGCATGGTCTCTGACGGCCATGGCCATCGACCTCTTTCCCGATCGCCATGCCGATCTCACCATCGAGTTGATCGCATCGATTCGAGAAGCCGTTGGCCAGGAAGGGTTGGATCAGGTTCTCGCCAAGCGATCGACTCGACAACAAGCCGCATACGCCAAAGTGTTAGGGGAGACTCCGGTCAAGATCCGAGCAAGTTCTTTGGCCAAGGTCCGGTCCGACGAGGGGTACATGGCCGAGGTTCTCGACGAGGGTGATCGTGGTCTCGTACTGGTTGAGCATCACTGTCCGATTTGTGACGCAGCGGCGGAATGTCAGGGACTCTGCCGCGACGAACTGGAGACGTTCCAGCAACTGTTCTCCGGAGTTGCAACCGTCGAGCGAGAATCGCATCTCTTGAGTGGCGATAGTCGCTGCACCTACCGCATCCAGCCCCTCAACTGACCCTCACCGACACTTGGGATTGCCCAATCGCTCTGGCACCGAACTGGGTCCAAACCTGATGCTCCAGCAGTGCTAGTGCGAGCCCTATGGATGGGGTTGGGGAGTCGGCAGAGCGAGTAGCTCGGCCAGCTTGGCAAGGCCGGGATCGGCATCGAGGGCTGGCTGGCCAGTGATTAGGGCCAGCTTGGTACGGCGTCGCAAGAAGTCCTCGAGGCTGGTGATCATTTCTCGTTCTCGCATGAGGATGACTTCGGCCCGCAAGATGTCACTGTTCTGGATTACTTCCTCGCCCTTCCTCGCGTCACTCTCGATGAAGTCGAGAACCTGGTTGGCTGCTTCACCATGGCGCCGCCACAAAACTTCAGCCATTGATTCTGCCCGTTCAATCTTTGGCTTGCGGCCAAACCCCATGCTCTTGGCCTTGGCGTAGAACGTCTCGCGGGCGGCCTCAGAAGGCTCGCCAAACCATGTGTCGTTCTCGGCCGTGAGCTTGAAGCCAAGATCCTCCACTGCCTCCATCACTTCCTCACCCATGTTCAGACAATCGGTGAGCTTGCCCCCGAAAAGCGTGATAACCCTCTTGGAGCGATCGATCTCCATCTCATGCTTGCGAGACAGCGAGGTCCAGTCGGTTTCGATCTGGTCATCGCCGCTGCTCTTGACAACGAGTGGGCGGACTCCGCAACGCTCGGAGATGATGTCATCGACAGTGAGCGGTTTGTCCAGATCGAGACGAGCATTGATTTGTTCCAACAAGAAGGATCGATCGTCGTCGGTTACCCCCTCATCAACCTGGTCGGTCCGGGTGTCGGTTGTTCCGATAACGGATCGGTTGGCCATAGGGATGACATAAAACAGGCGGCCGGTGTCATCAAAGAAGGCCAAGACTCGCTCAGAATCGGTCAACTTGGGAACGATGAGGTGGATCCCCTTGGAGTAGACAATCCGATGCTCGGTCTCCAGGTCCCAACTATTGTTTAGCCCATCGACAAATGGTCCAGCAGCATTGACGATGGCGTCAGCGGTCACGGTCAAGGGCGAAGCTGGTTGGTCAGATGCCGTGTCGCGCAACGTAGCTTCCCATCTACCTTCGATCTGGGTAGCAGATTCGAGTTTGACGTAGTTGGCTGCGGTTGCCCCAGCATCGAGAGCTGACTGAACGAAATTCCAGACGAAACGGGCATCGTTGTCACGCAAGTAGGCGTCGGCATAGCGGATGCCGCCCTTAGCTGTTGTCGTGTTGGAGACCGGTTCCAGCTTCTCGATCGCAGCAGCACTGAGAAACTTTGGCGGCCGAGTAAAGAAGCGACCAATGCCCCAGTAACCAAGTGCACCAACGGCTGCTAGCAGGGCGGGGAACGGTGCTGTCTTGTCCAGAGTTGCGACGAAGTCGATTTCGGTGATCTGGGTGGGGTAAGCCTTGAGGAGGCGGTTTCGGGAGGAGCACAGATTCCACACCAGTGGAAGCTCATAGTTCTCCAGATACTTGAAACCACCCCACACCAAGTTGCTTGATTCCTGGCTAGTGAAGCTGGCAAAGTCGCCTCGGTCAATGAGAGCAACAGATAGGCCCCGCGCCGACAGGGCAGCAGCCGAGACAGCACCATTAATGCCACCCCCGATGATCAAGATGTCAAAATGGCCGCCATCCAACTTGTCCAGGTTCTTCGCTCGCAGATCCATCTTCTCAGGCTACCGGCCAGGGCTACCCAGGTCCGCCTTGGCATCGGTGCCGTCAGGCACAACTACCACATTGCTTGGCAGGAACACTATCTTTCATTAAGATCAAGCCATGTCTGGTAGAGCACCCAAGGACTTGTCCGTTGTTGCGCTGGCCTATGACGGCTTGTGTAGCTTTGAGTTTGGAATTGCCAGTGAGCTATTCGGCCTGAGCCGGCCAGAACTTGACGTTGACTGGTACGACTTCGGCGTCGTCGCCATCGAGCCCGGTCCGCTACGAACCGCTGGTGGCATGACCCTGTCAGCGCCGGCTGACCTTGGCCTAGTGGCGAATGCGGGAACCATCGTGCTTCCTGGTTGGCGAGACCCTGAGGAGATTCCCCCACCCGAGGTCCTCCAAGCACTGCGGGCCGCTGCGCAGAATGGGGCTCGTATCGTTTCAATCTGTTCTGGTGTTTTTGTTCTGGCTGCGACCGGCCTGCTGGATGGTCAATCGGCAACCACCCACTGGCGCTACACCGACCTATTGGCCACCATGTATCCAACGATCGATGTGCTCCCCAACGTCCTCTATGTCGACAACGGATCGACTCTGACCTCGGCCGGAAGTGCAGCTGGTATCGATCTCGGTTTGCACCTGATTCGACGAGACTTTGGGGTGGAGGTCGCCAATCAGGTCGCTCGCCGACTGATCGTCTCGCCTCACCGAGACGGCGGCCAGGCCCAATTCATCGATGTGCCAATCAAACATGACGAGTCGACTTCCTTGGCCCCGGCAATTGCTTGGGCCATGAACAACCTGACATCACCGCTGACGGTCGCCGATTTTGCCAAGGCTGCATCGATGAGTCCCCGTACCTTCGCCCGCCGTTTCCGAAACGACATGGGAGTTCCTCCCCATGAGTGGCTTGTTCAGCAACGCCTCGGACGAGCCCGTCACCTGCTGGAAGCAACCAATGACTCCATCGACCGGGTCGCGGCCAACAGCGGGTTTGTGACCGCGCAAACCCTCCGGCACCATTTCGTCCGCGAGATGAGGACCACCCCGACGAGCTACCGAAACAGCTTCAGCCTGATCAGCTAGCTTGGTTCTGAATCAAACCAGGTCTTCAGCCGAACGAAGCCCTCGTCCAGTCCAATCTGGGGTGTCCAGTTTAGTGCGGCTTGAGTTTCGCGCTGGTCAAACCAGTGCGCGGTTGAAAGCTGCTCAGCCAGGAATGAGGTCATCGGTGGATCGTCCTGCCTCTTGCTTTTGTTCCAGATCTGCTCGGCGAGCAAGCCCCCGGTGAAAGCCACCGACGTCGGCACCTGCTTAAGCGATGGGGCGATACCAGCGGCATTGAGGATCCGAGCAAACAATTCGGCAACCGTGCGGGGCTGGGCGTTGGACACAACGAAGGCCTGCCCAGCCAGCTGAGGGGCATGATCCAGGGCAGCCACGAGTGCATCTGCCGCATTCGTGACATAGGTGGAGTCGATTAGGGCAGACCCGCTGCCTACGAGGGCAAGGCGGCCAGCCTTGGCTCGAGCGACAATCCGACCAACCAGTTGTTCATCACCAGGACCCCACACCAGATGAGGCCGAATAGCAGTGATTGGCATGGCCTCTGAAGATGCAGTGAGGGCGAGGAGTTCGGCCCGAGCTTTCGAGGTCGAATAGTGGCCCCGAGTCGAATGTGGGTCGGCTTGAGTGGCTGAGGATCCAACCAGGGCCGACCCGCTATTGGCGACCGAAGGCGACGAGACATGGACCAGGCGCTCTACTCCAGCACTCTTCGCCGCCTCGATGAGGTTCTGTGTCCCATGGACGTTGACCTTCTCAAAGTCGGTCCGGGAGCCGACGACGCCAACCCGGGCCGCTAGATGGATGATGCCTTCTTGGCCAGCGACCGCCCGATGAACATCCTCGGCTGAGGTGATGTCACCAAGAACTTCTCGGAAGCTGTCACCAACAACCTCGTCTTGATCAGACGCGAACTTCTGGGCGGATCCCGGTTGCAGGGTTCTGCGTTGGAAGACAGTTACCTGATGTCCTCGGGCGATTAGGGAGGCCCCCGTCGCCTGGCCAATGAGGCTGGTGCTCCCGGTGACCAGGACCTTCATGGGCTGACCAGCTTGCCACCAGCCAAAACCTTGGCTGCCCAGGCCGCCATCCTCGTGCGGTCAATTTTGGAGTTATGTCTTCGGTCGACCGGGAGTTCGGGAACCAGCAGTACAGCGGCAACATCGGGAGAACCAGCTTGGCTGGCCGCAACTCGGCATTGGTCCAACAAGGCCAGGTCGGCCAGCTGCGGCTTGCGATCTGGTGAGTTGAGCTCGACGACGGCCACCAGTTGCTGGGTCCCCACTGGCCCGACGCCGACGACTGCGGCGAGTGCGACTCGTTCGATTTCTTCAATCTCCTGTTCGATGCCAACGGGTGTCACCGGACCAGTGGCAGTGGTGATCACATGACCGATGCGGCCGCCAACCCAAAGCCGACCCTGCTCGTCCAGTTGACCAACATCCCCACTCCGATGCCAGCCAGTTGGTTGTGATGCCAGTAGCTCAGTGTGCCAAAGACGGTCATAGCCGTCTCGCATGTGAGGCGCTCGAATCACGATCTCCCCAACAATTCCAGGCTCATTGCTGAGGCTCTCTGAAGCTCT
>JAJRQY010000048.1 GCA_024280015.1 Actinomycetes bacterium
AGGTACCACCCCAGGACATTGTGGGCTATATATTTTGTATTATTTTGACGAGGCAAAACCACCAACCCCAAAAAGGGGTTTGGTATGTGGTAATGCTCCGCACACGCTGCGTTCATTGTCTCTTCCGTTTTCAAGGAGCTAGCTATCGGTCCACACACGAAACAGGAATCAAACGATTCTCTGTGGCGGAGGTGCGGGCCGGTCAGCCATTTTGTTGCGACGCTGGCATGCCACACAATGTGTGGCCCCCGAGCGAGGCGAGGGACAAACATAACGGATTGTTTGGCTTGAGGCAACCTTTTGTTGAATGGATTCGCGGCAATCTTCGAATACCGCGAACGGTGGCGAGACCAGCACAGACTACGGGACGGGCAGAGGTCGGTCCTGAGCACTCAGTCAGAGGGTCGAACTGCACCCAATCCCGTCGCTACTGGCCCTGCCACATGCCATGTATCACCGTAGAACCGTGTCACCATGGAACCCGTGACGCTTGGAACCCGTGACGCTTGGACCCCGGGATCTTTGGACGCTTATCGAGCCAATCCACGCCTTGGCCTACTTTGCTCCGGAGTCAGCCGAGGCGTTCAATGCGGTCAGGAGCCGCCCAGCCACCACTGGACCGGGCAACGAAGATTCTTGAAACAGCCTGCCGGGCAGTGGAGGAGGATCCTCGTCCACTCGGATTGAGCAATGCGGCCATTGCGTGGCCAGACGACCCGTACCAGCGGCTCTGGCATGCTACAACCGTGTTGCGAGAGCACCGAGGCGATGGGCATGTCAGTGCCCCGATTAGCCGCCAGTTAGGACCATGCGAGGCAACGGTTCTGCGTTCAGCCTGCTCGGGTACGAGCCTCGAGTCAATCACATCAGTCCGAGGATGGAACGACGATGCTTGGAACGAAGCGGGGCAGCGCCTACTTGCCCGAGGCGTATTCCAGCTGAATCCAGACATGAACACCGGCACGACTCTTCCCAATACAACAATGGTTACCGCGACCGGAGAGGGACTGGAGCTTCATCGCTCGGTCGAAGAACTCACGAACTCACTCGCAGCCAAGCCCTTCAGCGCTCTGGCCCAGGACCACGACCAGCTGAAGGCCATCCTGACTCCCCTCACTAGCTGGCTCGAACGATCGAACGTCATCCCCTTCGCCAACCCGATTGGCGTACCGCCGCTCAGCGCCTGAGCAGTTGAGCGAACGGCCCCTCTACGGAGTGGTCAGGCCGTAAACCAATCAGGAACGCAAGGCGAGCGGACAAAACCAGCACCAACTAGCCCAGAATGTTTCCTGCACGCTCCAAGGCCATTTCTAGGCTGCGAAAAGCTCGCGCTCGATGGCTGATCTCCTGCTTTTGCTCTCTGGTCATCTGGGCAAAGGTCTGGCCTTCACCCTCATCAGGGGCAAAGACCGGGTCATAGCCAAAGCCCTGTTCACCAACCGGCTCGCTGGTGATGACGCCAGAAACGCTGCCTTCGCCGGTCACTCCAGATCCGTCCGGAAGAATGAGAGCAACGACGGTACGAAACTCGGCCAGCCGGTCCTCATCTCCTACTCCAGACAGCTCACCAAGCAGCTTGTCGACATTGTCCTGGTAGCTGGCATCTTCGCCGGCGTAGCGGGCGCTGAACACTCCTGGCCGACCATCCAGCGCGGCCACAAAGAGCCCGGTGTCATCAGCCAAGGCAGCACACCCCGAGAACTCAGCAATTTCGGTTGCCTTCTTCACCGAGTTACCTTCCAAGGTGTCTTGGTCCTCGATGGTTTCTGGGGCGTCGGTCGGGCGCGCAACCACCTCGAACCGTTCTCCAAGAAGCCGAACCAGATCGGCAACCTTGTCTGGGTTCGCCGATGCCACTACCAGTTTTGGTTTCACGGACAGGTCTGGTTTCATGGACGCGAAGCTCGTTCGGCCGGAGGAGTGCTGAGGACGGCCTTTTGCGCCTCAACAATGGATGCGATTCCGCCCTCGGCAAGATCGAGAAGGGTGTTGAGCTCTTCGCGACTGAAGACTGCTCCTTCGGCGGTGCCTTGCACCTCAACCAGGCCAGCACCTCCGGTCATGACCACATTCATGTCGACCTCGGCGCCGGCATCCTCGATGTAGGGAAGATCAAGACGACATTCACCATCGATAATGCCAACACTAATGGCGGCAACATGATCGGTCAGAGGATTCTTGGACAAGCCAAGCCGAGCGATGGCATCGTGCAACGCCACAAAGCCGCCACAAATTGAAGCAGTACGAGTTCCACCATCGGCCTGCAAAACATCACAATCGACGGTGATGGAGCGTTCGCCAAGCAGTTTCATGTCGCAGACGGCTCGAAGGCTTCGGCCGATCAGTCGTTGGATTTCTTGGTCTCGACCCGATGTGCGGCGACGGATTCGCTCGGGGCTCGACCCCGGAAGCATGTTGTACTCAGCTGTGACCCATCCCTTGCCACTATTGCGCATCCAGCGAGGGACATCTTCCTGGATGGACGCCGTGCATAGCACGTGGGTTCGACCAAACTTGACCAGGACCGAGCCATCGGCCATGTCGGTGAAGTCTCGTTCGAAGCTCATTGGACGAAGTTCGTCCGTTTCTCGTCCGTCAGGTCGCATGTGGGTTCCATCTTTCTGCATTAACAAGTTCTGGTCCTAGGAGTCTGCTGCCTACGGCGGCAAAAGCTCGCACATCTCCAGAAGAAATGAACTGATGGCTACCAATCCGGACTTGATCGGGGTGAGCCAGTACCGATTCGGCTAAGTCATCAGCCAGGGCAAACGCCGTTTCTTCGGCCGAAGAAACCAGGAGAACTGCCGGGCCCATGACCTGGCTAATGGTGCGGGCCAGGAATGGGTAGTGGGTACAGCCAAGGAGCAGGGTGTCGATCCCCGCCTCGATAACTGGTGTGAGGAGCCGCTCAGCCAGCACTTCGACCTGGGGCCCCTCGGTCGTACCCCGTTCGACAAATTCAACAAACCCTGGACACGCACAGGTGGTTAGGTCAATCAGCGGATCCGCATGCAGCATCGCCGATTGATAGGCACCAGAGTTCATGGTTGCCACCGTTCCTATGACCCCAACATGTCCAGAATCCGAGGCCCCAAGGACCGACCGAACTCCGGGTTCGATCACACCGACGACGGGAATCTGCAAGACCTCTCGCAAGTCCTCCAATGCCGCGGCGGTGGCCGTATTACAAGCGACCACCAACACCTTGATGTCGAATGTGTTGACCAGGAACCGCCCGATCTCAAGCGAGAACTCTCGAACCTGTTCAATAGGACGAGCCCCATAGGGATAGCGAGCAGTGTCCCCGAGATAGACCAGGTCTTCCTCGGGGAGGAGGTCAATGACCGCCCGGGCAACGGTGAGTCCACCGAACCCACTATCGAACATCCCGATCGGTCGGCGGTCCATCGGGGACAGCCTACGCGGCCGATGAGCGGATCTACCCGCTTACTGGATTCGACACGCAGAGTGACTCTATGTTCACTTTCAGCACTTCGGCCGGCGGCCCACTGGGACAGTTCTTGACCGGGGGCCGACGGTCGAACAAGGTCCGGGCGAAATACTGGAGAGGGCCACACCAAGCTGCGCCTTCCAGGATGGCTCAGAAGTAGATCAACTGGTCAAGCTTCTCTGCCGCCTCCGCCACGTCATCGTGTCCAAGCTCGCGGCCATACACCCCTGCCGACAAGTACTTCCATGCCCCATCGCTCACCAGAAAGACGATGGTTGCCAAGCCAGCCCGATCTGACTGCAAGCTGGCAGCGGCTGAATCGTCCTCAACCAGCCTCTCCGCAACCTTGATCGCTCCAGCCAAGGCCGCACCGGCAGAGAGTCCGGCGAAAACTCCCGTCTCGACCATCAATCGTCGGGCCCAATAGATGGACTCGGCTGGTCGGACAATTCGTTTCCCATCCAGCAAATCAACCCCGCCCCACTTCTCAAAGATTGGAGGAACATAGCCATCATCGAGGCTGCGGAGTCCTTCGACCGTTTCACCACTTGGTGGCTCAACGGCATAGAGCTTGATGTCGGGCCGTTGCTCCTTCAGGTAGGAACCGACACCCATCAAGGTACCACTGGTGCCGAGCCCAGCAACGAAGTGAGTTATGTCGGGAACGTCAGCCAGGATCTCCGGGCCGGTTCCTTCGAAGTGAGCCAACGGATTGGCCTCGTTGCCGTACTGGTAGAGAAACACCCAGCTTGGATTCTGCTCGGATAGAAGCTGAGCCAATCGGACCGCGCCGTTGGAACCCTCCTCACCAGGAGAAGGAATAATCTCTGCTCCGAACGCCTCGAGCACTTGGCGGCGTTCTTCGGTGACGCTTTCTGGCAGGACGATCTTGAGGCGGTAGCCGCGTTGGGCACAGATCATGGCCAAGGCAATTCCCGTGTTGCCTGAGGACGGTTCGATCACGATGCGGCCGGGAACAAGCTCGCCCGTCGCCTCCGCCGCGTTCACCATGGCCAGAGCGATCCGATCCTTCACACTGCCCGTCGGGTTGTGATTCTCCAGCTTGGCCAGGATCCGAATATTGGGACTAGGACTGAGTTGACTGACGTCCACCATCGGTGTGTTGCCGATCAGGTCCAGCACCGACTGCACAACGGCCACCTGGTTCAGCCCCCGGCAACAGCGGGAAGGATGGCGACCTCGTCACCCTGAACCACCGGTGTCTCCAACTTTTCCAGGAACCGGATGTCCTCGTCATTCAGGTAGATATTGATGAACTTGCGAACGGCACCCCCGTCATCGAGAAGGTTGGATTCGAGATCGGGGTAATCGGCAACTAATCCGTCGACAACTTCTCCCACGGTACTGCCCGTGACGTTGACCGACGATTGTCCGTTGGCTTGGGGGCGCAGAACGGTGGGGAGACGAACACTGATTTCTGACATGGGAACCTCTGAGGTGGATGGCGTGATCAGACTCACATGTTGCGGTCTGACTGAATACGGTCTGACTGAATACGGTCTGACTGACTGCAGTCTGATCCTATTCGATACCTGACAAATCCGATAAGGATTATCAGGTATTACCCATTCAACCAGACTCGCTCTTCGGCTATTCCCGATCTGGTCGACCAATCACCTTGACCTTCAGCAACGCGAAAGCTTCTCAGTTCTGGGTATCCCCAAGCAAGCGACACAATGGCCCAATGCCAGGTCGGAGGCACTAGAGGCTTCGTAGCTTCGGCCACATCGGTCGGCGATGGGTAGGCAGCGGTGTGAGTATGTGAATGCATGACCCCAACGACTTCGAGCCCGGCGTCATCGGCGGCACGCTCGGCCTTCATGTACTCCATCGGGTCCAGTTGGAAGATCCGAGATGACTGGGCGGCATTGTGAATCGGCCGGAAAACCTTGATTGGCTTATCGAGACCCGTCTGCCCAGAACTTGACTGCCCAGACCTAGCCGACTCCGCCATGAGCAGACCACAAGCTTCCAGCGGATAGACCTTCCACGCTTCGGCAAGAATTTCCAACCATGACTGTCGACTCAGCGAGAGCATCCGGCAACGGTATCCTCCATCTGATGTCAGTCAAGATGGTGGCAACAAACAAGACAGCGCGCCGTAACTACCACATCACCGAGACCTACGAAGCTGGCATTGCGTTGCGCGGGGTTGAGGTCAAGTCGCTGCGAGAGTCCAAGGTCCAGCTCAATGATGCCTACGCCCGATTTGAAGATGGCCAGCTGTGGCTCATCGGTTTGAACATCGCGCAATACTCTCGGGCCAGCATCCAGGGTTCAGCCGAGTCAACACGCAAGCGAAAGCTCTTGATGCACCGGCACGAGCTTGACCGGATCTCATCCAAGGTGAACCAAGGCCAGTTGACCTTGGTTCCGATGGCCATCTACTTCAAGGGAAGCCGAGCCAAGATCGAACTTGGACTAGGCAAGGGGCTCAAGACAGTGGATAAGCGTCAGATGATTGCCAAGCGTGATGCCGATCGAGAAGCCCGACGAGAACTCTCTGACCGAACTCGGCGCCAGTAGGTAGAGCTGCACCTTCGAGTCATTCCAACCCCATTCAGTTAAGGGTGTGCTCACTGAAGAACTGCCAGCTCAGCGTTGTGGCATTGATGTCGTCGGTTGTCTTGCCCAAGAAGGCCGTCAGTAGTGGGCCGATGGGTGAACCGGGCCAGGTGTGTCCCCCACCGGTGATCTCATAGAACCTCATCGGTGTGTCGAGGCCACAATCGCCATAGTCAAAGCTGGTGACTTCATTAGAGATCGTCTTAACCTCTGGTTCCAAACTGCAGCCAGCATCATCGGCAAATTCCGCGAATTCTTCCGGCATGACCTGATCGAAAAAGGTCGAGTCCCCAGCCACTCCGTCACCCAAGGAAGACGTTCCCCCTAGAAAGGGAACCACCTTGTCGCTGGTGCCATGAAACGCCAGGAAGGGGACCGCTCGACTGGGATTGCAGTCATCGAAGTGACTCACGCCTGCGATGGATGATGCCGCGGCAAGACGGTCAGCCAACTCACAGACGAGGCGGCTGGTGAAGAAGCCTCCGTTTGACATGCCGGTTGAGTAGATGCGGTTGGTATCGCCGCAGTAGTCCGCGATCATCAGATCGATGAGGTCGTTGGCGTAGGCAAGGTCATCTCGGCCGGGAATGTCGGTCTGGTCCAACTCCCACGATGCTCCTCTACCCGGGATGTCTAGTCCAGTCGGGTGGACAACGATGAATCCCTCACTCTTGGCCAAGGCCTCATAATCGGTGAGGGCAACCTGTTGAATTCCCGTCGAACCCAAGCCGTGAAAATTGAGCACAACAGGAGTTGGCTGGCCAGGCTCGAATCCGCTTGGGACATAGATCCGAGTCTCGTAGCTATTCCCACCGGAGTTCACGGTGATGGTGCTGGCCCCAGTTTCAACTCCTGGACACGAAGGAGCGAGCGTCGTAGCTGGTCCAGTTGTTGATGTCGTCGTTGGCTCGGTGGTAGGAGCTTCGGTCGTTGCCGACTCGGTAGTTGGGGGCACCGTTTCAGCTGTGGTCAAAGAAGTCGTTGCCTCCGAGGATGCAGGCCCGGTGGCCGCCGCTTCATCGGGTCCGAGTTCACCATTGCCGCTACAAGCCGAAGCGAGGACAACAAGAGCCAGCATCGACGCCAGCGAAAAGGAACCTTGGGAGACCGAACGTTGGAAAACCGAACGTTGGAAAACAGAGGTCAATAGATGGTGCAAGACAACGATCTTGCCCGATTTTGCCAGTCATGAGGCTTCACCGCCCAGATATGCAACCCCTTGATAGCTAACTGTCGGTGTGGTCCATCGTCTCGGAAGTGACTTCAGACCACTTCAAAGGTTCCCGTTGCCGTTCCAGAGATGTTCGTTTGCCGCTACAAAGAGATGGTGCGTGTCACCATGCGATCAACCCCGAACCCTGAACCCACCACCAGCGGCCTTCCCGACATCGACACCCCAGAACGACTCGGGGCGTTTCTGCGAGACTTCTACCAAGATGTTGCGCAGGATCTGCTGCTCGGTCCGATGTTCAACGAAGTCGCCCAGGTCAATTGGCACGAACACATCCCTAAGATCGCCGGTTTCTGGAACCGCTTCTTGTTTGGGATCCGTGGCTACGACGGCAACCCGATGGCTGCCCACTTCCATATTCACGGTCAGCGACCTTTTACCGCTGAGCACTTTGTTCGCTGGTTAGAACTGTTCCACGATGCCCTGGACGCCAACTGGCGCGGCGAGAACGTTGAGCGCATGAAGCACCTGGCTCTGAATGTCGCTCGGGTACATAGCAAGCAGCTTGGTCTCGCTCTTCCCGAGTAGAACGCCCAAGACTGCCACCGGGGCGGGCACTGTTGGCCAGCTTACGTCAGGCTCGACTTAACGAGTTCGGCAACCTTGCGACCGTCGGCTCGACCAGCAACCTTAACGTTGACTGCCTTCATTGCTTGGCCCATATCGGCCTTGGCGGTGAGGCCTTCTTCAGCCAGGGTGGCCGCTACCAGTGAGGCCAGATCGTCATCGGACAACCGCTCTGGCAGGTAGGACTCCAGGATTTTCCCCTCGGCCCGCTCATCAGCTGCTTTCTCGTCTCGACCGGCAGCATCAAATGCTTCGGCCGCTTCAACCCGACGTTTCGCTTGTGCGGCAATGACCTTCTCAACCCCGGCATCATCCAGCGTCTTGGCTCCTTTACCGGAGACTTCTTGTTCTTGTACCGCGGCAATGATCGATCGAAGGGTGCGAAGGCTCAAGGCATCACGTGCCTTCATCGCAGTCTTGAGATCGTCTCGAATGGTGTCAATCAGCATCTGATTCTCCGGGCTTGCACTGTTTTCTGACTCAGCTGTATCTGGCTCACGCTGTTTTTCTGCAAACGCAGTGCACCAGTTGGCACGCTTGAACCTACGCCCGTCCACGCTAGTCCACCAGGATCACACCAGCGGACTCATTTCGCCTCACGTTGTGAGGCAGATCGGCCAGACTCGCTAACACCAGGCCAACGGGTGATCAGCCTTGCGCTTGCAATTCCATGGCTGACTGGACAGATCCCAAGGCACCGAGGACAAGCGACTCCAGCTCATGGTCCATGGCGCCGTCGTGGTTTGGGCCAAGGTCGTGCAAGTTGCCCATCACATCGCTGATCAGGCGCCGGAAGGACTCATCAGTGGCAGAATCATGAGCGTTTTGTAGCCAACGCTGGCAGAGCTCGAGGGAGATTCGAGTCTCGGTCAGGTCGATGACAAGCTGATCAAGCCCAGTACGACCGAAGTCTGGATGGCTTGGATGGCTTTGCTGCTGCTGGCTCACGATTGTCTCCACACATATCTCATTGGACGACTGGTCATTGGTCTGACTGGTCTCGGACTGGCTTTGTTCGCCCTCCATCGGCATAGGTCGTTTGACCTATGAGCGTTTCCAGGAGATTCTTTTGGATTTCTTGAACGAGCTTCCTACCGACGGACAACCCGACTGTCAGCACCTGCCGAGTCGTAGGACTCATTGGCCAATACCCGCCAAAGAAAGCGCTCAAGAACTACTCAAGGCCAAGCTTCATCGACCGACACTCATGACACCGGTTGCACCATGGCCTGAAATGGATCGAAGTCTTGGCCCCGTCCCACGCGCGTCCCATTGGATGACGAACCCTTGATGGGACGAGTGTCGGATTATCTGTGTGCATCCGGGGCCAACACTGGCTGCTCGGAATCGCCCGTACAATATTGGAGAATCCCATGAAGATCGCCCGTCGCCTTACCATCTCCGCCGCCCTCGCCGTTGGCGCGATCGCTGGACTTCCTCTTGTCGCCTCCGCTGCTGGCACCTGGGTCGGCTGATCACAGACTCTGACCGGTTCGCCGGTCATATTCTCTGTTCAACACGGCAGACCGGGTCCCTCTTGACGGCGGCGCTCGTCTTGCCCTGATGAACAGATATGCGAACCGCTCCTTCGGGGGCGGTTCGTTTCTTTTTGTAGCGACGAATTCGGTCTTGACCGGCGAGAGCCGGGCCAAGCGGCAAGAACAGACCGGTCAGCGATAGTTGGCCAGCAACTTCATTGCTGCTTCAGAGGGTTCAAGGCCCAGATCGTGGGCCACGGCTTCGGCCCGCAAGGCCGCCACTCGACAACACTCCATCGCTCCATGCCGGTCGGCAAATCGGGCGATGTCCACCCACAAAGACTCAGTCTTGGCCCCGACTCGGCCAGCCGTCTCCAGCAGCCAGGACGGCACCACCTCGTGGGTTGGGTGCGCTAAAATCAGGTCCAACAGTCCGATGGCCGTGAGCCTGGCTGTTTCCCGGTGGCCATCAACCCAGTCGCTGTACAAATCATCGGGCAAGAGGTCACCCTGGTAGAGGTTGAGGGCTCGGACCGCTCTGGCCGCTCGCTCAGTCTCTGTTTCCGATCCGGTCAGCGCTTGGCTGCCCAATTCTCGAAATTGGGCCAGGTCGGTCTTCACTTCTGGCCCAAGCCGAATCAGATCCCCGGTTCGTAAGACCGAGTCCGGACCAAGGGCAGCTCGTGCTCGATTGATGACGTTTCGTAGTCGCTTGCGGCCCTTGTCTGGGTCACCATCGGGCCACAGGATTTCGATCACCACTTCGACCGGAACATCGCCGCCAGCAGCAGCCAGGTACTTGACCATCTGGGTCGAATGCCCGGGAGGAAGAACCTTGCTGCCGGTGGCCTGACCGGCAACAACCGAGAACGATCCGAGGAGGATCATCGATGTCGAGGGGGCGGCAGACGGAAGTACCAACCCAAATCTTTGCAACAACTGATCCCACAACAACTCCAGACCCAGATTGTCTGCCTGGTGCTTGATCTTGGCCAGTGCCTCTTCATCGGGCGCAACACCACACATCCGACTGTGGGCCAGCAGAGTCTCCAGCTCCATCCGCCAGCGTCGCTCAAAGGGCAAGGTCCCGGAAGCATCCAAGGTGGCTACCAGATCAGGAACTCGCTCTGCTTCCCCCACCCGAGCATGCACAATAATCTCGGCCAGATGGACCTCCAACGGGGCCTCATCACTGCGTTCCTTGGCCTTGCCAAGGGTAAGCAAAGCATGCTCGGCATCCCCAACCAGAGCAGCGACCATGGACGAGTCGGCCAAAAAAACCACACCGGTGGGATGGTTCAGCAACGGACCGAGCAGAGTCTCAGCATGGATACGAGCGACCTGGGCTCCGCCAGCATCTCCCTCCAGTGACGAGATCGTCATCTCAGCCCAGCTTACGAATCCTTCAACCCAGCCGAGAGAATGACTGGCCGGTAAGACTTCAATTTGGGAAATCAAGGTCGAGAGCCGATCTCGATCGCCGGCCGCGGCCGCCAGGCGAGCAGCCATTCCCAGGGTTTTGATAAGAGAGGCCGGTTTTGACTCCACCAGCAGCGAAGCACGCTCCAGAGCATCAAGGGCCTCGCGGTAGTGACCAAGATGCCAGCATGGCACTGCAGCAAAGAGCCGCAAGGTCCAAGCGGCTCGACCGGGTTCACCCAGGCTCTCCCACTCATAGCTGGCATCCTTAAACAACGTCATCGAAGCGTACACATTGGCCAGTTCCTCGGTTTGTGCCAGATACATGGCCCGGACCTCGCGCAATCGAGCCCGAGTTGATGACGTTGTTTGCTCTGTAACTCGAGCTTCCAATGCATCCAACCGCGAGAGCAGATCTTCTTGACCCTCTCCTAAATCCAAAAATAGCAATTCGGTCTGTGCTTCAAGTTCGGCCTCGAGATTGCCAACGGCAAGTGCCCGCCGCTCGGCCTCTTGCAGGGCCACTCGTTGCTGATCAATCTCGGCCCGATTGAGATGAACCCGCGCCAACAACAACATGAGCTCGGGTTCGGGATCAAGCTGAGAGTCCAACGAGCGAATCATGCCCGCCAACTCGGCCTGATTGTGGTCATCAAACCGATAGCCAGGTACGGAACACAACAACTCAGCCGCCACCAGCGCATCACCGGCAGCCAACAAGGCCTTGGCTGCGAACAAGAGCCCACCAGAAGCAACGAGTACGGGACCAAGAAGCTCAGCACTCAGGGTCCGGAAGGCACCACGAGCTTGCAAGGCTTCTTTCACTGGGCGAGCAATACCCAACCAGCCATCGCCGCGCTGAACAACGGGGAGTCCGTTGGCTCGGGCCCGAGCCAACCCGCCAGGGCCAGCAATGGCAGTGACACATGATGCGGAGAACGACGGCAAGTGAGCCAGCTGCCCAAATGAGTCCAGCGATGAATCGTCCAACCCAGCCAGACACTCCTCGACCAACAAGCTGACATGAGGTCCATGCGTCCAGCGTTCCGAGGGAACACCAGAACGGCCCGATTCCGTCTGCTCTGCATCGAGCAGGAGCGCGCAAACCAGGGCGGGCCAGCCCCTGCTCAGACTCAGCGTCGCATCGGCGAACACTTTCGCTTCGTTGCTACCCAATACCTGGTCAGCCAGGACCCGAATGTCATCCCGGCTTAGAGCCAGGTCGTTGGCGCTAAGCCGCAGTACATTCTTCCCGGAAGCCCAGCGAACAAGATGACTCAAATCCCGCCCCGTGATCACTATCTGTCGCCCCTCACCACACAATGTGTCCAATAATTCGGGGGGAAGAGTTTCGGTGACACCATCAATGACCAAGGCCGCCTCGCTAGCAATGGCACTTGGGTGGTCAATCAGATCCGGCCCATCGATCCGGGTGAACCCCATTGGTCCATCAACAAGGTGCTGGGCCAGGAGAGACTTTCCAAACCCTTTTGGGGCTTCGATCATCACGATTTGGGATGAAGTCTCGACTCTCTGACAGATTCGCGAAACGTTCGGCGCAGCCTGGTCGACATACTCCTGACTCATTGCTTCAGCCTTGTGTGTCTACATCAAGGCCCAGAAGGACGCGAGACGAGACGCTCATGGGACAGGGATGGTTTTGACTCTTCACATTGGACCAATCAGGTTCAGACACGAGCATAGGTGAGTTGGAAGGGGTGCAGGAGATGTACCACGATTTGGGCGAGACCTCACATCTCGTCAGGGGTTTAGTTTTTGGCGTCCGGCCGTCGATTGCGTGGCGATTCGGAATTCCGCTGCCACCACTGGACAACCTCAGCACTGACGGGCAATTGGGCTGGCAGGTCGGTCTCAAGATCATCATGCGCCGCCATCAACGACAGCCAGACCGCACTCCGGAATCGGTTATGTCCTGGCTCAAGGATGAGGGAGCGCTAAGTCAGCGGAATCAAGTACCGACTCTGAAGGTGATCGAGTCTCTGCGCTGGTGCCTGCCGTCCCTCAATGATGAAATTCTTGCCATGGACACCGATGAGTTCGTCCAGTGTTGGACCAAGAACCTGGCCGAGTCGGTGTCTTCAGGCCGATCTCGCACCGACAATCTCGAGATGCGGTCCTTGGCGGGAGACACGATCGGACGACTTCGCAAGTACCCGGGGACCGAGGCCCTACGAGTGGCCTTGTCCAATTTCGGCCATCCCGATGACGTCATTGCCGGTGAGTCCTGGCAGCGTCATACCTCTCCTCGCCTTCATCCGCCTATACGGCATCGCCAAGACTGGCTGGATGTCCTGGCTGAGACGCATGTTGGCGCTGGGTCACGAGCGATCGCAGACACCGCTTCTATCTATCGTGGTTGAATCCAGCCGCTTCAGCGGATCATTGGGGTCCTGCTCTTCGACAGCTCGGCCCATCGAGTGGGCAAACCGAAGAAAGCTGTCGGCAGCAAGGGCGGTGAAGAGTCCAGCCTTATCGCCGAAGTGATGGGCCGGGGCGGCATGGGATACTCCGACTCGGCGAGCTAGGTCACGAACGTCATTGTTTCTCGTACCAATAGGGGCATCCGGCCTAGGTGATCCAGAAGCTTTGCCCTGGATTGGCGGCTACCACCTCAGGAATGATTGCGGGGGTATGGACCGAGAATGGCAGACCAACCCAGCAACCAGTTCAGTACTCAAGGCCGCTAGCCAGCTCACCGCTGATCAGGTCGCCGTCTTGCCGTGGGTCGCTTCGAACCTCATTCGGATCCAGCTTTGTTCCTTACCGGGGGATGCGGCCCCAGCAATGGTTGCTGTTCATGCACTGGCTGCTGGACAACGAGCCCTGAGCTTTTGCGAGGACAGGGTCGGGCTTGGTCCAACGACGGCTATGGCCATTGACAACGAGGCCTCCAAGCAGGCAATGAGAATCATTGCTTCTGGGGCCAATCAGATTGGAGCAGCCGGGCCACCAGGACTGCAGCTCCTCATCGAGAGTGTGCTTCCACCCATGCACAAGGCCACCAAAGACTTCAGCGGCGAGCGACTCATTCACGAGCTGACAACCTGGTTCCTTCTGGCCCTCAGCGTCGGGCCACACAATGTTGGACCAGACGCCGACGTGTACCGGGGTATTCTATTGGCCTACCCCATTCCCGAAGAGCAGATGATTGGTAACTAGATGGGATCGGCCGTTTTGCTGGACCATCAGCCATACCGGCCATCGGTCATATCGATGGCCAGCTAGCGGGGACTAGACTCGAGCAGACTCCACTGGTTCAGCCTCGTCTTCTTCTTGTACCGCCGAGAAGAGTTCGGCCAGCTGGCTCATTCGCTCCAGCGCTCGCCATGCATTTGGCAATCGCTTGGCCACGGTTGCTGCGTCCTGGTTCTGGGAGAGACCGTCAAAGATCAGTTGCAATGTGGTGAGTGGACTATTGAGATCATTGGCCACCTGATCCATCAGTTCGACCAACTCATCTTGCAAGCGGGTGAGTTCAATCTGGCGCGAGATCAGCGTGGTGTGTTGCGCTTCTAGTGAATGGGCATCGACCAGCTGCTGATGGAGTCGGTAGAACGTGTGCGTGTCCAACTTGCTTTGATCGACCAGTTTCACGAAATAGTCGTGACACTTCGCTGCTTCTTCGAATTGCCCCAATGCTCGATGAGCACGAAGCCTCAGCAAAAGAAGATCCTTGGCCTGAGGCACCGGCAGCATCGAATGATCAAAGTTCACCATGCATTCCAGCACCTCAGCGGCGCGGCCGGTGTCCAACAGGATCTGGCTGAGCAAGACGGCTGGCTTGCCAAGGTGAGATGGAGCGCCCTGCCTTGTCAGGAGTGAGAATGCTTGGCGCGCGTACTTCTCGGCTTGATCAAGATCGCCGGTTTCATAGAGGCAGCGTCCGCGGGATTCATCCAACTGGGCGGCATAGATGGTTCCAGAGACCGTGACCCGGCCAGCCAACTCAAGCGCCTCCTTCGCTTCGGAGAACCTGCCGGTTCGGGCTAGGAGACCGGCGTACAGGCCACGCATCGCCCCCTCAACATCCGGGGCAAGGTTGCTCGCCCGTGCGAGTCCCTCGCTGAGGTAGAGCAGGGCAAGATCCCATTGCCGTTGATCCTCAAATAGGACTGCCAGATAGTTATAGGTGGCCGCCGTGGTCGAGTCGCCCAAGTCCGGAAGATGCAGGAGCTCCAGAAAGAAACCGAGGGCTCTGACGGGATCCGATTGACGGTTGGCAATGAAACCAAGGCTCATCAATGACCGAGCGGTGAGGTCAATCAGTCGGGCGGACCGGCCAATATCCGCAGCTGCCGCGAAGTATGTCAGAGCCTTACCTACCTCACCCTGAGACTCCATGGTCAGGCCACTGGTCGTTTCAACCAGCCAAAGAAAAAACGGATCGCCATCTTGACGGTGTTCATCCAGCAGTTGCCTTGCTCGCTCATTGTTGACAACAGCCGTCTCTACATCACCAAGAATATAGGCCCGAACAGATTCCGTGGCGTAGCTCTCCCCGAGGAGGAGCGAGTCGCCAAGCCGCTTTGCCTCCTCCAGCACGCTCTCTTCGTCAAGGTGGTCGACTCGAAGCCGGTCCACAATGGCGCGGTTGGCATCGCGAAGTTCCCGGACTGACAGCGGCTCCATCATGCTTCGCCCTCTCTCACTGGACGTTGGATCCCCGCTGAGTCAGAAGCTTCAGACAGATTCAAGGTAAAGGTTGCTCCGTGCCCTCGACCAGCCGAGCGAGCGCTCAGGTTGCCTCCCATCGCCAAAGCGAGCTGCTTGGCAATGTAGAGGCCCATTCCCGAGGATGCTTCACCTCCAGTAGGGCGAGCCGACAGCCTCGCATGACGACGAAAGACCCGGGCAAGATCTGCCTCGGTGAGGCCAAGTCCTTGGTCAATGACCGAGAGTTCAACCGACCCACCACTACTGGCTGTTCGGATCATGATTGCCGTGCCATGGCAAGAGAACTTGATTGAGTTGGAAATCAGATTTGTTAGCACCTGCTCAAGTCTCCCCCGGTGTCCAAGAACGGCGAGGCCACAAGGGGAGAAGCTGATTTGTATCTCTTTGCGACGAGCCGTCAACATGAGCTCATCCAAAACGTTCTCGACCACGGCATCCAACTCGACAACGGAGAGTTCGAGCTCGAAGGTGCCGCTAGCGAGTTCGCCCACCATTGCCACCTGGTCAGCAAGACCCTGCAAGCGGCGCACGAGGCGAGACCCCGTTCGAATTCGATCGTCAAGCCTCACACCATTGCCACTTCCTTCATCAATGCTATGGAGAACCAGGCCTAAGGCAGTCAACGGGGAACGAAGTTCGTGAGCCACGATGTTGAGCAAGTTCTCCCGGTCCGAACGGAGCATTTCAAATTCCTGGTTCCTCTCATCGAGAGCCATGTTCTTGGCTTGCAAGTCCTCAAAACGAAAGGATTGCTCTTGAACTTGGTGAAAGGAGTGAAGGTCAATTTGTGATTGCTCCAAGTGGTCGCGCTGGAGTTCCTGGTAGTGGCACACTTCCTCCCACGCACCTAGATACTTGTTGGCTTCAATCAGCTGACTGCATGCTTTCAGGTGATCGATTGTGTCCGGTGGGGCAAGGTCCTTTGTGAGCAAGTCAATGGCTTCTTGATGGCGACCTCGATGCAACAACACATCGACTTGGACATCGACAATCCTTCGTCGATAGTTCACCATGCCCATCTCATCAAAGGCCCTCGCCGACTCTATGGCGAACTCGTAGGCCTCGTCATAGTCTTGCTCAGCCAGAGCGCGTCGCGCTTCGATTCCTGTCGCGAAGGCGTGGGCATCCGGACGAGAGCGATCCATCGCCGCAAGCCGATTCCGTACTTCACCAAACTGACCGAGCAGAATCAGGGTCCGACAGTGATCACAATCGAAGCGAAACCCGTCGCTGATTGAAAAGGTTGCTTCTGGTCCGTGGACGAGAGCGTCCACGATCTGACGATGTGTGAGCACCAACTCGAGTTCGCCTTGGCTTTCCAAGACCGTACCGAGGTGGCTGTGAGAGATTGCCGTTGTGCGTGTCGATCCCCCCTCCGCGATCGATCGAGTGAACAGCTCAACCGCTTGATCGAACGCCTCAACCCGATAGGCCAGCAGCCCGAGGAGATTGAGAGTGGACGGCAAAGCATCGTCGTAGTCAGCATCCGGCACGAGCTGCTCAGCCAATCGGGCGAACCGCAGCGCCTCGACGAAGTCGCCCCCCACGAACGCGGCGAGCGCCTCGTTTAGTTCCAGAGCCCACCTCATCCTGGGCAAGAGAAGAAGCTCTCCTCCGGAATCCAGCAGCTGGTGAATGCGAGTGAGGGAGATGGTTCGCTCCCGGATCTCGTTGTCCATCTCCTGCTTCGCCACCCGGGTGATCAGGCACTCGATGACGGCAATGACCTCGCCCGATGCCTCGGCTTGTTCAAGGAGATCGGGGACGTCGCGCTCGCCGGCCCGGATTCGTTCGAAACAGAACAGATTTTCCTCACGCAACGACTGTAGTGACCTAGATTTTGACCCTTCTTCCATGCCCCACCTTTCTGCGCTGGCGAAAGTATGCCACTCTTCGATCTTGCCCAATCATCCTGCAGACAATCATCCAGGGTTTCCGCCTGCCGACCACTCAGCGAACCCTTCGGCGATCAGACACTCAAACGATCCGTCCATAGCAACAGCCAGTCGGTTTCGCATGCTGCCTGCGGTCTTGATCTTCACCATGATTGCGTCCAGTTTCCAGATGTTTGCCATTGGCGTCTTGGCTGCTCCGATCCTGGAGGATCTTGCTGTCAGCCGCTGGGCGCTTGGCGTGGTTGGCGCTGTCAATACCTTGGTCGGCGCCGCCTCATCGCCCTTCAGCGGACGAATCACCGACAAGATTGGACCTCGTCGTTCAATCCTTCTGCTATGTGGGATTGCGGCTACCGGAATGGGGCTGATGGCTATCGCCAGCAGTCTGTGGATTCTGGGGCTGGCTGCCGCTGTCTCCGGGGTGCCCCAGGGATGGGGGAACCCAGCCACCAACTCCTTGATTGCTGGACACGTCAAGCCAGAGCGGCGCGGAACCATTACTGGTGTCAAGCAGTCCGGGGTAACCCTTGCCCTGTTCTTGGCCGGTGCAACGCTTCCTTCGCTTGCTCAGTGGACAAGTTGGAATCTTGCCGCTGGCGTTTTTGCCGCAATATTCGTTCTCTTTGGGGTACTCAACGCAGTATGGATTCCGCGTTCTGATGCCTCGCCGGTTTCGCCAGCTTCGTCGGACGGGTCTGTCTTCCAACCGAGCGGCTCAGCGTCGACCACCTCCAACACAAGTACTTCCGACACAAGTACCTCAGATGCTCTCTCCGTAGAGTCGGGCGGGCGTTCAGCTGTTCCGACCTTCATCTGGCAATTAGCCGTGTATGCCTTCGCCATGGGCACTTCAAGCGGATCGATTGGCCGGTTCCTTCCTCTCTTCGCCGAGGAAGCCGTTGGCATGGGACGAACGGCCGCTGGCATGCTGATCGCTGTGGTCGGGGTTTGTGGGATCGTGTTTCGCATCGGCGCCGCTCGGCTTGCCGGATCGACCGTGGCCCCACAGCGCATTCTGACGGTGCTCTCACTCACCGCAACCGGTACATCCATCTTGCTGATCTCCGCGACCACGGTTGGTCCCTGGATCTTGTGGCCAATCGCGGTCCTTTACGCCCTTGGCCATATTGCTTGGAATGCGGTGGTCAACCTGACAATCATCAGCAGTGCTCCTCGCCGCGATGCCGGCCGTTTTTCCGGGATTGTCATGCTCGGGTTCTTGTTCGGCATGACTATCGGGGCCCCACTCACCGGTTGGGTGGTTGACACCTTTGACAGCTATCAGCCTGTCTGGTTTGGGGCCGCTGCCCTAGCGGCAGTCGCGGTGGCAATAGTTAGTCGAATCCCCTCAGACCTGGGAACACCTAGAAACTAATTCGAGCCAAATCGCTGGCTGCGACCACATTCGGATGAATGCGTTCCGCTTCTTCAACGAAGACGGATGAATCTGGATGACGCTGGGAGAAATGGGTGAGGACAAGCTGGTCTGCTCCAGCCTCGACGGCGATCTTGGCTGCTTGTGCCGCGGTGAGGTGACCATATTCTTGGGCAAGGCCAGATTCGGCTTCCAAATAGGTCGACTCGCACACGAGGAGATCGACGCCTTTCGCCAGGTCAAATGCAGCGTCACAGATTCGGGTATCCATGATGAAGGCCATGGACTTGCCTTCACTCATTTGGCCGAAGTCACTTCGCTGATGGGTTACGCCGTTGAGGGTGATGTGGCCGTCCTTGATCAGCTGACCAATGTCGGGACCATCGATGCCAGCTTGATGGAGCCGGTCAGCATCAACCCGGAATTGTTCGGGCTCTTGGATGCGGTAGCCAATGGTGTTCACTCGGTGATCCAGGTGCTTGGTCGTGACGATGAGATTCCCGATGGCGCCGTTGGGTCCATCAGTGTCGATCGGCATCGCCACAATTCCGACCGGGTCATGCCAGATGGTGCTGGTTCGGAGCCGCTCAAGGTATTGGGCGCCGTCGGCTGGGTACCAGATGGGGATTGGCTCAGTGGCGCTGTCAAGAGCGCGTCGTTGCAGAAACCCCGGCAGGCCTAGTGAATGGTCACCATGAAAATGAGTGATGAGACAAGCAGTTGCTCGGGAGATTGTCAGGTTGGCCAGCAGACATTGTCGTTGAAAGCCTTCGCCAGGATCGAATACCAGAAGCTGCTCGTTCCAACGTAGGGCATAGCCATTGTGATTGCGGTGCCGTGTTGGCGCTTGGGATGCGGTCCCTAGCACAATCAGTTCTCGGGTCATTGCTGGCTAAATAGCTCATGGATCGAGCTAAATTCTGTATTTGCTGGGTCTGTGTTTGCTGGGTCTGTGTTTGCTGGGTCTGTGTTGGCTGACCCGGCGAATCGATTGAGTCCAAGCTCTTCGCGGGCCTGGGCTGAGGCTGTCGTGAGATTTGGGTCCAGTTGAATCCCGGTGCCATCAGCAACACGGACCAATCCGTTGAAGACCGCAATGGTGGCGGCCGCGTCCCGGAGCCCATCAACTCCAACGATCGCGAGGAGTTGTTCCCTCGCCTTGTCCAGGGCTGGTGACTCTCTCCCACCGAACGCCTCGGCGGCAAACGCCATGAGCTCGGCCCCGGCGGGAATTCCAGCATCACTGGTCCGGCCGACTGAGTCTGAACCGTCAAGCGCAGCAACAACCGCGGCCAGATCGATCTCGAGTCCAAGGGCTTCACCACTCGCACGGAGCAGTGTCGTGTGAGCGGTCGTTCAGTAGAAGCATTCCAACAAGGATGTTGTTCTGGCCGCCACTAGCTCGACCTGAGCCCGGTTGAGTGCCCGGTCCCATTCCAATTCGTAGAATTCTTCTCCGTGGGAGTACAGGCTGTCAACCAGTGAGCGCCACGTTCGGTCAGTCGTTGGTACCAGGGAGAGCGAACGACTCACGTTAGCTCGGGATCCTTCAACGCTCTGAGAAACCCAGGCCCCGACATCGCCAACAGTCGTCGGCCGGAGTTTCGCTGGTTCACTGCTTGAAGTTGGGCTCGGCAATTGGAGCAACGCCTCGCCAACAGCAACGGCATAGACGTCGACTACTGAAGCAATGGCGCTGATGCCAACCAGCTCGGTGTAGACCTCTTCACCAAGTTCGGTCATGGCCCCCTCAGCCCATGACCGAGTCAAACGCCCCGAGTCGGAGGCCAGACGGTGCACGACATCGATGGCAGTCGCGCTGAGGGTTTGCCCAGCCGGGTGCATGTCTGAGATCGAGTGTGGGCTGAGTGCCTGGCGTCGACGTGCATCCAGCTCATTGGATCGTGATTGGCGAGTGTGTTGCCACGCTTCAAGTCGTTGTTCGGCGGCGAGCCAATCACCGACCGCCGCAAGATCTTCTCGGGCTTGGAGCAGTCTGTCCGCGATCGGTTCCATTGGGGGATTCTAAGCTGGTTTGATGGAACGGATCCGGACAATCAGAGCAGCGACGATCAGCGCACTCAATGCGCCGTAGCCGCCAAAGAGCCAGATTTCGCCTTGAGCCCCGTAGACAATGGGAGCTAGAACCGCGGTAACTGTCGCCATGCCAAGCCCTACGGTTTCCAGGATTGCAGCACCGATGGCAACGCGTTCGGCGCCGGTCGCTTCCAGGACAAGTACCTGGGCGCCCATCGAGGTTGCTGATTCACCAACTCCTTGGAAGAGGCCGACAACTCCCAACAGCACAGGTGTTGAGGCGAAACCGAACAAGGTCATGGTGATGAGGGCGAGGAATACGCCAGGCAGCAGAACACGCGTACCACCAATGCGTTCGGACAATGAGCCAAAGCGGGTTGGAAGGACAAGGAGTGGAAGGCCGACGCTCAAGATCACCAAACTGGTCATGACATCGGAGGAGCCAAGATCGGTGAGGTAGCGGTCGATGATGGAGTCAAAGATCCCGATAAATCCAAACAGAATGATCTGGACCAGGATGGCGACCTGGACGCGGGGACGCTTCAGCAAGCGACCAACGTCGGAGTAGTCCACTTCTGCGGTGGCAATTGGTTCACGGACAATTCGCCTCACCGCGATTGGCCCAACAAGGGCAATCGCGAAACCGACAACAAGAAAGGGAGCAGCAAAGGAAATCCGACCGAAGGCAACGCCGATGACTGGGCCGGAGATGAACCCTCCAACCCCGGTTGACAATAGGGCACCAACCTTGTGACCCCCGCCAGCCACATCCAGTCCGATTAGCGCCTTTCGGGCCGTCACCGAAAACAGCCCGAGGCCGATACCAACCAGCCCTCGGCTCATGATCAGGGTCAAGGTCTGGTCGGCGTAGGCAAACCCGATGCTGCCAACGACTCCCGCTGCGATTGAGGTCCAAGCCAGCACCCCGATCTTTCCCCGATCGGCGAACGGGGCCAGGATCAGCTGGGTGATGAGGGCGGCAACAAATCCAGCGGCAACGACGAAGCCGATCTCCCAGTCTTGCAAACCATGGGTCTTCTGAACGTCGTCCATGAACACGAACCCGACACCCAGTGATGCGGCCATCAGGAAATTGGTCAGGTAACAAAGCCGGTTCATCATCGCTGCACGTTAGCGAGCCGATCCAAGCCCAGCGCGGCAATTCCAGGTCCCCGCAACGGATGATTTGCGACTGAGGTTCGCCAACTAACCAGACGCCTCGCCTGCTGAAGGATGGACAAGCTCATGGCCAGTAGGCGAAGATCCACTCTGGGTGGTTGTTTTGTTCGTTTTTCGCCTAGCTACTGGGCAAAGCTGCTGTCCCCAAGTTCGCACTAGGTGGCCAGAACTAGAATCGTTCCACGATGTGTGTGGAAGGGGGTGCCGAGCATGACTGACAACTCAACCTGGAGCTGAATAGGCCCAAACATGTAGAGAAAGGCGGAGTGTTCCTGCACTACCCAGAAATGGGTGCGGATCGTTCCGCCTTTTTCGCGCCCATACCGTCGTCTTCACCGTCTTCCATCTGACTCAATACCACCAAGGCGACCAGACATACCGCGACACAAAGGGCCATAGCCCAACCTGCGGCGACCTGGGGCGAGGTTCGTTCCGAAACAATCCCACCCAAGAACGAGCCAACACCAATGCCGACATAGACCGATGCTTGAAGTACGGCGAACGTCCCAACCCGGATCTCGGCCGGAATACGTCGCCCGGCCACGATATTGCCCGTGGTTGACAGGACAAAGATCCCACCAACACAAGCAAAGCCGACGAACACCGACACCTGATCAAAGCCAAGCCAGAGCAGGCCCGATGCGGGAACAGCCGAGACAAGAGCCAACAGAACGCCCCGACGCAGGAGTTGGATGTCCGCACCCGAGTTGTCCAATCCCCAAATGATGATCAAGGTTGCCAGCGGAATGAGCGCGGCCAAGAGTCCAATTCCCATGCTCCCGAACCCGGCGACCACTTCCCCATACACCGGGACCTGAGTTTCGACTGCATTAGCCAACCCGACGGTGACAACAGTGGCCGCGACTGCGGTTAGCGAGAGGCGATCAGTCGCCAAGAAGTCGAACGCCTGACGGAAACTGGGAGCGGCGCCCTTGCGCTTGCTGCCGTCACCCTTGAGCTTGATGAGTGAGATCAAGAAGGCCGAGCCAAAGAAGGTGACGCCGTTGACTGCTAGCGCTCCAGTTGGGCTTAGGGCCGTTGCCAACAAGCCCCCCAGGCCGAATCCAGCCAATTGAGCGGCTTGGTTCACCCCATGGGTGGCCTGGATGGCGTTGGCGTATTCCTTCTTCGAGACAACATCGGCGATCATGGCCGCTCGGTTGGCCTCAAAGACGGGATCAATAAGAGCTACGAAGAAGACCAAGCCAAGCAAGATGGGAATCGGCAGGTGGGTGAATCCCAGGATTACAAAGACCAAGCCGCGGGTCCCGTCGCAGACCATCAGCAGTCGACGTCGGTCGAACCGATCGGCCTTTTGGGCCAGCCACTGGCCTGGACCAAGCCACGGGATGGTCAGCAACGCGGCAGTGAAGCCAACCATCTGGTCGCTTTGTGTGCGCTCAAACACCAACAACGCTAGAGCGAGACGAGCCGCCCAATCGCCCAACTGCGATACGACGGTACCGGCAAGTAGCAGGCGGAATGAGCGATTCCGTGGGAGCCGCATTGCACAACTCTGGCACGCTGAGACGGCAAACAGAACCATACAGACAGATTCACCCAGACGGAACACCAATCAACTGTCCTTGACCATCTTGACACGAGGAGTGACCTTGACTATCTTGACTCAATGGTCGCTCCCTGGATAGATCAAGCAACCGCCGCTTTCGAAGCCGCTTTAGCCGACATTGTCGGCAAGAGCAATCCTGACCTCGATCCGGTGAGTGCTGGTCGCGATGCTGCCCTTGAAGCCATGGCCGGGTCACTCTGGTCTGACGAGCTTGGCCCATTTTACGACTCAGACGGAGTCCGCCAGTTGTTGGGAGGGGTCTCCAAGCAGGCAGTCAGCGAACGGGTTCACCGGCATCGCCTGCTGGCTCTGCGAACCGGTTCCGGGCGTCTGGTTTACCCCGCCTTCCAGTTCTCCGGGCGGGCCGTCATTCCTGGTTTTGGCGATGTACTCAGTATCGTTGCCCCTGATGATGTCGAATCATGGTTCACGGCTTCGTGGCTAACGACACCCGATTCCGCCCTTGGGGGCCGCTCTCCCATTGATGCCTTGAAGGTGGAAGGTCTCGCCGGAGTCAAGGCTGCCGCTCGAGAACTCGCTAGCTCGTTGCGGGGTTGAACACGATGGGGTGGTTCTGTGGTTGACTTCCCCGAGGCACCAGACCCCTCGGAGTTGGCGAGCTTTCCCAGCCGGACTCTGCGTGCCGGTCGTTCGATTTTTCGCTTGCACCATCGAGGGCTTGGGCCGTTCTGGTTCAATACAACCGAGCTGGACAACGATACTGGCAACCGGTTCGACTTGCCATCACCAAACGGAGCGTCCTACTGGGCCCTGCAGCCAGTTGTCGCCCTCCTCGAAACCCTGGTCCGCAGACCAGTCCAATCCATTCCAGCTGAGCTGCTTGATCGCTTCTACCTAACCGAGGCGGCACTCCCTCACGACCTTGACCGCGTGGCCAACCTGCCCGTGAAGGCTGCTCGGCGCTTTGGTTTAACAGCAGAAATTCACACCACCGACAACCGCAGACTGACTCGCGGTTGGGCTTTTGCCCTCGCCCAGGCCGACTTCCGGGCAGCCGTGGCTTTGCCCCGTCACGACGTCACCGGTCGACACCGGACCCTTACCTTGTGGGGGCCCAAGGGCGAGCACGCGCCCTACGGTTGGGAGTGGGAATCAACAACGGGAACGCTTGGTTCAGTTGTCCACGATCTGGAGCAATGGGGAATCCGAGTTCTTCCCGTACCCTTCGAGGTTCCGATCAGCGAGTTTGAACCCGAGCAGTAGTTACCGTCTCGGATCGTTCGGTCCAGATCAGTCCAGATCCGATCAGTCCAGTCCAGTCCAGTCCAGTCCAGCCAATCAGTCCAGGTCGATGACCAGAGGCGCATGATCAGACGGACGCTTCCCTGCCACTTCTCGGGTTCCGCGTTCGATGGTGTCAATCCAGACGCTGGATGTTCGACTGGCGAGGTCAGGGCTGCAATAGGCAATATCCAGACGCATTCCGTGATTCTTCTCGAACTGTCCTGGTCGGTAGCTCCACCAGGTGAAGACACCATCATGGGGCAGATGCTCACGGGTCACGTCACGCAATCCAAGATCGGTGATTGCGGTGATGGCTGCCCGTTCGGGGGCGCTGGCATGAGTCCGTTTCTTCCACCGTTCGGGGGCATAGATATCCTGATCGGTTGGAGCAACATTGAGATCACCGGCCAGCATCATGGTCCTAGATGGCTCAAGGCTGGCACGCAACCGTTCAAGCCAGACCAGCTTGAAGAGGTAGTGGGGATCATCCAGTTCACGTCCGTTTGGGACATAGACCGAGCAGAAGCGAATACCGGCACAGTCAGCCGAGATTATTCGGGCTTCGTTGTATGGCTGGCGGTTCGTTCCGGGAAAGCCGCGATTGACACCTTCGAGACCGACCCGGCTGAGGATTGCCACCCCGTTCCAATGATCAACTCCGTGGTGAGCAACCTCGTAGCCAAGCCTGCTGTATTCACCGGCAATCTCATCGGAGGCAAAGGCAGCATCGGTGCATTTGGTCTCTTGAAGCAGGACCACATCGGGCTGGTGCTCGGTGATCCAGGCCAGCACCCGAGGTTGCCGGCTCCGAATCGAATTGACATTCCACGTGACCACCCGCATCGGCTTGATTCTAGGGCTTCGAGCTCTCCAGTCCTGCAAGCCAACAAACGAAGCCGTTCGCCGCTCCGCTCGGATCTACTCAGCACAAGAAACTTCGAGGTCTGGCGCACGGGTAGAGGTCAGACTGATTCACCCTGGGAAAGTTGGAGAGTCATCCGTTTGACGAAAGGATGAAAGCTATGCCAACACTAGGAAAATCGGGGGCAGCAACAACCGCCCGATACACAACCCAGGAGAAAGCCAGAACCGTCCGACTCTGCCGCGA